>JAUWNP010000086.1 GCA_030612585.1 Anaerolineae bacterium
CGATTAAGCGGCGCTGTTATGGCATTACCAGGGTCACAACTCTATTCCAACGCATTTACCTTGACCTTGAGGGCTATCGCCGATTCGCCTAGCCGGAGTACCCCCATATGTGGCCCTCCCATGCGAAATCCCAAAGAGCCACAGTTCCACCTCGTGACCCCCGCGCTCTGGCGGAGGGAATCTGCAATGTGCTGAGCCGTCCAGAGGCTCATGTACGGCACCGGGCACAGATTGCAGAGCAGTTCTCACCGGTCAATGTAGCAGCCCGTTACGAACAGTTGTTTGAGAGATTGCTAGAATAGTAAGACACTCGTCATTGATCTACGGGGACGGGGGCTGAGAGCGTCGGAGTAGAAATGCAAAACGGGACACCGCCTGGTGGTCCCGTTTCTTTACCGGACGTGGTCTTAGCGCCCCAGCACCTGCCGCGCGATGACCAGTCGCTGGATCTCGTTCGTCCCCTCGCCGATGGAGCACAATCGTTGGTCGCGGTACATACGCTCGACTTCGTATTCCTGCACGTAGCCGTAGCCGCCGTGGATCTGGATCGCTTTGTGGCAGGCGCGCTCTGACATCTCGGTGGCGAAGAGTTTGGCCATGGCTGCCTCTTTGGTGAAGCGTTTTCCTTGTTCCTTGAGCCAGGCGGCCCGGTGGACCATCAGGCGGGCGGCCTCGATCTCTGTGGCCATGTCGGCGACCATCCACTGGATGGCCTGGAATTTGGCGATGGGCTGGCCGAACTGCACCCGCTCCTTCGCGTAGGCAACGGCCTTCTCGAACGCTCCCTGCGCTAGACCCACCGCCATTGCTGCGATGGCGACCCGTCCGGCATCGAGCGTGACCAGGAATTGCTTGAAGCCCTCGTTCTCCTTGCCCAGCAGATTCTCCGCCGGGATGCGGCAGTCTTCGAAGAAGAGTTCCGAGGTCACCGAGCCTTTCAATCCCATTTTCTTCTCATCTCGCCCTGGCTCGAAGCCGGGCGTGCCCTTTTCGACGATGAACGCGGAGATGCCCCGCGTGCCCTTTTCTGGATCGGTCTTGGCAGTGACGGCGACGAAGTCGGCGATGGAACCGTTGGTGATGAAGTTCTTCTGGCCATTGATGACCCACTCATTCGTACGGCCGTCGCGCACGGCGCGGGTACGAGTAGCCCCGGCGTCGGAGCCGGCCTGGGGCTCGGTCAGGCCGAAGGCTCCGACCTTCTCTCCGCGTGCTGCCGGCACCAGGTACTTTTGCTTCTGTTCCTCGGTACCGAAGAGGTAGACCGGCTCACAGTAGAGGGAGGTTTGAGCATCAAGGGTGATAGCCATAGAGCCGGACACGCGGGCGATCTCCTCCAGCGCGATGACCATGCTGGTGTAGCCAGCGCCGGAGCCGCCGTACTCCTCCGGGAAGGGCAGGCCCATCAAGCCCACCTGGCCCATCTTGCGGAAGATGTCCCAGGGGAACTCGTCGGTCGCGTCAATCTCCTCGGCACGGGGCGCGATCTCCTGCTCGGCGAACTCGCGCACCATGCGACGGAACAAACGTTGTTCTTCGGTTAGTTGAAAGTCCATTGTTGCTACTCCTTCTCTACTTCCCGATCACCATCCCCGTGGGGTCAATCTCGCGTAGAATGTGCTGCTCCTCCGGCGTGGGAGGTGTGCTCTCCGGCACTTCATCGGGGATGATGATCTCAAACTCGCTGTTAGTCTGGATTTCCTCGATGGTCACACCCGGATGACGGCTGATGAGTTTTAGACGTTTCGTTGCCTCGTCGAAGCCGTAGATCCCCAGTTGAGTGATCACCCGGTAAGGGCCACTGTCCTCGGGCAGGCCAGCCGCCTCGCGCGCGCCGGGGCCGCTGAGGTAGCCGGGCGTGGTGGTGAAGGGTAGTTCTTTCACGAAGCGGCGCTTGTCCTGGCGCATGATGATGATCGTGCGCCAGCAGAGGGAGCCGATGTCGTTGGCCCCGCCGCTGCCCGGCAATCGCACTTTTGGACGTTCCCAATCGCCGATGACGGTGGTGTTGATGTTGCCGTGGGGGTCAATGGCTGCCGTGCCCAGGAAGCCATAGTCAATGTAGCCGTTCTGCAGAAGGCTCATTACGTCGTGCATAGAAGAGGCAGCCACTGCCCGGTGGAAGGTGCGCGAATCGCCCACCGAGATGGGCAGCACCGGCACCTGGGGACCGATGCCCCCAGCCTCAAAGATAATCAGCAGGTTGGGAGCGTGGGTGCGCTGAGCGAGCAGCGAGGCGATCATCGGCAGGCCGGTGCCCACGAAGATGGACCTGCCGTCTTCCAAAATGTGGGAAGCCACGCATGCCAGCAACTCGGTCGGCGTGTACGGTGTTCCCGTCATCGGTCTCTCCTGTGCCGGCATTGGCGCGCGGTACTGCTCTACCCGCTTGAGGTAGTTCAACTTGCGCACGCCGCCCACCAGTTCCAGGTATTCCTCAAAGTCCTGCACCCCCAAGACGTACTTTTCGAAGTACTCCCGTGTCCCTTCCTCCGTCTTCGAGACGGTGAGCCACTCGTGGATATGGTCCTCGTCGAAGAAGTACAGGTAGGGCATCTCGGTGGGGTGTGCGCCGTAGGGCACCTCACACACCGCGTCCACCAAAAAGAATGGGATCACCGTCCGGCCGGGGTCCTGGCGGATGGCCTCTTCATCCACGATTTCCTCGGTGGTGATGATCAGCCGCCGCGCCGCCCGAGCCAGTTCGAAGTCCTCCACCAGGATGCCGTCAATCTGTGCGTTGCCATACTTATCGCAGCGGGGCACGTGGAACATGGCCACGTCGGGGTAGCAGGCGGGGAGGAGGCAGACCGGCTTGCCGCTCCAGGGGTCACGCACAATCTTGGCCGAACTTTTCTCGAAAGTGTCGGTGCCCATCAGGTTGCGCGAGGGAATGAAGGGTATGCCCATCGCTGCTGCCAGGAAGCGCCACTGGTAAGCGGCGTTGCTGATCTCGGCCACCACCGTGCATTTTCCGCTCTCCACCGCTCGCCGGCCGGCGGGGGAAAGGCCGCGTAGTTCGTGTCCGAAAGAGTAGGCCACCTCCACCTTGTTCACACATCCAGCGCCAATGAGGAGGTCAATGTCGTGCACGGCCGTCTTGCCGGCCATGATCAGGTTGCGCCTGCGTTGGCGGATGATCTCGTAGATCAGGGCCATGGGGATGCGGATGTGGCCAAATCCGCCGCAGGCGATGAAGTCCCCATCCTGGACAAAGCGCTCCACCGCCTCTTGTACCGTGATCTGCTTGTCTTTCAGCCTGCGGGATTTGTTCTCCCGCACCCAGCGGCGATGTTCGTCGGGATCGTGCCAGCCAATCAATTCGCCCTGGCCTGCTCGCAGTATGTTCATCGTTTTGCTCTTCCCTCAATCCCTGCTATCTACCTTTCTACGGCGTGTTGGAATAAGAGGAGTTCCGCTGTGCCTATGTCTTGCCCTCACACATCATACCGCTCGCGCAGGTAGTTTCGCCAGTCTAGGTCAATCCCTTCAATCTTGTTCACACGTGCTATGAACTGCTCCACCGTCCAGTGACGCATCGGCGGTGCATCCTTCAGCACAGCGTTCCACGCGCCGATTATGCTCTCTTCCTCCCTGTCAACCAGCGAGCGGAGTTGTGGCGGGACCGCGCGCAGTTTGGTGTTCCTAGAAAAGCCGATGGAGACTACCTCAACCTGGTCAGCCTCGCCCGTCTGCTGGAGGTACGCCGCCAGAAGGAACTGGCGCATCAGTTGATAGAACGGACCCTGGAAGGGACAACCCTGCACACCCGCGAAGGCAGAAAGCGAAATGCCCGCCGCTTCCATGTGTTCCCAGTAACGCCGCGACCTGCGGTCCCCGCCCGTCGTCAGTAGACACGACCGGGCAGGGTCTTTGTCCCTTGCTACGTCAAGTGATGTGCACCTGGCTTTGTCATCCTTGTGAGCCGACTGGAAGGCACTGCATACACCAAACCCGTGTTCGGTGTATTTCCACTCAACCAGTGTTATGCACCTCCGCTTGCTCCTTCCGGTCCAGGAGATGGCCGCGTCGATGCTGGTGCGGTTCTGCCCTCGCTTTCCTCCCCTCGGCTCGCCCATCCACTGTGTAACCTCCAGCGGGCCTGTGTATTCGAATTCGATTCCCGTCACCTCCCGCAGACCTGGGAGGAAAGGCTGCAACGCAGCCTTGGCCAGATCGAGATTCTGCCGGAGCGGAAAGAGGAAATTCAGGCATGCAGCCTGGGAACTCTTCAGGTTCAGCACTTCGGAATGCAGGGCAATGTCCTCTTCAGCCAGGTAGGCAAAGATTGCGTTGGCCAGAGGCTCGTAGAAGGCCAGCCGTTCGTGACCAGCGGGCAGAATGTGCGGATAGGTGTAGGCTGGCCGCTTGCTCGCGCTGCCGTCGCTGAGTTGGGGCCAGTGCCGGCGCTTGAAGGCGACCTGCCGGAAGATCTCCTGCTGCTCGAAACTGTTCTGCCGGTAGAACCAGGAGGTATTCCCGCCTTCCTCGCCAGGAAGCACGTGACGCTTAATGGTGACTGGAACCATCGTTTTCATCTCCTTGTCCATCTCACTTATCTGAATCCGGTCTCCGTGCCTCGGAACAAAGCCGGTACGGAGATATTTACTGGGACTGACGGGGCGGCGGGCTTCGGCCATGCTCCGTCCACAGACCCGCCGCCCCATCCACTATGCCAAACGCACGTGAAAACCTGCCATTATCTGTCAACTGCTAGCTGCTAACGGCTGACTGCTAACGGCTTTCGTGTTATGCCGGCTTGAAGTACGCGATGTCCAGGATGCTTCCTTTCCGCTCTGCTTTCTTCTTGAAAATGGCCTCGACGGGCATCCCGATGCAGACTCGGTCGGGCTCGACCTCACCCAGGTAGTGCACCAGGCCGCCGTCTGTGCCGTCCAGGTGCACAAAGGCCATGATACGCGGTTCCGGCAGATAGTTGCCGTCCAGGTCCACGTGGACGACGGTAAAGGTGTACACCCGGCCCGTGGTCGGTGTCTCTACCCACTCTTCCAGGTGGGCGAAGCACTGCTCGCAGTAGAGGCGCGGCGGAACGTAGGTGATGCCGCAGGTTGGGCAGACGGTGCCCAGGAATTTGCCGTGCTCCTGGATCTCGCGGAAGAACTTCTCTCCGGCGATGCCGACGGTGTACCGGCCCTGGGTAGGCATGTCTCCTTCCCAGGCCAGCGCATCGTGCGCATGTTCGATTCTATGCATTAGAGGCATTTTACACTCCTTCGGTATTGGTAGATTGGTATATTGGTACATTGGTACATTGGTACATTGGTTATCCTTGCGTGCAACCAATTCACCAGTTTCCCAATCTACCAGTTTACCATTCTACCGCCCTATGGGCTTGAAATACACAATGTCGGTGATAGCACCGGTGCGTTCCTCTATCGGCTTCCACACCGCCTGCACTCGCATGCCGATCTTGATATCCTGCGGGTCCACCTCGCCCAGCATGTGCATGATGCCCATCCCAGGCGAAGCGCCGTCTATCTCAATGACGGCCGGGAGTTGTGGCTCTTCCAGCCGGATCATGTCCCAGGTGACGTAGCACAGGGAGAAGGTGATGATGGTGCCGGTGTCCTGGAGGTCTACCCAGCGGTCGGTAGCGCAGAAGCACTGTTCGCAGACCATGCGGGGAGGGATCATCACCCGGCGGCACTCGGGGCAACTGCGCCCGACCAGTTTGCCGGCCTTCAGCCCTTGCAGATAGCCGCCGATGGCTACGCCCGCGTCCCAGGCGTAGCGCGTGTTGGGGTCCCAGGTCTCGAAAAGGACGCGGCCTTCCTCAAAGTCCTTTCTGCGAAGGTATACGCTGTCATATACGTGCTCTTTCATCTCATTCCTCCTAGATTCCCATCACGACCACAGTGCCGACCTGCATCAGGTCGCCCCAGGCCTGGGCCAGCCCGCGCTTGGGGTTGCCGGGCACCTGGCGGGCGCCCGCCTCCCCCCGCAACTGCCAGAAGATCTCCGCCACCTTCATCAGGCCGGCGGCGGCGATGGGATTCCCCACGCCCAGCAGCCCCCCGGAGGGACACACGGGCAGGTCGCCGTCTCGCTGAGTGACCCCTGCTGCGGTGGCCTCCGGCGCCTTCCCCTTGTCGAACAGCATCAACCCTTCCAGGTGGTGCAGTTCCTTGTAGTCGAAGGGGTCGTAGGGCTCGGCGATGTGGATCTGCTGGCGCGGCTCGGTGATACCGGCCATCTCGTAGGCCATCCGCGCCGCCTCCTCGACGTAGATAGGGTAGGAGAGGTCGCGGTTGGTCCAGTAGGCGGTATCGAGGTTCCAGCCCACTCCCTCGATCCAGACCGGTTTGTTCGTCACGCGGCGGGCGACGTGATTAGCGCACATCACCAGGGCGACGGCGCCGTCGCTGATGGGGCTCACGTCCCCGCGCTGTACCGGCCAGGCCATGACCTCGGTGTTCAAGATATCCTCGACGGTGATGTTCGGGTCGCCCAGTAGTGCGGCGGGATGATCGGCGGCGTTCCGCTTGTTCTTGACCGCGACGGTGGCGATGTCCCGCTTATCGAGCCCGTAGCGGCTCATATAGGCGTTCATCTCCAGCGCGAAGATCCATAGCAGGTTGGGCCACAGTGGCCGCTCGGTAGTATGGTCGAAGATGGTGAGGAAAGCCCCCTGTGGGTGGGGCTGGCAGGAGGACATTTTTTCCTCGCAGACGACCAGGACGGTGTCGAAGAGGCCGCTGGCGATGTGGTACCAACCCTGTATGGGGGCGAAGACGCCCGTGCCTCCACCGACGTAGCCGCGCATGACCGGCTTGCCCCAGGCCCCGCAGCCGTCGGAGAGGTACTCGCTCTTCATGTGCACGCCGTCAAAGGCGTCGGGCGCGGTGCCGATTACCACCGCGTCTACGTCATCCAGCGTCATTTCACAGGATTCCAGTGCCAGGTGGGCGGCTTCCCAGGCCAGTTCCTTGGCCGTCTCCTGGGCGCGGCGGACGAACTTGGTCATCCCCGCGCCGACGATTGCAACGCGATTTCCACTCATTGTGCGCCTCCTAGTTACTCAGAATCACGGCCGCGCCGCCAGTAGTGGGCACGCCGCGCCAGCCGAAGGCCAGCCCGACCTCGGCGTCTTCGATCTGCCGCTGCCCGGCCTCGCCGCGCAGTTGCAGTACCACCTCCAGCGTGCGAGCCAGCCCGGTGGCATCGAGCAGGTGACCCTCACCCAGCGCGCCGCCGGAGGGGTTGACCGGGAATTCGCCCGAGAGTTCTGCACCCCCGGCAGCGGTCCATTCACCGGCAGCGCCCGGCGGACACAGCCCCAGCGCCTCCAGGTGTTGCAGTTCCTTGTAGGCGAAGGTGTCGTCCACCTCGGCAAAGTCTATCTCCGCTCGTGGGCTCTTGATGCCGGCGGTACGGTAGGCCATCTGAGCCGCGTTGTGGGCATAGCGGGCCTCGCCCCAGGGGCGGCTCTCCATCCAGAAGGTGTCGTTGGCCCACCCCACGCCGCGCACCCAGACGGGGGTGTCGGTGAGGGCGCGGGCGGTCTCGCCAGAAGCGAGCACGAAGACGATGGCTCCGTCGCTGTGGCCGGCGCACTCCAGCCGGGTCAGTGGCTCGGCCACCGGCTCGGAGGCCAGCACGTCATCTGCGGAGACGTGCGCCCCGTATCCGGCCAGTGGGTTGAGCAGTGCGTTGTTACGGTTCTTGGCGGCCACGCAGGCGCACTCCCGATGGGTCGTGCCGGTCTCGGCCAGGTAGCGCATCATCTCCATCCCCGCCACGTAGTAGGGATGGGCGGCCAGTGGCCGGTTGAAGACCGGGTCGAAGGCGAAGGCCACGACGTAGGGCAAGGTGATGATGTTGGAAGCCTTGCTGTGTCCCTCGACGACAATGACGTCGAACTTCCCGGTGAGAATCTGCATCACAGCCGCCGCCAGGCCGTGGATGCCCTCGCCAGCGATGGTCTGGACGGGACGATGCAGCGCGCCCAGTTGGTCGGGCACGTACTCGTCGAAAATACTGGTGCCCTCGTTGTAGTCCTCGGCGACGGTGACGAAACTGTCTACGTCCCGGCGGGGGTTAATCCCAGCCTCCTTGTATGCCTGTGCTGCGGCCTCGTACATCAGTTCCTTGTACGACAGGTCGGGCGTGATGGAGCGAAAGCCGCTCCAGCCCGCCCCCACGATGGCAACTTCTCTGATCATACTCTGTGCCTCCTTGCTTAATGCTTATTGCGTATTGCGTGAGAGAGTCTACGATTCTCCTTGAGCAAATTCGTTGTTGGTCACCTCCTTGCTGCTTGCTATATCTCCGGTATTTTCTCGCTCATTGTGCTCTCAGGCTTTCCTCAACGATGCGCCGCTCTTCCTCGCTCAGGCTGTAGAGATCGTAGACGCACCGGTCAATCTCGGCGTCGGTGGCGGTCAGGTCGGCTTCGATGGTGGTCAGGTGGAGTGGCGCTCTGTGTTGGTCCAGGCCGACGTCGTGGTGAGGTAAGTCGGTGGGGAGGAGATGGCGCACATCGGCCAGCACCTCCGCCACGCGCTGTTGGTGAGCCTCGGGAGTGGCGGCGTTCAGGCGCGGCACTTCCAACGCCTCCAAGACGCCGTTGAGAATCTTGCCCCGGCTCCAGACCCGCTTGCGGCGCTTCTCTTCCAGAAAGGCGCGCAGGGCCAGTAGGAGGTACAGGCGCAGGTCTTCGTCCTCGACGTACAAACGGACCACGTCGCGCCACGCGCTCTCGACCTGGGCGCGGATTAACAGCCCGCTTGACTGGCCCTGTTCGTCCACGGCGACACCGTTGACCTCGCCCTCGTCATTGGCGTCCAGCAGAGCGTGGCGGGTGATGAAGTCTCGGTGTTCGTTCAGGAAGAGGCGCAGGGGGGTGGGGGTGCGTTCGTAGCCGCGGAAGGTGGCGGCGAAACCGCCAGTCACGGCCTGGCGGACTTTGTTCAGGTCGAGCATACGCTGGGCCAGCGCGACCAGGGTGTCGTGGGCGGCGACGTCGGCGGGGTTGGAGGAATCAATGACGCGGATGGGAAGATGTCTGAGATAGATCTTGTTGTACCGATAGTATCTATCTCGAACATAAGTGCTTCTGCGCCGGAATAAGTAGGTTAGCAAAGAAGAATTCAACAGAGCTAGCAAAAAGAGGTAATTCTCGTGAGAGGCGTCTTTGAGTATGATGGAATACACTGTGTGCAAGGTGAGGAAGTCTCCGTTCTCGTCAAACGCGAACTGGTTGTTCTGTGCCATGTTGCACGTGACGAGCTTGGGTACCAACTGAGTTTGTGGAGTGCGTTGATTCCAAATCTCATACCATCTCTTACCTGCGCTAATTACGTACTCTCTAGATTCGAGTGTCTCTTTATGTTGCTCCAAATAATCCGTAGCTCTAGGGTAGTCCCACAGATCTACTACCTGGAATCTGTCTTCGTCTGCTTGATATGGGAATAGAATGACCTGGTCTGAGCTGCGAGTCCACTTCCGGACATGTGATCCACCCAGGATTGGCCTTATAACATCCGCTTCAATCCCCCTTCGCCGTGCCCTTATCTGGGTCATCACAAAGATGTCAGTTGCTCCGCCGGGGTCGATCCCCTTTGCTATTGCCTGACAGATGTTTCCCAAGGTTGCGAGGTGTTTCGCATCCTCGGAAGAAACATCAAATTCCCCAGAGGGCTTAAGCATCCAGAACCCTGAATCCAGTTTGCTTTGATCGATTTCGCGCACGAATGCATTACGTCCGATGTGTGGCGATAGTGGTTCGCCGGGTTCTGGAAGCGAACGGAGTGCGATATACGTCATGTTGTGATGTGATTCATTCTGTGTGGATCGCTTGCTACCTACGAAGATACACACATAGTTAGTGGCATCTGGAAAAGCTTGCAGATCACCAAAGTCAACTATCTCCTCGATAAGCATGTCTTTTGCAATGAGCGTTCTCAGCTTTTCACCTGCGTGGATCTCCATGAACTTCGTCGGTATTATGTAGCCGTGAAGACCATCAACTGCGAGCAGGTGTACTGCCAACTCGGCAAAAGGATAGTACAAGTCATATTTCCCGAAAGCACTCACGAATCGTTCACTAAAATAATTCCTGGCATCTTCGTCCAAGAACTGTATCCTCACATACGGCGGATTCCCCACCACAATCGTAAAGCCCCGCTCCCCCTCCGGCAGGTCAGGATCGAAGGCCTCGGGGAACTCGATCTCCCAGTTGAAAGGCCGTTTGGCGGCTACGTCGTCGAAGTAGGCAGTCAGCGGTTCGTTCAGCGCCACATCCACCGGAGCAGCCAGCGCCTTGATCTCGGCCACCTTCTCCGCCCGCGCCGCATCGTCCTCCAGCGTCGCCAATTCCCGGCGCAGGGCGATCAGCCGCCGCCGCTCCGCCTCAAAGGGGGCCAGATCGTCTGGGCCGGTCACGCCGGAGATGAGCGAGTTGCCCACTTTCAGGTTTTGCCCCAGGATGAGCGGCAGTTTGCGCTCCCGCTTTCCCCTCAGCCGGTCGAAGGCTCGCAGGATCAGGTTGACGCCCGCGATCTCCACTGCCTCGGAATCCAGGTCCACGCCGTAGAGATGCTCCTGCAGAATGCGGCTGACGTAGTCGTGGGCCATCTCCTCCGTCTGCGGCACTTCGTTATCCTGGCCGAACATACCTTCTTTCATCGCCCGCTGCCCCCAGGCGTCCCAGCGGGCGGCGTTTTCGCGGGTGATGCGCGCGTTCTCCCGCTCGTAGAAGTCGGCCAGGACTTCAAAGGCGTAGATGAGGAACGAACCTGAGCCCATCGCCGGGTCCAGTATCCGCAGCCCTTTCAGGTCGGCCAAGGTCTTGGGGGAAGCGTCCGGCAGCGGCTCACCGTTGGGACGGCCATCCACTGTCCCATAGAGCCAACGCCCCAGGGTGTGATCCACGATGTAGCGCACGATGTAGGAGGGGGTGTAGTAGATGCCGCCGGACTTGCGCAGGGCGCGGTCGGTCTCGGCTCGTATTGTCTCCCCTTCCAGTACCAGCCGCTGGCCCAGGTAACTCTCGTAGGTGTTGCCCAGGATGTCGCTGGAGAACTTGCGGAAGGAGATGCCGCTGACGGCCCGCACCAGGTCCACCAGCGTGTCGTTGGGGACGCGCACCTGTTCGCAGACGTGGCCGGGCGCGAAGAGGGTCGTGTCGTGGCGGCGGTAGAAGGCGGCGTAGAGCCGGTTGAGGTCCTGCTGGAACTCGTACTCGACGGCGTAGATTCGACGATTCAGGAAGCCAACGAGTTGGCCTTCCAGCAGGTCGTGCTGGTCGAGGAAGCCCACGTCGTCGGCGTAACGCAGGATAATCAAGCGGTCGAGTGTACGCTGCACCGCCTGGCGCAGGCGATCCACATCAAGCGATCCATCGGGCGCGCGGAGCAAGTGGCGCGGCGGCGCGCCTTTCCCCGGCACCGCTGTGAGCGGCGGTTCTGGAAGATGCGCATAACTCCTCTCACCAGCCTCCGGCAGCGTTTCCCCCTTCCAGTTGTGGTCGTAAATGGTCTGGGCCAGTCGCAGCCGCCAGTCGCTCAGGAAGCGATAGAAGTCGTCGTCTATCTCTGGCTTTTTCTGGACGCTGGCGTACCACTGCATCCGGCTGTCGAACTGTTCGGGTGTGTCGGCGGGGGCCAAAAGTGCCAGGTCTTCCAGGCGATCCAGGTACTCCTCCGGCATGTCGAAGGCCAGCACGACCCGCTCCTCGTCGGCGTCGAAGAGGATCAGTCGTTCGAAGTTGGTGAGAACGGCCCAGCGGATTCCGGCCGCCCGGGCGTAGCGCATAGCCTGCTTTTCCTCGGGTGTACGGTCTATGCCCTGCTCGACGCGCTCAGCCTGGCTCAGGATCGGAGTGTGCCCAAAAAGGGTCTGTTGGATGGATATTTCCTCCTGCGGATGTGCGATCCGTCCGAATCGTTTCACCTCCACGAAAAGGACGGGCCGGTGCTGGACGTGGAGGGCAGCGTCGGCGTAACCTGCGCCGCGCACGTAGCTCTGCCGGTTCCAGACGATGGGGTCGAGGGTGTCCCAGCCCAGCGCGGCGAAGAGACGGGCCACGAAAACCTCGGCCACGTCCGCTTCGGTCAGAATGGCGTCAGCCGTCCGGTATTTCTCGATCAGTTCTTGGATGCCTTCAGCATCAGGTTGGCACGTTACCATGAACTACTCCTCAAACAACAACGCCTTGTCCAAGAACATCACCACCCGTCGTTCCCATTCCTCGGGCGCGACGTCCAGGGCCAGCAACCGGGGACGATCCAGAGCTCCTTGGGCTCCCCGGCCTGGGCCAGTTGCTCCTGGGGACGGGCTGAAGGTCTATTGTATACCAAATGAGACAAAATGAAAAGGCCACCGTCTCCTTGCCCTATTTCTCCAGATGGGTATACTATCGAAGTCCAATGTTGAGGGTGGAGGATGGGGAAACAGAAGAGGAGGCTAACCGATGAAAAAACAACTATCCCACCGTGTCACCCGCCGCCAGTTCCTGGCCGGCGCGGGGGCCGCGTTGGCCGGAACGGCGCTGGCCTGCGGGCGGGAGAGAAATGTCGCCACCACTGTCCCTGCCCTAACGCCTGTTCCTACTTCTGTTCCTACTTCTGCTCCTACCGTGCCCCCTGTCATCCCCACCGCTCCGCCGGAACAGGCTGCCGCTCTGGTGCTGCTGAACGGAAAAATCATCACTGTGGACTCCGCCGACACCATCGCCCAGGCGGTCGCCGTCAAGGACGGCTTGATCCAGGCGGTGGGGACGAACGACGAGGTGACCGGGCTGGTCGGCGAGGCGACCCGGGTGGTGGACCTGGGCGGCAAGCCAGTCACCCCCGGCCTGATTGACGCCCATAACCACTTCCAGGTTATGGGCTTGATGAACAGTTACTACGTGCCCCTGCTGCCGCCAGAGGTGGTGACCGTCCAGGATCTGCAAGCCAGACTGACTGAGGCAGTGGCCCAGACGGCCGAGGGGGAGTGGGTCAAGGGTTACTTCATGTTCATCCAGGGGGTTGGACTGCCGACGCGGCACGATCTGGACGCGGTCTCTCCCAACTACCCAATCTGGATCCTCCAGCAAGGCGGGCACTATGGCTCGGCCAACAGTCTGGCCCTGGAGATCGCCGGCATCACCGCCGACACACCCGACCCGGTCGGCGGCCTCATCGGGCGAGATCCGAACGGTGAGCCGGACGGCATCTTTTACAACCACCGGGCGATGGACCTCCTGCGGCAGCACGTCCCGCGTTACACCCAGGAGATGGTGCAGGAGAATATCCTCTCCACCCAGCCCCTCTTCGCCGCCTGCGGGGTGACCAGTTTCCAGGACAACAACGTGCGTGGCACAGACACCGTCGCTACCTACCTGGACGTCGGCAAACGGGGAGGAATGTACCTGCGGGGTGCTGTCTACTATACCCTGGAGTGGCCCGGCGACCTGGACCGCGCACTCTATGAGATGGAACACTACGAAGACGAGTTCATGCGCTTCGCCGGCTTCAAGTTCCTGCTCGACGGGCAACTCACGATGGCCTATTGCCACGAACCCCACAACGGCGAGCGCTGGGACATGCCGACCTGGAACCCTCAGACCTACAAGGACGCCGTCCGCGCCTTGCACGACACGGGCTTGCAGATCTGCGTCCACTGCGCGGGCGACGCGGCGACAGATCTGACACTGGATGCTTTTGAAGAAGCGATGAACGGTAACCCGCGCCCCGACCCACGCCACCGGATTGAGCATGCGGTCATCACAAAGCCAGAGTCAACACAGCGGATGAGGGATCTAGGAGTGGTGGTATCCACCCAGCCGCAGTTCATCCGGTTGGGTGGGGATGGTTACGCCGATCTCTTTGGCGAGGAGCGCGCCCGGCGGGCCATCGTCACCCGCGAGTGGCTGGATGCTGGTGTCACCGTGGCGTTGGGTTCCGACTCCCCCTCGACGCCCTGGTACACACCCCAGGTGACGCTCTTTGGCGCGGTGACCCGCGTCACGTTCTCCAACCAGCGCTTCGAACCCGACCAGGCTCTCACCATCCAGGAGGCGCTGCGGGCCCACACGATGGGCTCTGCCTACGCTGCCCACGAGGAAGACGTCAAGGGCTCCGTCGAGGTGGGGAAAATGGCTGACCTGGCGGTCTGGGGCGAGGACCCCTATACCGCGCCGGTGCAGCGACTGTGGCAGATTCCAGTCGAGATGACGTTAGTCGGCGGGGAGATCGTCCACCAGAGCGGGGGCACGTCTCTTCTCCCGCGCCTGGCGCGGGACCTGTGGACGTAGGCCGATGAATTGGGCCCAGTAACCTCGTTTGTATCTTCTCAATATTTAGGGGGGGATGACGACTGTAGGGCGGTTTGGCTAACCGCCGTCCGGTCGGATAGCAAATCCGACCTACACCCGCCCCAATTTTTTGAGAAGATACACCCGCCCCAAGTTTTTGAGAAGATACCCTCGTTTGTTGACGCGCATGGGCTGCCCCTCAATCGGGGCAGCCCATGTGGTGTATTCAGAGAGCGGGGGTGTCAACGGCGAAGCAGTACCACCCCAGGGCAATTGCATCTTAATCATTTGCTCGCCAGGGATCGTCAGATCCCGGCTATGTGCGGCTTGATCGGCCCTTAAGACGTGGATCTGGCGATCCCCTCTGAGCAAGTTTATTGGCCTTCACTATCCTCTCTACTCCGCCCAGCGTCGTTCCAATTCGGCCACTATCTGCTCGTGTGGGATCCCTTCACCGCGAGCCAGTTGTGCTTCACCGATGGCAATGGCGGCCCGGATTCCCATCTCTTCCAGATGGCCCAGCCGCTCTATGAGTTCGAAGTAATCCTCTGCACTCACCAGTACGGCTGCCGAGCGTCCACGCTGCGTGACCAGCACCGCCGTGCCATTCTCTCGCACCCGTCGCACAATTGCACTGGCCTTCCGTGTCAGGTCACTTACCGGAACCGCTTCTCGCACTAGCATCTAGCCCCCCTATTAGAGCCTGTATTAAGATACGCTGTTGAGTATAGCACCAAGAGCGATTTTAGTTAAGGCGTTTACGATGGAAGCCGGCAACCACTTAGCTTGCTCGGCCTGGATTGCCAAATCCAGGCCCGAAGTGGCCGAAACCGCTCTCTGGCTCGATGCTTCTGGCTCGGAGCACTGAATTTGCCCTGTCCAGCCGCCGGATCTGACGATCCGGCGGGAGCGACTGAGTTACGGAAGCCGAATCTTGTTCCGCACAGGCACAGCCCGCGTGTCTCAATACCGTGGGATGCGGAAGGCGGGCCTAGCCGAACCGCTCGACCAGTATCTCCTCCAGCGTCGGCCGGCCGATGACCTGGAGTTCGTAGCGCACACGGTCTACCGGGTGGCGGATGTTGACCAGTCGCCGCAGGTCAATGGGGGTGGCCACCAATACCAGATCGCACGGGGTCGCGTTGATGGTCTCCTCCAGGTCCTGTATTTGCTCATCCCCGTATCCCATCGCCGGCAGGAGCGGGCCGATGCGGGGGTACTTCTCTAAGGTGGCGGCGATGGAGCGAACCGCGTAGGGCCGTGGGTCCACCAACTCCGCCGCACCGAACCGCCGGGCAGCCACCACGCCGGCCCCGTAGGCCATCCCTCCGTGGGTCAGCGTGGGACCATCCTCAATTACCAGCACCCGCTTGCCCCGGACTGCCGCCGGGTCCTCGACGAAGATGGGGGAGGCGGCCTCCACCACGGTGGCCTGCGGGTTGACCGCGTAGATGTTCTCCCGCACCTGGGCCACGCCCTCGGGGCTGGCTGTGTCCACCTTGTTGATGACCACTACCTCCGCCGCACGCAGGTTGGCCTCGCCGGGATGGTAACGGAGTTCGTGGCCGGGCCGGTGAGGGTCCGCCAAGACGATGTGCAGGTCGGGCCGGAAGAAGGGCAGGTCGTTGTTCCCTCCGTCCCAGACGATCACGTCCGCCTCCTCCTCCGCCTGGCGCAGGATACGCTCGTAGTCCACCCCGGCGTAGACGACTAGGCCCCGGTCCAGGTGCGGCTCATACTCCTCCCGTTCCTCGATGGTGCACCTGTGAAGGTCCAGGTCCTCGTAGGTGGCGAACCGTTGTACTATCTGGGTGGTCAGGTCGCCGTAGGGCATGGGGTGGCGGACCACGACCACCTGCTTGCCCGTCCGCTGGAGCACGTCACAGACGTGGCGGGTGGTCTGGCTCTTGCCGGAACCGGTGCGCACGGCACAGACCGCCACCACCGGCTTGCTGCTTTCCAGCATCGTCGAGCCGGTTCCCATCAGCCGGAAGTCGGCTCCCGCAACCAGCACCTGCGAGCCCTTGTGCATCACGTACTCGTGGGGGACGTCGGAGTAGGAGAAGACCACCTGATCCACCTGGTGCTGGCGGATTAGAGTGTCCAATTCCGCCTCGGGGTAGATGGGGATGCCCTCCGGGTACAGGTTTCCGGCCAGTTCCGGCGGATACCTGCGCCCATCGATGTTGGGGATCTGGGTGGCGGTGAAGGCGACGACCTGGTAGTCTGGGTTGTCGCGGAAGTAGGCGTTGAAGTTGTGGAAGTCGCGCCCGGCGGCGCCCATAATGATGGTGACGAAACGTTTATGGGTCATACTGCGATGTTTTCCTCCGCCCAGATGTCCTCCTCCACAGCGTTTTCCTTGCCGCGCACCAGGAAGAGCCACAGCAGCAGGGGCACGATCAGTACCAGGATGCTCAGGCAGCACGGGGCGATGCCCCAGGCGGGTGGCATAGTGCCGGTCTGCGTGGTTGGGCCGAACTCGGTGTTCCACTCCCCCAGTCCGGTGAATATCAGGGCGCTCCCGAAACACAGCGGAATCGTGCAGCACAGAAGCGTGAGGATGCCCACGACAATAGTGATGGTTGTACCTGTCTGTTTTGTCATTTGCTCTTTCTCCTTATTTGATAGAGACTTCTCGGAAAGTCTGTCTTGCTCCCATAACACTACAGCGAATTGGGAAACAAACGAATTTGGTATCTTCTCAAAAACTTGGGGCGGGTGTAGGTCGGATTTGCTATCCGACCGGACGGCGGTTAGCAAAACCGCCCTACAGTCGTCATCCCCCCCTGAATATTGAGAAGATACCGAATTTGTTACTACTCAGCCATAAGGTGCAACGCACTTGTCTCTTGCCATTTCAGCGATTTTGTCCAGCAGGTTGCACCGTAGAACAGACAGATTTGTAGCAAAAGTGCGTTGCACCTGAGTAGTGAAACGAATTCTTGCTCTGCCCGGCCATTCGTTTTATTCTTCATTCGTTGTAGTGTCCCACAGCAACCACACGTGAACGCTTACGTTCACTGCTTGCCCCTCGCCGCGGCCGCATCATTGACTGCCTGATTGACTGCCTGCGCGATAGCCTCTTTGTGTTCCACCAATGCGCCTAGCACGCCGTTTACGAAGCGCGGGGCACTGTCGGAGCCGAAGGCCTTGGCCAGTTCGACGGCCTCGTTGATGGCTACCTTGATGGGCGTGTTGCTGTCCACGGCGAACTCGAAGATCGCGATGCGCAGGATGTTACGATCAATGTAGGCCATCTGTTCCAGCGGCCACTCGGGAGCGTGGCGATGGATGAAAACGTCGAG
>JAUWNP010000223.1 GCA_030612585.1 Anaerolineae bacterium
GGAATCAGCGGCTCGATCTTTTGCCATTCGGCATCTGTCAAATCGCTCGGGTACGACTGTCTCGTGCTATTCTGTTTGGCCATAATGGGCAAGTCTACCCGAAAAACCGCAATCAATCAATTTTCAGACATGCTCTTAGAGCAAGGGCAGCGTAGGGCGGTTTTGCTAACCGCCACATGGTCGGATAGCAAATCCGACCTACTTTCGCCCCAACTTTTTGAGAAGATGCGATCCAATGCCTTCAACAGCAGTGTGGGAGTATAACACAAGGGGACAGTGAATACAAGTGGACCAAGTCTCCCAAAACGACAACCCCCTGCCCATACGAGCAGGGGGCTATTTGCTGACGTCGCGCCGCCCTGGAAGAGGCGGCGCTGGGCCTGCTGCAACCCAGCGCCGCCTGTTCACGACAACGCGCTCAATCTCAATCCTGCACCGACTGCGGCCACCAGGGAGCGTAGTAATCGCGCATCACCGTCGGCAGGAAGGCACGATAGACACGAGTGGTAGCGCCCAGTTCCAGCGGCCCCGCCAGCCGGCCCTCGACGATCACCCGGCGTGGGGTGAGAGCCGCGAACGGAAACTCGTGGACGTACCGCCCGTCAGTGTGGGCGATGATGCGGTACGAGTCAGGCGGCGCCATCGGTCCTTCGACACGATCAGGGCGCAGCCCACCCGCCCACGGTCCCACACCGCTCGGGACAAACTCCAGCACCAGGCCGATCTGCTCTCGTGCGCCAGGGGGCATATCGGGCAGGTTGAAGGCTACCCAGTCCGTCCCCTGGGCCGCCACCGGCCAGGTGCTCGTCACCAGCGTCACGCCCGTGGGGAAAGTGACAGTGACGCACCCCTCCTTGGCAATGTAGTCGCCCTGGTTGAACACATCTACCGTCACGGCCGCCTCGTTCAACACCAGTGGCACCACCCCCGCGACGGGTTGACCGGTAAGTCCACTGCGAGTACTCGTGGCAGGCGTATCGGTGATGGCCTCCACCGTGTAAGTCACCACCAGCGCCGCCCCATGCACCTCCACCGTCTGCAGATTGCCGGTGTCGGTGTAGACCTGGGCGAAGGGATCGGTGTAGGAAATGACCGGGCCGTAGTTGATGATCGCCGTGCCGCTACTCTCGATCTGAGCGTGGGACTTAAACACCACGTACACCTCACCAGAGCGCTGGCCGTTCTCCAGCCAGGGCATCTGGGTGGCGTCATAAGCGTCCGAGACAGGGAGTGTGAATGAGACTAGCGCGCCGCCGTCCACTGACGTGGTGACAAAGGAGACAGGCCGCAGAGCGGAGAAGATCGTTGTGGCGGAGTCCTCTTCGCCCAGCGCCAGCGCCCCCTCCAAGGAGGTAGCCTCACCGGCGTTCGCCAAGCGGGCGTCCTCTGGCGTAGCCCACGGAGGTAACAGATCCTCCAATTGCAGATCGGTTGCCTGACCCCAGACTGTCTCGATGCACCCTCCGTGATCGCCCACGCCGACCTCCGCCGCCGGTACCACGAAGTCGGCCGGCCGCCCATCGGCGCTCACCTCAAAGGTGATTGGATGCACGGGACCGGTGTCGGCGAAGCCCGGACTGACCTCCACGTCGTAGTACCACACCGTGCGCCAGCCATCGGGGACAGTCGTCTGATGCAGGAAGGGGAAGTCGAAGAAGATGGGCTCAATGGCCTCCGTCTCCGTCACACTGCGCAGATTGACGGTGATGCCAGGGGGGGCGTGGGGCGTAATAGTCAGGTTGGTCAGGGTGATGCCCTCCTGGTTGTTGCGGATCTCCAGCCGCACCTGGGTCGCCTCGCCGGGAGCGACGCGCGGCCAGAGCAACTCCATATTGTGCCGCCCGCCCACATAGACCGTCGCCGCCAGGTCCCCAAAGCCGTAGGACTTGATAAACGGATCCCAGCCCGCACAGCGGGGGTCCCATGGATCCTCGATCCGCACGAGGTGGTAGACGTGGTCGTCGAAGGTCGCCACCAACACCGGGGCCACCGCCTTGTGAACCCGGGCGTCAGAGGAAAGACCAAAGACCGCCTGCACGTGCGCGTCGTAGACCTCGTACCGGTTGGGGCCGACCGCTTTCTGGTGATAGACGAACCGCGCCCCGTCGTCAATCTTCATCACCCCCTCACGGTGGAAGTCGGGATAGGTACCGAGCGTAGCGCTGATGAGTATCCCCTCCCGCTGCTGGCTCTGCAGGAACTGCTGGAAGTAGAGATAGTCGTAGGCGGGGACGGTGACGACGGTGATCAAATCGGTGTCGGTAACAAAACCCTGCAGGTGCAGCCCCGACCAAGAATGGTACCAATCGTCGTACATCGGCTGCAGTTCGAATCCCCGTCCACGGAACATCCCCTGGGCGAGAAGCGTCTCGTCCTTCTCCAACGGCGGCATCGCCGGGTCGAAGTTAGACCAGGATTTGATATACAGCACCAGGTCGGCCCCCTCGCGGGCGGGGAACTCCAGTACGCGAGTATCGCCCCGCCCATCCCCGTCCCGATCAGCCCGCATCTCGAAGGTGGTGTTGACGACGGCATGGTACTCCGGCGGGGGGAAGGGCACGATGTCGTAGAAGACGGTGCGCAACTCCATCTCCTGCGTGCGGTTCCAGAGATCCAGGTAGGTCACGCGCGACATCTCCGGCGGGACGGGTATGTGCACGACGCCGCTGGAGAGATACTCGTGGTAGGGGATGGGGTGGCCGCCCAGGTTGGTGTAGACCGAACCGCCACTGCCCGCCAGCACGACGCCGGTGTCGGTCATCGGGTCGGAGGCAAACGAGACCTGCCGCCCCAGCAACTCCTGGCTGAAGAGACCATAACGCACTGCCGGTTCCAGGTAATCGTAGGCGGGCATGCTGCCGAAATCCCACACCATCACTAGCGCCGGGAGGAGGATGTCCCCTTCGGCGGTGACGGTGATGTAATCAGCATAGGCCGGTGGGATGATGATGGAATCGGTGAGGCCGGGGGTAGTGGTGAAGTTGCCGGTGTAGGTGTAGACCAGTTTCGGGCCATCGTTCCAGGCGGTGAGAGTATAGAAGACGCCGGTGGTGATGGCCAAGGGCGACACGCCGTCAATGTGGACCGGCAGCGGGTAGATGGGCACTGGCGTCTCGTAGAAGAAGATATCGTTGTGCGCCCACATCGTGTTGGAGATGGTCGCCCCGCCGTAAGCATCGGTGATGACCTGCGGGATGAGTCGCTGATCATCCACGTCCACGATGGGGGAGAGAAGCGCCACCACGTCGGTGATGATGGTGTGGGTTGCGCTGGTCTCCTCCTTGTTCTCCAGCGTCAGCGCGATGTCGAAGTATTCCCCTTCGGACGGCAGGGGGTAAAGACCATCCAGTTCGATATCCCGGTCACCGACCAGTCGCGCCGCCATCAGCGTGTTGACCCACAGGCTG
Organism: Anaerolineae bacterium; assembly: GCA_030612585.1. The sequence goes on from JAUWNP010000223.1 coordinate 3,408, forward strand.
TTGCGCACGATGTGGCGGGGAAGGCCGCCAGGGTGATACGCCGTCGGCCAGAAGGCGTCGACGTAGTCGGCAGCGGCGGTACTGACCAGCGCCGACCCGGTCGTGCCGGATGGTGCTTCGGTGTAGGCAACGTAGGTGAAGTGAGTGTCGCCAGGCAGCGTCTCGGTCAGCGTCCAGACGATGGTCGTCGTGCCGTCACCATTCTCGATGAAACCGGTCGGCGTGGGCACGATGGAGGCCAGCGTAGTAGTGAACCTCTCGTGGAGCGTTTCGGTGATCACGACGTCCGCCAGCGGGCCGTCCCAGTAATTCCTGCAGGTAGTGGTGACGGCGATGGGTACACCAGGCTCGTAGGCCGGGATGGTATCGCAGTCCACAGACGCAAAGTGCTGCTGGCAGAGCGTGCCGTGTATCGAGGCTCGCTCACCCATCGCCCACAGGAGCGCATCAAGCACCTGCGGATGGTAGTCTATATCATCTGAGGGATGACCGTTGAAGAGCACCACCCGCCCATCGCCGGGCATCGCGACACCGATGGCCGGCGTGCCGGGCTGGGTCGTGTCAAAGAAGGTCGCTACGACAGAGATGCCAGCCGTCGAGGACAGAGTTGGCTCGTTGAGCACATAGGTGGCATTGGAGAGCCAGGAGAAAGTGAGCGGGTGATCGGGCAGGAGAATGTCCAATTGCCCCTCGTTGTCCGAGTCGGTGACGCGGGTCTCCAGGTCCACGGTGCCAGCGGGCACCAGGCCGGCCGCCTCGGCGATGTAGGCCCCGTCAGACTGGGCATAGAGAAAGCCACCGCCCTCGACAAACTCTCGGATGGCGGTCAAGCCGTCGGCCCCCAGCGCAGCGACCACCTCGTCGGCGTAGCCGATGCGGATGGCCGGCAGGATAAGAACATCGTAGTCGGAGAGGTCGGTGGCAACCTGCGTCTCGGTGAGCGTGTCGAAGTAGGGGCAGCCTTGGGCGGTCTCCTCGCACCACAAGTAGACGCGGAAGAGTTGCTCGAAGTCCCCCTCCTCCCAGACGACGAGTTGGTCGTACTCGTCGCGCACGGTGCCGTAGAAGAGGGCGACCTTACGATGGTGGAGGGCGAAGGAACGAGGTACGTTGAAGAGACCAGAGGCAGTCACCTGATAGAAGTCGCCACTCAGAGAACCGAGGATCGCGCCTGGGCCATAGTCGGTACCGTTCACGGTGCTGGCGACAGCACTCCAGGCCAGGTCGGGGTGGTCGTGGTGATAGAGAGCGTGCCAGAGGGCTTTGTAGGCGTTGCGGCGCTGGAGGTCGTCGGGCTGACCAGCGCCCAGGGGAGTGAGCGTCTCCCCGGCAAGGAAATCGCAGCGGGTGGAGGCAGCGCGCAGCGGAGATGACAGCGCGATCAACAGCAGGACCACAGCCCCCGCGCCCAGCAGAAACACGACAGACAAGTGGAACGTGCGCCCTCTAGCAATGAATTTCATGAGTCGCCTCCTCAAATACGGAATCATAACATCGGGGAATAGCCGGGCTCGCACACCCAGCAATGCAGTAATACCTGCGCCGCGCCCGCCTCTGCTGCCGAATACACCAGGATACCCTCATTGTACACAAAAACGGACCAAGATTCAAGAGGACTTTTGTACCAAGAGGGGATGAAAAAACGCAGTACCGCAAAAGTCACCCTGATAGTTGACCGTCATTCTGAGCGTAGCGAAGAATCTCCCTACTACCTTGGTCGAGACCCTTCGCTTCGCTCAGGGTGACAGGGTGAGTTTTGCGCCATTGCGAAAAAACACGTACAAAAGACCTCCGAGGCTTAACTCAGGTGCAACGCACTTTGAGTGCGTTGCACCTTAGGGGAGGTCAGACCGTTTCCATTGCTATATCGGGCAGATCTTCCAGCGGTGGCAGTTCGTCCAGCCCTTGCAGCCCGAAGTGTTGCAGAAACTCAAAGGTCGTGCCATAAAGGATAGGCCGGCCCACCGTCGGCGCTCGTCCCACATCCTTGATCAGCCCGGTGCTCAGCAGCGTGCGCAGGACACTGTCGGAACCGACACCCCGGATGGCCTCAATCTCGGGCCGTGTAATCGGCTGGCGGTAGGCGATGATGGCCAGCGTCTCCAGCGCAGCCCGCGAGAGACGCTTGCGTCTCTCCAGGCCCAGGAAACGCTCGACGTAGGGGGCCACCTCCGGCGCAGTGACAAACTGCACACGGCTGCCAGCCCGCTGCAAGCGCAGGCCCCGCCCCGCGTAGGTGGCCTCCAGGTCAGCCAGCACCCGCTCGATCCGAGCAGGCGTGACCTCCAACGCCTCCGCCAGGCGACCGAGGGAGACCGGGGCATCGGCCACGAAGAGCAGGCTTTCTACCTGCGCCGCCAGGTTGGGGAGACCGTCACTTTCTTTCACTTCACCACCACACTGCGGCGACCTCAGTCACCCTGGTCCACCTCAGGCCCCGCCTGTGGGCGAGCCTTCTCCGACCAGCCCTCCGGCGAGGCAGACGGGCGGCCTTTCGGCACGGTGGGATAGCGGACAGCGCGCAGATTGACCTTAGGAGGACGGGCCAGTTTGAGCCCCATTTTCTCCTCCACCACCTGCCGCGCCGTCTCCACGATCCGCGCGGCCTTCTCCGGCACGTCAACCCCGGCCGCCGTCTCCACGTCTAGTACAACCACAACACCGCCGCGCTTGGCCGACACCTTCGACTTGGTGCGCAAGATTCCGGAGATCTGGTCTACCTCATACTTCAACCGGTCGGCGATGGAGGCAACGCTGATTTGCACCTCCCCGCCAGCGGCCTGTTCGACGCGAATGGCTTTTGGAGTGGGCCGGCGTACCTCAAGGACGATGAGCAGGACGAAGATGACGTCCAGTATCAAGGCGAAAAGGATGCCCAGGCCCGCCCGCACGTACGGCTGAAGGCCGCCGAGAAAGCCCACCAGCGCCGTCAACTGCCCCCCGGCCGCCCCCAACACCGGTTCTGGCATCACCAACAGAACTGTACACAACGGAATGGCGGCCAGCAGCAGAAGCACCACAAACATACGATTCACTGCATTCATGATTCACCCTCCTGTGAATTCTCCTCAATAGCAGTGCCCATTATAGCACCATGGCTTGCTTTGGACAACACGAGCAACCGTGCGACCACAATTGCCAGGACAACCAACCCCGCCAGGCTAATCACCACACCGACGCGCAGACTCGCCGGGCGGAAAGTGAAGACGACGCGATGTCGCCCGGCATCCACGGCGACGGCACGGAATAGAACATCGGCCCGATGAATCGGCGACGGCTCACCATCCACCGTCGCCTCCCAGCCGGGGTACCAGGTATCGGTCAAGACGAGGTAACCCGGTGCCTCGGCGTCCACCTCAATCGCGACGCGCTCTGGCGCATA
>JAUWNP010000030.1 GCA_030612585.1 Anaerolineae bacterium
GGGAGGGCGTAGGGGGCACGGTGGAGGTGACTTCAGTCGTGGGCAGGGTGGTGGGAATAGGGGTGGGAGTGTGAGATGGCTGGCAGGCGGTCAGCAGCAGGCCGGCCAGTAAGATCAGGATAAGTAATTTATGGATGTTCATTTGATTCTCCTTACACCGGTCTTCAGAGGCAGGGTGGAAAGCCCCCACCCCGTCTCCCCCGTGAGAAGAGAGAAGCCTGCCTATTCCGCCCATAACCTATCTGTCCCCGCCATCCAAATAGAGAAACCAGGTTTTTCGGAAAAAACCTGGTTTCTGGTCATACCGCCAGCACCGCCCCCGACCGGGGCAGCAGCGTCATACCAGCAATCCGACCGGTCATCACCTGCGCCCGTCCACCTTCCCACAGATCGTGCAGGGTCGTGCCATCGGAGAACAGGCTCACCACCGGCACGTCCAGGTCATAACTGGTTGGGCCGTTGTTTAACACCACCACAAGCGTTTCCCCCTCCCCCTGACGGGCAAAGGCGTAAACCCCGTTCTGGTCGTCGGCGTGCAGGCGGAGGTAGCGCCCGCGTCGCAGGACAGGATGCTCGTGGCGCAGTTGGGTCGCCCGCCGGAAGAAGGCGAGCAGGTCATGATCCCAGCGGTTCTCGTCCCAGGGGAAGGCGCGGCGGCAGTCTGGGTCGTGCTTCCCTTCCATCCCGATCTCGTCGCCATAGTAGACGCAGGGCGCACCAGGGAAGGTCATCTGAAACAACGTCGCCAGTTTCAGCGCCATCTTGTCCTCCCCCACCAACGTCAGGAAGCGGGGCATATCGTGGCTGCTGAGAGGATTGAGTTGTACCAGCGTCACCTCCCAGTCGTAGAGGGCCAGCATGTGATCCACGGCATCGGCGAACTGGCTAGGGCTCAGCGGTTTCAACGTGTAGCCACCTGGACGCAGGGTGGTGTCCAGCCGCTCCCCGCCAAAGAAGCCGATGCAGGCGCGGTTGAAGATGTAGTTCGTCACCGCGTCGAACTGGTCACCCCGCAGCCAACGCCGGGCGTCGTGCCAAATTTCGCCCACGATGTACGCTTCGGGGTTGGCCCCCTTGACCACGCGGCGGAACTCCTGCCAGAACACGTCGTCGTCTATCTCGGTGGGCACGTCCAGCCGCCAGCCATCTGCGCCGAACTCGATCCAATGACGGGCCACGTCGAAGATGAAGCGCCGCACAGCCTCCGTGTCGGTGTTGAACTTGGGCAACGCCGGCAGATCCCACCATGCCTGGTAGCCCAGTTCCTCCAGACTGCGATGGCTGAGAGAGAGACGCTGCTCCTCCTCCAGGTCGGGGTAGGCGTTCAGCCGCCCCCCGGCTCGCAGCCGCTCCTCGTCGAAGTAGAACCAGTCCAGGTAAGGCGAGACCGCACCGTTCTCCAGGGCATGGTTAAACTGGTAGAATCCCCTGCTGGTATGGTTGAAGACACCGTCCAGCACCACGCGGACGCCCCGACTATGGGCCGCGTCCAGTAACTCACGGAAAGCATCGTTCCCGCCCAGGATCGGGTCTACCCGGTAGTAGTCGTGGGTGTGGTAGCGGTGATTGGCCGCCGACTGGAGGATGGGGTTGAAGTAGACGGCGGTGATCCCCAATTCCTGCAGATAGTCCAACCGCTCAGCCACGCCCAGCAGGTCGCCCCCCTTGAAGCCGTAGACCGTCGGGAGACTGTCCCACGGCTCCAGGTTGGACGGCTTGGGCACCCGTGCGCTTTTGGCGAAGCGGTCAGGAAAGATCTGGTAGAAGACGGCGTCTTTGACCCACTCGGGAGTGATGAATTCTATTGTCATTCAGAAGTTTAACTCCTCCATCTTGCCGGTGCACATATATATGACCCGCTCGCAGATGTTGGTCACCCGGTCGGCGATGCGCTCCAGGTTGTGAGTCACCCAGAGCAGATAGGTGGCACGGGTAATCGTCGTGGGGTCCGAGAGCATATATGTCAAAAGTTCGCGGTAAACCTGATCGTACAGGCCATCAATCTCCGCATCCCGCTTTGCCGTCTCCAGTGCCAGGGCTGGATCGCGCTCGAAGTATGCATTGAGGCTGTCGTGGATCATCCCCCGGTCAATCTCCGCCATACGGGGAACGTCAATCAGCGGCTTCAGGTGCGGCTGACTGGCCAGCCGGATGGCGAGTTCTGCGACCCCACTGGCGTGATCGCCCATGCGTTCCAGTTCGGTGACGATGTGGATTGCGGCGACGATAGCGCGCAGGTCCCCGGCCGCTGGCTGCTGGGTCGCGATCAGCCTCACGCACCGCTCCTCAATGTCATACCGCCTGGCATTGATCTCCTCGTCACCAGCTATCACCTGGCGAGCCAGATCCTCATCCTGATCTCTGAGTGCCTGAATGGCCTTCTCAATGGCCATCTCCACCATGCCCCCCAGGTACAGGATGTTATCGCGCAAATCTGTCAATTCCCGGTCGAATAACGCTCTGGCCTTAATCATTTCATACCCTCCAGTCAATCGGGCGTGGCTACCGGCTAACAGCTATCGGCCAACGGCTGATCTACCCCATCCTCCCGGTGATGTAGTCCTCGGTCAATCGCTGCGTTGGGCGGGTGAAGATCTTGCCCGTCTCGTCGTATTCCACCAGTTCCCCCAGCCAGAAGAAACCCGTGTAGTCGGAGACGCGGGCCGCCTGCTGCATGTTGTGGGTGACGATGACGATGGTGTAATGCTCGCGCAACTCCCGCATCAGGTCCTCAATCTGCAACGTGGCAGCCGGGTCCAGCGCCGAACAGGGCTCGTCCATCAGGATGACCTCCGGCCTGACGGCCAGCACCCGCGCGATGCACAGCCGCTGCTGCTCGCCGGCCGAAAGGTCGAGCGCGGAAGAATGCAGTTCGTCTGCGACCTCGTCCCACAGCGCCGCCGCCCGCAGGCTCTGCTCGACCAGGCCGTCCAGCACACCGCCTCGTGCCAGCTCCAGCACTCGCGGGCCAAAGGCGACGTTATCGTAGATGGACTGGGGGAAGGGATTGGGCCGCTGGAAGACCATCCCCACCCGTCGCCGCAGTTCGACCACGTCCACATCCGGCGCGTAGATGCTCCGACCGTCGAGCAGAACTTCTCCCTCGACCCGTGTGCCGTGGATGGTGTCATTCATGCGGTTGAAGCAGCGCAGAAAGGTGGATTTGCCGCAGCCGGAGGGCCCGATGAGAGCAGTGATACGCTGCTCCTCGGTGCGCATCGAGATGCCATGCAGTGCCTCGAAGTCGTCGTAGTAGAACCGCAGGTCGCGAGTTTCGATCTTGCTCATCAGGGGACATTGTACCGCAAGCCGCTTGAACGGGCAAGTGCCTTGTTACGATCTCCCGTCCCAGGCGCAGCGAGATGACGCTCTCGTGCTCGTATTTGGGGCTTGACAAGTAACTACATACCTAATATAATTAGGCCAGTAAGGTCGAACTTGACGAGGGAGCGAAAGCAGAAACGAAAGACTATGAACAAAGTCACACAGACAGCAAAGCAGGCACCTCTGATCCAGGTGGACAACGTGCACAAGTCCTTCTTGATGGGCAAGGAAGCGGTACAGGCGTTACGTGGAGTGACACTCGACGTGATGCGCGGCGAGATAGTCTGCCTGATGGGGCCCAGTGGCTCTGGCAAGACCACGCTGCTCAACATCATCGGCGGGCTGGAAGAACCCAGCCGGGGCCACGTGCTCGTGGACGGCGAGAACGTCGTAGCGTTGTCAGAGGACGCACTGTCCGAGATGCGGCTGACCAAGATGGGCTTTGTCTTCCAGAGTTACAACCTGCTGGCCAACTTCACGGCGCGGGAGAACGTGGAAGTGCCGATGGCGCTGGCCGGGCTGAACCGGCGCGAGCGGCGGCGCAGAGTGGAGCGGTTGCTGGAGAGCGTCGGCCTGGCCGACCGGGCCAGGCACTACCCCAGCGAACTCTCCGGCGGACAGCAGCAGCGCGTCGCCATCGCCCGCGCCCTGGCCAACGATCCACCCATCCTCATCGGCGACGAGATCACCGGCGAACTGGACTCGGAGACCGGCTTCGAGGTGATGGAGGTCGTCGTCCGGCTCAACCGCGAACAAGGTACGACGGTCATCTACGTCACCCACGACCCGCGCATGGCCAAGTTTGCGGAGAGGCTGATTCAGTTGCGCGACGGGCGAATAGTAGAGATTTAAGATTTGGTGATTTGAGATTTGGTGATTTGCAGATTCAAGATTAGCAGATCTTAGATCACCAAATCTGACATCAACAAATCCAAAATCAAGGGAGTGATTGTGGATCGGGATGAACTGAAGGCGCGGACGAAGGCGTTTGCGGTGCGGGTGGTGAAGATGACCGAGGCGTTGCCCAGGACGCGGGCTGCAGACATCGTGGCGCGGCAGGTGATCCGGTCGGCAACATCCGTTGGAGCCAACTACCGCGCTGCCTGCCGTGGTCGCTCTCACCGGGAGTTCGCTGCTAAAATCGGTGTTGTGGCCGAAGAAGCCGATGAGTCCCTCTACTGGCTAGAAATTCTGGTAGAAACCGGCCTGACGTCTGAAGCCAAACTCAAGAGCTTGATCCAAGAAGCCGACGAACTCACCGCCATCTTCACCGCCGCAAGCCACACAGCCCGTAAAAACAGAGACAAGAGAAAGTAAGATTCTCAAGGATTTAAGATTCGGAGATTTAAGGTTGTCAGAGTAGCAAATCTCCAAATCTGACATCTCCAAATCTGAGATCAGAAATATCTCCAAATCTAAAATCAACAAATCTAAAATCAGATGATTGCGCGTTATGTCCTAAAAAGTTTCGCCCGCCACAAGGCCCGCACCGTCATCATGGTGCTGGCGCTGCTGGTCGTGACCACCATGCTGGTGACGCTCAACAACGGCGTCGAGTCGCTGCAGCGGCAGATCGTCGAGATCGTCGAGCGCGAGGCGGGCGAGCACGACATCACCATCACCCGAGCCGAGACCAGCCCCAACCAATACATTGACGTTGAGCGCATCTCCGCCATCCTGTACGAGGCCGATCCGGCCGTGGTGGCGGTCTACCCGCGTTTCCTGGCGACGGTCGAACTGCAAGGGGCAGGTCAGATGGGCAACGGTTCGCTGCTGGCGCGCGCGCCCGAGGACAATCTGGGCCAGGTGACGATGCTGGAGGGGGAGTATAACCTGGAAGGTGACCACGTCGTCGTCCTGCGCGTGACGGCAGACACCTTTGGCCTGGAGATCGGTGACGAGATTGACCTGAGCTACATAGTGCCGCTCTCCCGTATGAAGGGATACGACCTGCCGGAGGAGGCCAGCGTGGGCCGCGTGACGCGCCGCTTCACTGTCACCGGCATCGCGCTGGCCACCGGGCTGGGCGGCGGGGGGCAAAACGGCATCCTGGCCAACGTCGAGACGGTGCAGGATTGGCTGGACGTGCCGGGCCGGGCCGAGCGGTTGGTAGTGGTGCTGGACGAGGCCGTCTACGGCTCCCTGAACACGCAGAGTTCGATCTTCCGCGTGCGGCGCATCGCCGAGAGGATGTACGACGCGCTGGGGAGCGAGGTCGAAACTTACGTCTTCTCGCTGGACAAGGCGCAATCGCTGGACTGGAGCGACGTAGCCTTTGCGGTCCTGCGGTCTCTCAGCGCTGTCTATGGCTTTCTGGTGATGGGAGTCGTCGGCCTGCTGATCTATTCGATCATCAACAGCAACGTGGAGGAGCGGCAGCGCGACCTGGCCTTCCTGCGTGTTCTGGGGGCCAAGCGACGTCACCTCTTCGGGCTGGTGATGATCGAGGTAGCGCTCATCGGGCTGATTGGCGTGGGCCTGGGGATCGCGGCCGGGCAAGCATTCAGCATCTGGGTGGTCGCACCTGTGGCGAACTACCTCATCACCCACACTGCTAGCGACGCGGGCCTAGAGTTGGGTATCGAGTTCCAGATGATGATCACCGTCGCCGCGATGGTTCGGGCAGCGGTGATCGCCGCAATCGTACTAGCACTCTCGGCCATCGCCCCGGCGCGCAAGGCGGCAGGCACCAAGGTCCGCCACGCCATCAACCCGGGCTCTGCCGACAGTCTCCAGATCGAAGACCTGGCCCGGCTGCGCTCGCGCAAGTTCGACGTGCGCATCATCATCGCCGGCATCGTACTGACCATTATGTGGCTGCTGATCTTCATCGGCAACAACTTTCTCTTTGTGCAAGGTAACGAGGCAGTCGTCAGCGTCTTCGGCTTCAGCGGCATGGCGCTACTGGTGATCGGGGTCAGTCTGCTCTTTTACGCGCTGACCATCCCCTTCGAGCGCATCATGATCTTGTTGAGCGGATTCGTCGCCCCAAGACTGTCCTTTTTCGCCGGGCCGAACCTGGTGCGCGCCAAACAACGGAACACCGTCATCTCGCTGATGGTCGTCTTTAGCGCCACGCTGCCCACCTTCCTGGGGACGATGACGGCCCTGGAGCAAAAGAACTATGACGTCGAGGCTCGCTTTCGTTACGGCGCGCCGGTGACGGCCCAGGTGTCCCGCTGGGGGTGGCACTTTTTCGTCCAGAACACGGAGGGCCACCTGCTGCCGAGCTTTTTGACCGAGTTCCGCGCGGTGCCGGGCATCGCGCGGGCGGTCGGCCTGACGACCGAGTTCTCCGCAGAGGCGAGCAATCGGGTCGCGCTGCGCGACGCCGCCGTGCAGGTGCAGGGGCTGACGGGCACGCTGGACGGCATCGTCTACGCCGATCTGACCGAGTACCATACTGGCGGCCCGCACACCTTTGACGAAATCCTGTCCGAACCGGACACTATCATCCTGGGAGCCGGGTACGCGGAATTTATGGACCTGCACGTGGGCGATGTGGTGCGCGTACCAGGCGAGGGCAAAGACCACGTGGTCAATATGCGCATCGCCGGCCTGATCGAACGCATGCCGGGTTTCGAGGGCTTTTCGCGTAACGAGAATTATGTGCGTCGGGGCCGCTCGCCGGGATTCGTCTCATTGGACACTTACATCCGCCTGACCACCGACCTCACCGTCGAGGACGTCTGCACGCGCGGGTATTGCTCGCCCGCCGAGCGGGAGCAACCCATCATCACCAACATTATGGCGACGGTGGAGGACGGAGCGGACGAGGCCGAGGTTATCGGCGATCTGCGGGAACTCTTCTCCGACCAAACCAACGTGTGGGTGCGCTCGACCGCCGAGCAAATCCGCACCACCGAGCAGTCCATGCGCACCATGCGCGTGCTGATGCTCATCATGACGGTGCTGTCGTTCATCACCAGCATCTTTGGCGTCTTCGCCGTGGTCTACGTGGCGGTCTACGTGCGGCGGCTGGAGATCGGGATGCTCAAAGCGATAGGGATGCGCCGGAGAGACCTGGTGGGCGCCTTCGCGCTGGAGGCGGTGATGATGACAGTCAGCGCATCGCTGGCAGGCGTGACAGCAGGGACAGTGCTGGGCTACGTCTTTTACGTCAGCAACAACATGATGCGCAACACGCCCACGCAGTTGACCTTCGACTGGATAACCACAGCGGCAATCCTGGTGATGGTCACCCTGGCGAGCGTCATCAGCGCGTCGCTGGCTGCGCGTGGCGTGGTACGGGGCAAGGTGACCATGATATTGCGGGAAGCTTGGTAGGAAGAGAGAAACCAGGTTTTCGGAAAAAACCTGGTTTCTGTACGGAGCACGTACGGAGAATGGACAATGAAAATGACGCGATGGACTCGGGTATTGTTGCTAATCGTGGCGGTCGCGCTGGTGGGGTGCGGCGCGCAGGAGGGCGAGATTCCGACGGACACGGTAGAGAATGCGGGCGGCACGCCACAGCCAACACTGCCTCCACCGCCGCCGGCCGGCAAGGCCATTGTGGCCGACGGCCAGTTGGCATCTCCCTATCCCAGCCTGGCGCTGGCCTTCGGCGGTGGGGTGAACGGAGAAGTACTGACGATCACCGTCAAGGCTGGCGACGTAGTCCAGGCCGGCGACTTGCTGGCCCTACTCGATGATACTGAGTTGCAGCGCGCGGTGGACGACGCGCAACTCGCGCTCGATCGGGCCATTGCCGATCGCGAGCAAGCACTTCAACAGTGGGAACGAGACGTCTCCGACGCCGAGCAGACCCTGGCAGCGGCGGAGCGTGCCCGCACCACGGCCCGTCTGGAATACTCGAACACCAGCCTGGAAGAGGCCCGCACCGCTCTCGACCGGGCGCGGCAGGCGGAAAAAGACCGCGAGTGGGAATACAACGAGGCGCTCATGGCGTGGCCGCCCCGCCCGCTCAATGCATACTACGACGCCTGGCAGCGCGCCATCCGCGACCGTGAGTTGGCCGAGATGCGCCTGGCCGACGCGGAGGATTCCCACAGCGCCAATTACCTGAGGTTGAATACCTACGAGGAGGACGTGGCCCAGGCAAAGCGGAATCTGGCCGCGCTGAAGGAGGGCGTCGCGCCGGACTACGAGCGCGCGGTCGAGGACGCGGAGAGCCAATTGGCCCAGGCGCAGGAAGCGCTGGAGCACGCCCGTCTCACCGCGCCGTGGGCAGCCATCGTGCTCTCGGTGGACGTGGCCCCGGAAGCAACCATCAGCGCGGGCACGCCAGTCGTCACACTGCTCAGCATTGAGGAAGGTCTGCGTTTCGTCACGCAGAACCTGAGTGAGCAACACATCGCCGACATCTACCCCGGCCAGCAAGCGGTCGTCACGTTACGCACCTTCCCCAAGACCCCGCTGGAGGGAATGATCGAGGCGGTCGTCCCCCAGGTTGGGGAGGCAGTGGAGACGGATGCGCACTTCACCGTGCACGTGCGTCTGGCTCCCACCGACTTGCGGTTGCTGCCGGGCCTCACGGGGCGCGCTGAAATCCTCACGGAAGACTGAGGCCAGGCTCCTCGGCTTGGCTGGGGGAACAATGCTCAGTTGAATTTTCCCTGAGTTCTCATTTCAGTCTTGACACCCAACGCATCTTGGGATATACTGAAAACACTACAGCGGACATTGAGAAAGGAAGGGGTTTTCTATCGTCCAGCCGTCCGCTTTATTCCAAATCCGTTGTTGTGCCCCACAGCAACCACTCTCCGAGAACTCCAGAAAGGAGGTGATTACAGCAACTTTGACACCTATAGCCATTTGAGGCCCCTGCCGCGGGTGCCTCAGAAAGAGAATGGTCTCTCCCCCGCTGACGCCCTGTTCGTTACTGAATACTACTGCAAGGAGTGAACAATGTCTATCTCTGCGATTCTCGAAGTTGCCATCGGGCTTGCGTTTACGTATCTGCTGCTCAGTATGATCGCAACCTGGGTCAATGAATGGATTGCACACAAATTCAGGCTGCGTGGCAAAGACTTGAAGAAGGCGATTGGGAATCTCCTAAAAGATCCTCCTGATTATCTAGAGGATCCCAAGAAGTATCTGGAAGATCACCCAGAATACAAGCCCTATGTCGAAAGTTTCTACAACCACCCTCTCATCAAATCACTCGCTGAGCAAAAAGATGGCGAGGTGATACACCTGCCTTCGTACATCCCATCGCGTACATTTGCCTTGGTTGCGTTTGATGTCCTCTTTCCCGACGAAAATCAGGAAAGCCTAGCTAACAAGACCAGCGCTGAGTTGGAATCATTGATCAGAATGGTGCCTCACCCAGATACCCAGGGTGCACTTCTGACGTTCTTGAAGTCCGGCACTACGAAATTGGAGTCGCTTGGCAGCAGCGCCGAAATCTGGTTCAACGACACGATGGATCGGATGTCGGGTTGGTATAAGCGCAGGGCAAGCCTGATCTCCTTGATCGTTGGACTTGTCTTGGCTGTGGGCCTCAACGTTGATACGTTCACTATCGCCGACGCATTGTGGCGTGAACCCGAATTGCGCGCCAGCGTCACAGCCTATGTCGAACAGCATGTGGACGAATATGCTCCTAAGGAGGAAGAACAGAAAGACGTCGATATCCCTGTGGATGACTTACGGGAGGCGCTCGCGTCACTCGAATTGCCCATCGGGTGGACGACGGAGTACGGTCCAAAAACCAGCGAGATGATTAAACACGCCCAGGAAGCAGGACAAGATGAATGCTTGGCGGTGGTCGTAGGCTGGTTGATGAAACTGTTCGGTTGGCTTCTAACTGGCTTGGCTGTGTCGCAAGGTGCGCCATTCTGGTTCGACTTCATGAGCAAGTTCCTCAACGTACGCTCCTCCGGTGTCATGCCCAAGGTAGAAAAAGGGACGAAAGAACTGGAGGACAAAGTGAAAGAGTTAACAGAAGCGTTAAAGAAGATGACCAGCACCTGAGTATCCCGATCTTCTGTCCAGGCAGCGAGACATAGATGGTGGGCGTGAGGGGGCGCGAACTCCGCGTTCCCCTCACCTAGCCCGCAGGACCATGGGGCCAACCGTGGGCCTGGGGATTGCAGGCGGTGGACGTAGAATCGTGGAGAAGCCCCCGGACACTTCGTCCGGGGGCTTCGATCTACCTCATCCTAGCCGAGAAAATCGCGCAGTTTGCGGCTGCGACCGGGGTGGCGCAACTTCCGGAGCGCCTTGGATTCGATCTGCCGTACGCGCTCGCGTGTTACGCCGAAGGCCCGCCCGACATCTTCCAGTGTGTGGGCTTCCCCGTCCTTCAGCCCGAAGCGCATTTCCAATACCGCGCGCTCCCGCTCGCCGAGCGAATTGAGGCTGGAGCGTATTTGTTCCTTGAGCAATTGGCTGGAGGTTGCGTCAGCCGGCCCCTGAGCAGACTCGTCCTCGATGAAGTCACTCAGCAGGCCACTGTCCTCCAACCCCACCGGCATATCCAACGACATCGGCTCCTGCGAGATGCGCATGACGCCTTGCACCTTGGCCGCAACACGACGCAACCGGCGCTCCAACGAGGGAGGTAGTGACTCCCCCGCAGCCTGTGCAGATAGGATGGCTTCTGTCTCCTCCGGCTCCAGCAGGTCCGATTCCAATGCCAATTCCTCCATCGTAGGCTCCCGTCCCAGTCCCTGCACCATCTGCCGCTGGAGGCGGAGCAACTGGTTGATCGTCTCCACCATGTGCACGGGGATGCGGATGGTGCGGGCCTGGTCCGCGATGGCCCGGCTGATCGCTTGCCGGATCCACCAGGTGGCGTAGGTCGAGAACTTAAACCCTTTGGTGTGGTCGAATTTCTGTATCGCCCGGAGTAACCCGAGGTTTCCCTCCTGGATCAAGTCGAGGAATGAGATACCGCGCCCTAAGTAATGCTTGGCGACGTTGACAACCAGTCGCAGATTGGCCTGGGCCAAGAGTTGCCGGGCCTCCGCTGCGTGCTCCTCCAGGTCAGCCCATGCCGCCGTTATTTCCTCCTCGTCTGGCATCCTGCGCCTGACATGGCGTGACGATGGAAACCTCTGCCGCCTGTGCCACTCCGCACAGATCAGGCCCAGCGTGGGTTCAGGCAGCAGGCAGAGCAAGATCAAGACATCGAAGAGGTGTCTGGTGATCACTGTCCAGGTCCCATCCCCTGATTCTGATGATTCTGACCAGTCCGCCTGTTTCAGGAAACCATAGAGGTGCGAGGAAATCGCTGGCATCAACACATGACGGAGTGCTCTGGCTTCATCCACTAACGCGTCCAAGTCAGGCGGAGGCAAATGCAAGCGACTGCAGTTCCTAAGCACAACCGACCATGCCTCGCGGAGCGAATCCAACAGGGTAATCAGGGTCTCCTGGCTCGTTGGTGGTCCTCCGCCCTGCTGGCTCAAGCGGGCCTGTAGTTCTTCGAGGTGAGCGGCCGCCTCTCGCTGAGTAGAGAGCCATACCTCCTGCTGCGGTTCCAGGAGCGGCACCTGCCCGATCTCTCGCAGGTACATCCGCACCGGATCATCCGTGACCCCGATTGGAACCTCGCGCGCAGTGTCAGTCAGTTTCTCTTCCTCAATTTCCTCCAACTCGTCAGGAGAGGGTTCATCTACTTCATCCAAGTCTGGGCTTGGGAGATCCTTACCCGTCTCTAGCGGGGTCGCGTCGGCGTTGGACAGCGCCAGTGGGAAGCGGTCCGCAGCCTCAGGGATGCTTCTCGGCTCTTGCACTGCCGGCTCGTCTGCTGTGCCAACGGATGTGGATTTGCGTTCTTCTTCGGTCATCAGCACCTTGATCCCACGAATACGCGCACGATTGGACTGTATCCCTATCCTCGGCCCACCCAACTCCACCGCTGCGCCAGCGCCTGTTGTGTGCGCAGCAGTGTATCCTTGTACGTTTGCAGGGCCTCGACGTATTGTTCCGCTCGCATATCCCCTGCTTCTTGAGCATCAACGGTCAAGAAACTCAGTTCTTGGCCCAAACGTTTGAGATTGCGCTCCCGCAGTCGCAACAGCGTGAGTATGACGTCGCGCACCAGTTGCTCGTCAGCCAGTGCGACCTCGTCGGGTGTGAGCAACCCTTCCAGCCGCGCATGCAGATCGGGGGGCAACTGTGCACGCAGCGCCTCGAAGGTGACAGGATGCCCAGTCGCCAGGAGTGCTTCCCACGCCTCGAAGATCGCCCGACAGCCTACGTTCTGGAAATCCTGCCCTCGCAGAGGCCCCAGTTGGCTCACCCCAAGCGCCTCATTGACCTGCGAAAGGAGGCTGGGCCGCTGCAGGAATGATGACAAGCAATGGCTTTCCAGGTCAGCCTCCACGACTTCTTGCGGTGCTCTATCCTGAGTGCGGGCCGGGCCGCGCCGCGCTCGCGCGGCCTGGTGTTCGGCGCTGCGCAAGCGGGCCAGTACCGCAAGTGCATCCACTCGCAACGCTCTGGCCATTTTCTGGACGTAGTCCTCCCGCTCAACCGGATTCGCCACCGCCCGCAGTACCGGTAGCAGCGTGTCCACCACACGGGCCTTAGCCTTGGTGTCGTCCAGGTCAAGCCCCTCCAGCAGAATCTGGAGGTAGAAATCCACCACCGAAACCGCTTCCTCGACCAGCATGGCCCAACGCTGCGGTTCTTCACAGATCAGATCATCCGGATCCTTGTCGCCAGGGAGCCGGAGGATGCGGATCTCCGCTCCCAGACGGACCTCGTATCCCACCAACCCTCGCGGGTCGAAGACCGGCTGCCATTCCTGTTCCAGTGTCTCACGTGCCACCTCGACGCCGCGCAGCGTTGCCTGCACGCCCGCCGCGTCAGGATCAAGCGCAAGCACGAATCGCTTAGTGTAGCGCTGGAGTTGCCGCAGTTGCGGTTCCGTGAGCGCGGTTCCCATCTGCGCCACCACGTTGGCGAACCCGGCCTGGTGGGCCTGCATCACATCCATGTAGCCCTCGACGATGACGACCCGGTCCTCGCGACGGATGGCCTGCCGCGCCAGATCGAGTCCAAAGAGCGTGCGGCCCTTGTCGAAGAGTGACGTCTGGGGGGAGTTGATGTACTTGGGCACCCCCTCTGGATCAAGCGTCCTGGCCCCGAAGCCGATTATGCCCCCCTGGGCGTCGCGAATGGGAATCATCAGCCGCTCGCGGAAGCGGTCGTAGGTACTACTGCCGTCCTCCCGCTGCACGAGCAGCCCGGCCTTGGTGAGTTCCTCGACTGTATATCCACGCTCGGTCAAGTAGGCCCGCGTTCTCTCCCAACCCGGAAGGCTGTAGCCCAGCAGGAAACGCTCGACCGTCTCATCGCTCAGACCACGCCTGGTCACGTAGGCCCGCGCCGCTTCGGCCTCCGGGGCATGGCGCAGGAGGTGGTTATAGTACTGGGCCGCTGTGGTCAACGCGCTGCGCAGCCGGTCGGCCTCTTCCTGTGCCTCCACCTGCGCCGGGGTGCGAGGCCGGAGTTCGACGCCCGCTCGCCGCGCCAGTTCCTCCAGGGCGGTGCGGAAGTCCCAACCTTCCCGCTTCATCACAAAGGTAAAGACGTCGCCTCCCTCGCTGCAAGCCCCGAAACAGTGCCAGTGTTGGCTGTCGGGGAAGACGACGAAGGAAGGGGTCTTTTCGGAATGGAAAGGACACAGAGCTTTATAGTTCCGCCCCGACTTCTGCAGCGGAACGTATGATGAGATAACCTCAACGATATCTAGCCTGTCCTTGACCTCGTCAATCACGCTCATTGCTCAACACCATAGGACTATTGTACTCATCTCTGGCGTTCAGGCAAGTGGAGTAAATGAGTAGATGAGGAGCCTCATTCCTCAATTACTCATGTACCCATCTACTCTCCTAACGAAACGCGTGGCAGGCAGCCTGCGCCACCTGCCACACATGGTCTGCAATAGATATAGACGCCGCTACTCTTTGCCGTGCAGGAGCGCCGCCTGGGCAGCCGCCAACCTGGCCACCGGCACGCGGTAGGGGGAACAACTCACGTAATCCAGGCCGACGCGGTGGCAGAAGTCAATGGAGGCCGGGTCACCACCGTGCTCGCCGCAGATGCCGATCTCCAGATCGGGGTCGGCAGCCCGCCCCTCCTCTACACATATCCTCACCAGCCGGCCCACGCCATCCTGATCAAGCGTCTGGAAAGGATTGGCTTCCAGGACGTGAAACAGTACCGGATTGCCCTCCGCGTCCACTTCGCCCGTCTCTATGCCGTCCACGTACTTCATCAGGAACTTGCCCTCGGCGTCATCGCGGCTGTAGCCAAAGGCCATCTGCGTCAGATCGTTGGTGCCGAAGGAGAAAAAGTCAGCGTGCTGGGCGATCTCACCAGCAGTGAGAGCAGCGCGGGGCACCTCGATCATCGTGCCAAACATGCTTTCGATCTCGATACCTTCTTCTTCCATCACCTGCTTCGCCACCGCCTCCAGTTTCTCCCGTTCCAGTTTCAGTTCATTGACGTGGCCAACCAGCGGGATCATCACCTCCGGTATCACCTTGACACCCCGCCTGGCACAACGACAGGCGGCCTGGAAGTAAGCACGGGTCTGCATCTCCGTCAGTCCCTTGTACATGATCCCGGCACGGCACCCGCGCAGCCCCATCATCGGATTGACCTCCCATTGGGAATTGACCACACCAAGCATCTTTTCCTTTTCGGCCAGTTCTGGCGAGTCTGGGGCGGTACAGCGCAAGCGGGCGACTTCCTCGATCAGTTCCTCACGATTGGGTAGAAACTCGTGCATCGGCGGATCAATCAACCGCATAATGACCGGCAGGCCGTCCATAGCCTCGAAGACGCCCTCAAAGTCCTGCTCCTGGATAGGTAACATCTCATCCAGGGCAGCCTGGCGCTCCTCGTCTGTTTCCGCCATAATCATGCGCACCACGGCGTCGCGGGCGCGAGGATCGAAGAACATATGCTCGGTGCGACACAGTCCGATACCCTCAGCGCCAAAGGCGACGGCGCGCTGGGCGTCCTCGGGGAGGTCGGCGTTGGTGCGCACGCCGAGTGTGCGGATCTCGTCGGCCCAACTCAGCAACTCGATCAGATCTTTCTGCTTCTCGTACTCGACCTCGAGGGTGTGGATCGCTCCCCAGAAGACCTCGCCGGTAGCACCGTCAACGGAGATGACATCCCCCTCCTTGACGACACGGCCAGTGGCCTTGACTGTGAACTGATTTCGCTCGACATCCACCCTGATGTCCTCGCAGCCGGCGACGCAGGGAAGGTTGTTGCCCCGCGCCACGACCGCCGCGTGTGAGGTAGCGCCACCGTGCTGAGTCAGCACACCTTTTGAGATGAGCATGCCCGGCACGTCGTCTGGGGAGGTCTCTGGACGCACCAGGATGACCGCCTTGCCCTCACCAGCCAGTTCCTTGGCTCGCTTGGCGCCGAAGACAGCGACGCCCATGCCAGCACCAGGGGAAGCGTTGAGACCCTCCGCCAGCAGGTCACCCCGCTCCTCGGCGCTCTGTTTCGCCTCCGGGTCGAAGAAGGGGTGCAGGAGTTGGTCCACCTCCTCCGGCCTGACGCGCATCACTGCTTCCTCTCTGGTGATGAGCCCTTCGTGCGCCATGTCCATCGCGATCTTGACCGCCGAGGCCGCCGTGCGCTTGCCCGTGCGGGTCTGGAGCATCCACAGTTTGCCCCGCTCGATAGTGAACTCCACGTCCTGCATATCACGGTAATGGCGCTCAAGCAGTTGGGTCACCCCAACGAACTGCTCGTAGATGTCGGGCATCACCTCCTGCAATTGAGCAATCTTGAGCGGGGTACGGAGGCCAGCGACGACGTCCTCGCCCTGAGCATTCTCCAGGTACTCGCCGTACAGATGATTCTCACCGGTGCCTGGGTCGCGGGTGAAGGCGACGCCGGTGCCGCTGCGTTCACCCATATTGCCAAAGACCATAGTACAGACGTTGACGCCGGTGCCCCAATCGTGGGAAATCTTGCTGAACTCGCGGTAGGCGATGGCCCGCTCGCCGCCCCAAGAGGCGAACACCGCCTTGATGGATAACCGCAGTTGCTCGTAGGGATCGGTGGGAAACTCCTGGTCGAAGCGCCCGCGATAGAGGGCTTTGTACTGCTCAACCAGCCCTTTGAGTCCCTCCAGGCTGACCTCGGCGTCGGTCTTGACGCCCTCTTTCTCCTTCAACTCGGTCAGCAGTTTCTCGAAATGCTCCCGGCTCAGGTCCATCACGATGTCGGAGAACATGGTCATGAAGCGGCGGTAGGCATCGTAGGAAAACCACTCATTGTCCGTCAGTTTCGCCAGGCCGACCCGCGTCTCCTCGTTGAGACCCAGGTTGAGGACGGTATCCATCATCCCCGGCATGGAGACCCGCGCGCCAGAGCGGACGGAGACGAGGAGCGGATTCTCCGGGTCGCCGAAGTGCCTGCCAGTCCGTCGCTCGATCTCCTCGAGTGCCTCCAACGTCTGCTTCCACATATCAGGTGGGAAGTCGCCGGTCTCCATATACTCAACACATGCCTCGGTAGTGATGGTGAAACTAGGGGGCACGGGGAGCCCAGAGCTGGTCATGTCGGCCAGACCAGCCCCTTTGCCGCCGAGGATGATCTTCATCTCGCCCAGTTCGGGCTCGTAGCCCAGCGTCTCGGCCAGTTCCTCGCCGGCCGAACGAGCAAGGTACACCCATTTCTTCTTACTCACAGTATCTTTACCTCCTCCAAAGTTTAGCGTGAATGTCAAAAAGAAACACTGGGTAATTATACCCATCTCGTAGGATAAGGTCAAATGCACGTGACTATTCACCCATAAGGTGCAACGCACTTGTTTCTTGCCATTTCAGCGATTTCGTCCCTATCCGCGACTTTTCCAACCTTCTACAGACTATTTTATGTATACTAAAAGCCAAAATTCTTGACGGCGACGAACAATTGTGTTATAATACCTACAATCTACGAGCCACTGACAGATTGGCCAGGTCGGGCGCAAGGAGATGGTGGCCACGTTGTTGACTACAGAGTGTCCTTTTAGCCTCCCATGACTAGTTTCGACGTTTCCGCTCTCACCAAGGCCCGGCTCGGTACGTCGCTCACCCTGAACGTGGACACGGGGCCACAGAGCCTGACCGACCTGCAGGTAAGTTTCTTTCATGGAACTATCCAGGTGATCCGCGTTCCAGATGGTCTGCTTGTTCAAGGCACTGTGGAATCACGACTGAGGCTAGAATGTGTCCGCTGCCTGAAACCCTGTGCACTTCCCATCACACTGGAATTGGAGGAGACATTCGGCCTGCCAGGAGCGAGGCAGAGCGTAGCCTATGTGGTGGGCGATGATGGCTGGCTCGACCTAGCCCCCCTATTGCGCGAGCAAAGTTGGACGGCCATCCCGATGAAACCCCTCTGTCGTGCCGATTGCAAAGGGTTATGTCCGCAATGCGGCGCGAATCTCAACCGCGAATCGTGCACGTGTGAGAGCACCCAGATTGATCCGCGCCTGGTAATGTTGAAAGACCTGTTGTAGAGATGGGGTAGGAGACCTATGGACGTAATTGGAGAACTGTTGGAGAAAGCGGAGGCTCAGGGATACCTGACCACGAATGACATTCTAGACCTGCTACCGGAGGCCGAAGAGACCCTGGAGCAACTTGAGGATATCTTCATCTCGTTGCACGAAGTAGGCATCGAGGTTTACGACAACAAGGCAGATGCCAATGCTGAGGAGGCACAACCGCTGAATGTTACGGTCAGCGGATATGAGACAGGCGATGATGAAACTTACGACCTGAGCAGGATCTCCAGTGACGATACGGTGGGTTTGTATCTTAGGGAGATGGCCCGTGTGCCCCTTCTAGAAATCGAAGAGGAAGTTCGGCTGGCCAAGTCTGTCGAAGCAGGGCGCAGAGCCCAGCAGATTCTGAGCAATGATGGATCTGACCCGACGGAGCGCGAGGGGCTCGAGCGGCAATTTAAGGAAGGGCTGACCGCTCGGGCACATCTGATCAAGGCCAACACCCGGCTGGTGGTCAGCATCGCCAAGAGGTACATAGGACGTGGCGTGCCGTTCTTGGACTTGATCCAGGAAGGCAACCTGGGCCTGATGAAGGCCGTGGAGAAGTTTGACTATACCCGTGGGTATCGCTTCAGCACCTATGCCACCTGGTGGATCCGTCAGACGATCACGCGGGCGATTGCCGACCAGGGACGTACGATCCGCGTGCCGGTTCACATGTCGGATCGTATCCGGCGGCTCTACAATACGGCCCGACAATTGGAGCAAGAGTATGGTCGCCGGCCAACGTCGGATGAGCTAGCGGCCGAGATGGACATAGAGCCGCGCAAGGTGCAGTGGATGCTCAGGGTTTCGTGGCGACCACTGAGCCTGGAACGACCGGTTGGCGAAGACGCGGACAGCGAACTGGGAAATTTTGTCGAGGATGATACGACTCCCACACCGACGCAGAGCACCTATCGCCACCTGCTCGGTGAGAAAGTCGATGAGATGCTGGCCACGCTAGGCCCACGTGAGGCGCGCATCCTGCGACTCCGCTTCGGGCTCATCAACGGACGCAGTTACACACTTGAGGAGGTCGGCCAGAAATTCGGGCTCACGCGGGAGCGCATCCGGCAGATTGAGGGCAAGGCTCTGCGCCGCCTGCGCCATCCCCGTCGCAGCCGCCAGTTGCGGGACTATCTGAGATAATGCAATGATGAATGTGGCACCTTATCGCTTTGCTATGATGATGCGCAGCCTGCCGTGGTGGGCAGAGGAGGAGGCTCCCTGCCCGCGATAGGCCGTTGCACTCTCCCGGCCTCACGGCAATACACCGCCAGCCTCGCTGGCGGTTTTCGTTTATCATACCCTGTGTTACAATATATCGCACGCTCTCAAAGGAGGAACACCAATGCCCAAACACATTCTCGTTGCTATCGCCTGGCCTTACGCCAGCGCCAAGATCCACGCCGGCAACGTCACCGGATCCCATCTCCCCGGAGACATCTGTGCCCGCTACCACCGCCTGGCCGGCGACCGCGTGCTGATGGTCTCAGGCTCCGATTCGCACGGCACCCCCATCACCGTGCGTGCCGATCAGGAAGGTGGATCGCCCCGCGAGGTCTTCGAACGCTTCCATCACGACTTCCTGGCACTGTTTCAGCGCCTGGGCATCAGTTATGACCTATTCACCCACACCGATACAGAGAACCACCATCGCGTCTCTCAGGATTTTTTCCTCGCGCTGCTGGAGAAAGGCTATCTCTACAGGCAGGTACAGGAACAGATGTACTCCGAGGCGCAGAAACGTTTCCTGCCCGATCGCTACGTGGAGGGCACCTGCCCGGTGTGTGGATACGAAGACGCCCGGGGCGACCAATGCGACAACTGCAACACCCTGCTGGACCCGAAAGACCTGATCAACCCGCGCAGCAAGATTGACGGCAGCACACCCGTGCTCCGCGAGACAGAGCACTTCTTCCTCGACCTGCCCAAACTGGCTCGGGTCGGGCTGTCCGAGTGGCTGCAGCAGGGCAAGGAACAATGGCGACCCAACGTGATCAACTTCGCCCGCCGCTACGTGGGCGAGGGGTTACAGGGAAGGCCCATCACCCGCGACCTGAAATGGGGCATTCCAGTGCCCGTGCCAGGATGGGAGAGCAAATGTCTCTACGTCTGGTTCGAGGCGGTCATCGGCTACTTCTCCGCCAGTGTCGAATGGGCACACAACCGGGGAAGGCCGGAGGCGTGGAAGGATTGGTGGTACGATCCGGCGGCCAAGACGCTCTACTTCATCGGCAAGGATAACATCCCCTTCCACGCCGTCATCTGGCCGGCGGAACTGATGGGGGTAGAGCGCCTCTACGAGGATGGCCCGTCCATGAAACTCAATCTGCCCTACGACGTGCCGGCCAACGAGTTCATGAACCTGGAGGGGCAGAAGATCTCCGGCAGCCGTAATTGGGCGGTGTGGATGGATGATGCACTCGACCGGTACGACCCCGACGCGCTGCGTTACTACCTGACGATGGCGATGCCGGAGACGCGGGATACCGACTGGCTGTGGGACGGCTTTGTGCGCCGCAACAACGACGAACTGGTGGCCACCTGGGGCAACCTGGCCCACCGGGCACTGACCTTCGCCTACCGGCGCTTCGACGGGCAGGTGCCCACGCCGGAACTGTTGGAGGATACAGATACCCACCTTCTGGCCCAGATTGAGGCTGGCTTCGAGCCCATCGGCCAGTTGCTGGCCGGCTGCAAGTTCCGCACCGCGCTGAGCCAGGTGATGGCCCTGGCGCGGGAGGCAAACCGTTACCTGGATGAGAAAGCCCCCTGGTTCCAGATCAAAGAGAACCATGAGGCCGCCGGTACGACCATCTACGTGGCGCTCAGAGCCATTGATTCATTGAAGATGCTCTTCGCCCCCTTCCTGCCCTTCTCGTCGGAGCGGCTGCATCGGTACCTGGGCTACGAAGGGACGCTGTTCGGGCGGCAGTACACGGCCACCTTTGAGGAAGGGAACCGCGTCCACGAGGCGCTATGTTATGACGACAGCGGCTCAACAGGTGCGTGGAAGCCCAGTGGACTTCCTCCGGGCCAGGTGTTGCGCGAACCCGAGCCACTGTTCAGGAAACTGGACGAGAGCGTGGTCGAAGAAGAACGGGCCCGCATCGGGACTGGGGGACCTCCCGCGTGATGTGGCGCTTCTTGGTGCAAAGGCATTATTGACACTGGTGCCACCATGGACTAAAATCACCTTGTAGGCGAGAATATTCGGTGACGAACACAGCATCACAAGAAGGAGTGACAGAATGAACAGAAAGTGGATCGTGACAGCGACGGTTACGCTGGTACTGGCAGCGTTGGCCTGCAATCTTCCGGCTGGCCTCTCAGGGGAGACACCAGCGACGGCCGCGCCCCCCACGTCTAAGCCGCAGCCCACCTCCCCGCCGCCGACGGTAGTCCCCACCGAGGTACCCAGGGAGGCGCCTACCCATCCCTCCCGGCCCACGCTTGCTGCGCCGGCATCTGCGGGCATCCTCTTCCAGGACGACTTCAGCGACCCGGACTCCAGATGGGAAGTGGGAGACTACGATACCGGCAGTGTGGGCTACAAGAGCGGTGCCTACTTCGTCACTTCCGCCAGCGATGGCAGCACGATGTGGGGTGTGGCCAACCGCTCCTTTGACGATCTTTTCATTGAGGTGGACACTACCCAAATATCATCTCCGGCCAACAACAATAACGACTACGGGGTAGTGTGCCGGGAGCAGGGCGATGGCGCTGGGTACTACATGCTTATCTCCGGGGACGGCTACTACGCCATCCTGGTCAAGGCCGCAGGAAGAGATTTTGAACCGCTCGTGGATTGGACGAAGTCAGACATCATCCGGCAGGGGAACGCGACCAACCACATCCGGGCGGTGTGTGACGGCTCCACCCTGGCGTTGTTCGTCAACGGGCAGCGTTTAGCGACGGCCGAGGACGACGCGTTCAGCAGAGGGGACATCGCGCTGACCGCGACGTCCTACGAGGACGAACCGACGGAGACACACTTCGACAACCTGGTAATCCGCGAGCCCGGCGTCCTTCCGCCGCCCCCACATCCCGCTACCCCTTCCGCTGGTGTCCTCTTCCAGGACGACTTCAGCGACCCGGACTCCGGGTGGGAGGTGGGAGACTACGAGGGCGGCAGCGTGGGCTACAAGAGTGGCATCTACTTCGCACGAAGTGAGAGTAGCGGGGATGTGATGTGGGGCGTAGCCGGACAGCACTTCACTGACATTGTCATGGATGTGGACGCGACGCAGGTTCTAGGTCCCTCCAATGACAACAACTCCTATGGCGTGAAGTGCCGCGAGCAGCCGAACGACGGTGGGTATGGGTTGGTGATCAGCGGTGATGGATATTACTCCATTCAGATAATAGAAGTGGAAGGAGACTGGAACCCGCTGGTGGACTGGACTACCTCAGACGCGATCCGGCAAGGAAATGGTACCAACCACATCCGGGCAGTGTGTGACGGCTCCCACCTGGCGCTGTTTGTCAACGGCCAGTTGCTGGCCGAGACGACGGACACCACCTATAGTGAAGGGGATATCGGCCTGGTGGCATGCACGCTGGAGGAGGACGAGCCCACGGAGATTCACTTCGACGATCTGGTGGTGCGTCAGCCATAGCGCTGTGATTCCCTGGACCGCACAGCGGCCCTCTCTCAATGAGAGGGTCGCCTTTTTCTGCAAGGGTGCGGTTGCCACCTGTGGCGACTTGTGGTATCCTTCACCCAGTATCCAGCATCCAGCATCCAAAATCAAGGAAGGGGTATATGGCACGCTTACACGAGTATCAAGGTAAGATGCTTCTGGCGCAGAAGGGTATTCCTGTCCCCCAAGGCCGGGCGGCTGGCACATCCGACGAAGCACGTGAAATCGCGTCCGAGATCGGCGGGCCGGTCGTGGTGAAGGTCCAGGCCTGGGTGACTGGCCGGGCTAGCCTGGGCGGCATCCGCTTTGCCGAGACGCCCAACGAGGCAGCGCAGGCTGCTGCTCGTATGCTGGGGATGCGGGTGGGCGGCTTCACCGTCGAGAAAGTGATGGTGGAGGAAAAACTCCCCATTGAGCGGGAGTTCTACGCCGGTGTCATCGTCAGCGACCGGGAACGAGCACCGGTGATGATGTTCTCCAGCGTCGGGGGTACCGGCATCGAGGAGATTGCCCGCCAGCACCCGGATGCCGTCGCCAGCGTGGTAGTGGACATCGAGCACGGGCTGCGGAGTTACCAGGCCCGTAACCTGGTACGGCGCACAGGCATTCACGGCCGCTTGCAGCGGGACCTGGCCGGGCTACTGGTGAAACTGTACGGCGTGGCCCGCACCTGGGAGGCTCGCGCCGCCGAGATCAACCCACTGGTGCTGACGAGCAGTGGCAAACTGGTCGCCGCCGACTGCCGCGTCACGGTAGACGACTACGCCGTTTTTCGCCACAAAGACCTGGGCATCACCTTCGCCCGCGAGTTGGACCGCCCGCCGACGGAACTTGAGCGTATCGCCTATGCCGTCGAGGAGTGGGACTATCGGGGTACCTTTTACTTCATCCAGATGGTCGAAGATTTCCAGAAGGGAGAAGGAGTCGTCGGCTTTCACGGCGCTGGTGGTGGTGGCTCGATGATGAGTATGGACGCAGTGATCAATGAAGGGTTCCGCATTGCCAACTTCGTGGACACCTCAGGCAACCCGCCGGCCAGCAAGGTTTACCGGGCCGCGCGTATCATCCTCAGCCAGGGACCAATTGACGGCTACTTCGGCTCCGGCTCGGGCGTGGCCAGCCAGGAACAATTCCACTCCGCCCGAGGGCTGGTGAAGGCGTTCATGGAGGAACCGCTGACGGTGCCGGCCGTCATCCGGCTAGGCGGCAACGCTGAGGACAAGGCGGTGGAGATCCTGGAGCGAGTCAACGGTCATATCCCTGCACCGGTGGAGGGGTACAAGAAGGACGATGCCCCCCAATTCTGCGCCCAGCGGCTCAAGGCGCTGGCGGAGAGTTACACCCCACCGGCCGAGAAGCCCGAGGGGCGCAAGAAGCCGGTCGCACAGCGACCCTACACCTTCGAGACTGTGACCGGCGGCACGGTGACCCTCGATCACGCCGTCTGTGCCACCTGCGAGAGCAAAATCTGTGTGAAGGAATGTGTGCCGCAGATACTCACGCTCAACGAGGAGGGCTGTCCGGTGCTGAACATCACGCCGGAGGAGGCAAAGAAAGGGCGTTGCATTGAGTGCCTGGCCTGCGACGTGGAGTGCTATTTCCAGGGCGCGGGCGGGGGATATGTGGAGTTGCCTATTCCGGGGTTGGATGAGTATCGGCAGGGAGAAATGTAGAAATGTCTATTCTCATTGACGGAACCAAACGGGTCATCGTTCAAGGCATCACGGGCCGCGAGGGGCGCGCCCGCGCCAAACTGATGAAGGGATACGGCACTAACATCGTCGGCGGGGTGACCCCAGGCCGCGGCGGTCAAGAGGTCGAGGGATTACCCGTCTTCGACACGGTCGAGGAGGCGTGGGAAAACCTGGGGCCGATTGACATCAGCGTGCTCTTCATCCCCGCGCCGCTGGTACGCGATGCGGCACTGGAGGCAATCGACGCAGGGGTCAAACTGCTGGTCACCGTGCCCGACCGCGTACCCATCTACGACGTGTTGGAGATCGCCAAGGCGGCCAACAGCGCCGGGGCAAAGTTCGTCGGCCCCAACACGCTGGGGGTGCTCAGCCCCGGCAAGGGGGTATTAGGGATGATCGGCGGGCGGGCGGTGTCGGCCCGCGCCTGGTTCTTCCCCGGCCCGGTTGGTGTTTGCTCCCGCTCCGGCGGCATCACCTCCTCGATGGCCTACTACCTGGCGCGGGAGGGCATCGGCGCGACCACGCTGGTGCACGTCGGCGGCGATGCCATCGTCGGACTACCGCTGCCGGAGGTGGTGCGCCTCTTCCAGGCCGACCCAGAGACAAAGGGCATCGTGATGTTCGGCGAGATCGGCACCAGCCAGGAGGAGCAGGTAGCCGACTTGATCGAGCAGGGAGGCGTAACCAAGCCACTGGTCGCCTACATCGGCGGGAAAGGGGCCAAAAGCGGCACCCGCTTCTCCCACGCCGGGGCGATCATCGAGGGCGGCCGGGGCACCCGCGAGGGCAAGGTGACCCGGCTGACCGAGGTGGGAGCGCACGTGGTGGAAAACTTCGGAGACATCCCTGCCGTGACGAAGGAGGTGCTCAAGGGGATAGGGGCGCTGTAGCAGGGGCTTTGGGGGAGAACACGCGGGATGCTCAAGATCGTTCTCGACTACGATGGCACGCTGACCGCCGAGGAACGACAGGTGCCGGAGGTGACGCGCCGCTCGCTGGCGGAACTCGCGGGCGAAATCCTGCACGTGCCGCTGGCGGAACTGGAGGCCGCCTACCGGGACACAGTCGCGCGCCTGCAGGCCGCGCCGCACGAGTACCACTGGCAGGTGAATGGCGTGCGCGTCTCCTACTGCGACGAGGGAGCCTTCATCCTAAACACTGTCGCGCTGCAGACCATGCTGACCGGGAACTCAACCTACGCGGAAGCGGTGGCAACTCACTTCCCAGACGCCGAGTACGACCCCGTCGCTGCCTGCACCAATCACCTGTTCCACACCCATACCGCCCCACTGGAGACCCCCTTTCGCCAGGCCGCGCCCGAGGTATTGCGCTGGCTCATCGCCCACCCGGAGGTCGAACCGCTGGTGCTGACCAACTCGCTGGGGGACAAAGTGGGCCGCAACCTGGCGCGGCTGGGCCTGCCGGCAGTCCGCGTGCTGGGCGACACCCGCCAGTACGATCTGGACCCTGACTGGACGGTGCCACTCAACAACGGCGAGCCGTTCCTGGTGGTGGACGAGTTACACACGGTGGACTTGCGGCGGCGCATCTACCACACAGCGTTAACCCGCGAGCGGGCCGACGGCAGTCGCCTGGCAGTGGTGGCGGACACACTGTCGCTGCCCGGTGCATTGCCGCTGGCGATGGGTATCCCCTTCGCGCTGCTGCGCACGAACTACACACCCGGCTGGTGCGTCTCCTACGTCGAACGTCACCCGCTGGGGACGGTGCTGAATGACTTGATGGCGCTCCCTGCCTGGGTAGACACGATCACAGGCAAAAGCCTCTAACCTGTCAATAAACAGGAGTAACCAATGAGCAATTTACACTGGACCACCGCTATTACCTCCGTTCAGCCCAACGAACTGCGGCTGCGGGGGTACCGGATAGACGAACTGATGGGCCGCGTGACCTTTGGGCAGGCGGTCTACCTGACGCTGAAGGGGGAACTGCCCTCGCCGGAGGTCGGCCGGCTGATGGATGCCATGCTGGTCTCCTCGATTGACCACGGCGCGACGCCTCCCTCGGCGTTGGCGACCCACACGGCTGCCTCCACTGGCGCGACACTGAGCGCTAGCATCGCAGCGGGCGTGCTTTCCATCAACCGCTACCACGGCGGGGCCATCGAGGGCTGCATGCGGCTCCTCCTGGAGGCCGTTGACCGGCTCGACGGGGGACGCCCTCCGGCGGAGGTGGCAGCCGCGATGCTGGCCGAACTTAAGGCGCAGAAGAAACGTGCTCCCGGCTTCGGCCACCGCGTCCATACAGACGACCCGCGCACGAAACGACTGCTGGCCCTGGCGGACGAACTGGGGATAAGCGGCAATGGGGTGATGCTGGCGCGCGCCTTCGAGAAGGGACTGGAGGAGAGCCTGGGACGGCGGCTGCCGCTCAACGTGGACGGTGCGTTGGCGGCACTCCTGGTGGACCTGGACTTTCCCCCGGAACTGGGCAACGCTTTCTTCATCATCGCCCGCGTCACCGGCCTGGCGGCTCACGCCCACGAGGAGATGGCCCGCCAGCGACCGATGCGCCGCATTCACCCCACCGACCACGAGTACGATGGCCCCGCGCCACGGGAGTTGGAGTGGAAAGTGGGCAGGTGAGCAAGTGGGCAAGTAGGCAAGTGGGCAAGTGAGCAAGTTTGCAAGTCTGCAAGTAGGCAAGTTACAAGTGGATATGGAGGTGAGAAAATGGGCGAGGAATTGATCAAGACGATATTTGCCCGGCGCAGCATCCGCAAATACACGGCCGAGCCGGTCAGTGAGGCGAACATCAAGACGTTGCTGGAGGCGGCGATGGCGGCCCCCTCAGCCTCAAATCGCAAACCGTGGCGCTTCGTCGTCGTGACGAAGCGGCAGACGCTGGACGGTCTGGCCGAGGTCCATCCCCACGGCAAGATGCTCTTCGAAGCACCGTTGTGCATCTCCGTGTGTGGCGACCTGACCACATTTGAACGCTTCTGGGTGCAGGATTGCTCTGCCGCCACCGAAAATCTGCTCCTGGCGGCCACCGCCTTGGGCCTCGGCGCGGTCTGGCTGGGTGTCTACCCCAGAGAAGATCGGGTTGCCGCTGTACGCCAGGTGCTGGGCCTCCCGGAGGCGGTTACGCCACTCAACTTGATCTCCATCGGCCACCCGGCGGAGGAGAAGAAACCCCGCACGCAGTACGACGATGCCCGTGTGCATCGAGAGCGATGGTAGAACGGCGGATCACAGGACAATAACGGATTGCGAAAGGACACGTGAACGTGCGGATTTTTGTTGCGTGGATCAGAGAGGCTGCCCCAGGTCGAGTTCCAGAATCGGCAATCGCTGGCGCACCAGACGGACTACAGGTCGAGTGTGATACGGAGTGCTTCGTTGACCTGCCGCATGGCCTCCGCAGAGAGATGGCCCCGACAGCGAAGCAGACGGCTCTTGGCAATAGCCCGCACCTGTCCGCCCAGCGCAACTGAATCCACTGTCAATCCACCATCATCCTTGGCCAGGCGGACATTACTGGGATAGGCTCGCCTGACGTTAGCAGCCTTGGTCACCGGAACGACAACGATGACAGGACTATAGCGATTGATTGCTTCACGGCTGACGATGATGACCGGTCGGATTCCTGCCTGCTCTGAGCCCTCGGTGGGACTAAGGCGGGCGTCGCAGACATCACCACGTCTCATCGCCCTGCCTCGCCCAGTTCGAAGACTTCCCAGTCGGACGCGGCGAACTCTTCTGCAAGGGCCAGGTTTAACGCGTGGTAGTCTTCGTCATCGGCCATAGCCGCGAATTGAGCGTCAATCGCCTGTCGTTCCAGGTAGTCCAGAAAGTATCCCAACGCGGCGGTGATCAAAGCGTTACGACTTCGCGCCACACCTTCGTCTACGAATCGCTGGGATCGTGCCAGCAGCGCAGGTGGCAGGTCAACAGTGGTCCTGACTCGCTTTGGTTTTGTCAGAAGAGTTGACATCATATTGAGTCTCCTTTCACTATCTGCTAGCATATTGTACTATTACCTATTGAAGGTGTCAAGCAATGGAAACTAAAGAGTTCATCACGTGGGCCCGTGAGACCGGGCGACTGGTCGAGATTGAGCGCGCCGTTGACTCGCACCTGGAACTGGCACGTGTGACGTACGCGCTCGACGGGCAGCCGGTGTTGTTCCGCACGCTGGCCGGTTTCCCTGGCTGGCAGGCCGTCTCCGGCGTGTGCGCCCAGCGAGAGCATTTCGCGGCGGCGCTGGATTGCACACTGCCCGATCTAGTCCACCGTATGGCCGACGCGCTGGCCCACCCCACTCCACCGCCGGTGATCGACTCCGGTCCTTGCCAGGAGGTCGTTGAGGGATGTGTGAACCTGACCCACCTGCCCATCCCCCGCTACCACCCGGACGACGGTGGACGGTACATCACGGCGGGCGTGGCGGTCATCGAGGATGCCAACTTCGGACGCAACATCGCTTTCCACCGGCTGATGCTGCTGGGGGAGCGACGCTTTGCAGCCCGCCTCATCGAGGGACGAGGGACGTACACTGCTGCTACAGACGAAGTCACGGGTGACTTGCCTATCGCCATCGCCATCGGCTGCCCCATCCAGGTGCTCCTGGCAGCGGCGATGAGTCCCCCCAAGGGAGTAGACGAGTTAGGTATCGCCCACGCTCTGGGCCCGACGCCCCTGGTCCGCTGCCAGACTGTGGACCTGGAGGTGCCGGCCGGGGCGGAACTGATACTGGAGGGTCGCATCACCCACATGCTGGCCGACGAGGGCCCCTTTCCCGACCTGACAGGGACGATGGACATCGTGCGCCGCCAGTCAGTGATTGAGATTGACTGTCTCACCCATCGCCGGGACCCCATTTTCCATGCCCTGCTCCCCGGTGGGATGGAGCACAAGAATCTGATGGGTATGCCCCGCGAGCCGACCATCTTCGCCGCGGTCAACGAGGTTTGCCGTTGCACCGGCGCCTACATCACGCCAGGGGGCGCCTCCTGGTTACACGCGGTGGTGCAGATCGAAAAGCAGCACGCAGAGGACGGGCGCAGGGCAGTTTGGGCCGCCTTCCGGGGCCACACCTCGCTCAAGCACGTCGTCGTGGTGGATACAGATGTAGATCTCTACGACCCCGCCAGCGTGGAGTGGGCGATTGCCACCCGCTTCCAGGCCAACCGGGACCTGGTGGTCCTCACCGATCAGCCAAGCAGCAGCCTTGATCCCTCGGCCACGCAGACACCGGGGCAGAAGGCACGCACGGCCAAGGTGGGGCTGGATGCGACGGCCCCGTTGGGCAAAGCGCGACAGGGATACGAGGAAGTGCGGTATGAGCCGGTGGATCTGGCGCAGTATGGCGTGAAACGCAGAGTATGAACCGTTCAGACAAATTGAGGCTTTTGAGGCAGTGCCGCAAAAGTCGCCCTGACGGTTGACCGTCATTCTGAGCGTAGCGAAGAATCTCCTTATTACGGTGGTGGAGACCCTCCGCTTCGCTCAGGGTGACAGTGCGGGTTTTGCGCTATTGCCTTTTGAGACTCCCGAAGCCTGAAGGACTGCTTGCGCAACAATCTGTTTTGGTGTATGATAGCGTTATACCGTACCGAGAGAACTCAGCCGGACCAGGACGTGTTTTGATGGATTCGAGGCCCGAGGAAGCGCAAGGAGGGAACCAATGGACATCATCAAAGTCG
The DNA here is from genome assembly GCA_030612585.1 of Anaerolineae bacterium. The sequence goes on from JAUWNP010000030.1 coordinate 29,821, forward strand.
CGGCCACTTCTCGCTCGACGGCGGTGGCTGGTGCCATCGCAGGGGTTATGCGAGAGCAAGAGCAGGTGGATGTGCAGGCCATCGGTGCTGGAGCAGTCAACCAGGCGGTGAAGGCGGTGGCTATCGCCCGCAGTTACCTGGAACTGGACGGGATTGACATCGTCTGTATTCCCTCGTTCGTCGAGGTATTGATTGACGGCCAGGAGAGAACGGCGGTGCGGCTAGGAGTCGAAAAACGATGCGTCAACACCACAACCGAGTAGACCTGCATTTCCATAGCACAGCCTCCGACGGCGTGTACACGCCGTCGGAACTTGTTTGTATGGCACTGGAGCGTGGGTTGACCGTGATCGCGCTCACGGACCACGACACGCTGGGCGGGGTGGCGGAGGCCCAACAAGCGGCAGTTGGCACCGGCCTGGAGGTCATCGCCGGTATGGAAGTCAACTCCGAGGGCGATTGGGGAGACCTGCATATTCTGGGATATTACGTAGACCTGAATAATGGCCCGCTGCAGGAGCAGTTGGAAGCAGTGCAGGATGTGCGGGTGGGCCGGGCCCGCAAGATGATCGAGCGGCTGACGGAGATGGGCATGCCGTTGGCTTGGGATGATGTGCGGGCATTGGCTGGCGGCGCCAGCGTCGGGCGGCCCCACGTAGCGCGAGCGATGGTCAACCGGGGTTACGTCAAGAGGACGAAAGAAGCCTTCGATCGGTTCATCGCCAACGACGGCCCGGCATACGTTCCCCGTATGCGGCTTTCCCCGTCCGAGGTAATCCAGACCATTATCGGCGCTGGCGGCGTGCCGGTGCTGGCCCACGCGGCTCACTCTGGGAAGCAAGCCCTTGCGCTCATACCGGAGATGGTGGGCTACGGGTTGCGTGGGTTGGAAGTGTACTACCCCCACCACTCGCCCGAGCAGATCGAGATGCTGCTGTATCTGTGCCAGGAGCACGGGCTGCTCGTCACGGGTGGCTCCGATTTTCACGGGCCGGGCAGCAGCGAGGGCGCTCAGTTAGGCTCGGTCTACGTGCCACTGGAGTGCGCCGAGCGGCTGCGGGAGGCGGCTTTCAGAACACGGATAACAGGACAGTAACAGATTTGGCCTGTTGTCGTGATGGGCTCGCTCCGCTTTTCCCGTCGAAAGTTCCCGTTTGCTCTCCCCAAGCATTCATGCTATACTCACTCCAGTGATTCAACCCCTCGTGCACTGGAGGTGAACGACCTATGACCCCGAGCGAAGTCCAGATTTACCTGAACGTCACCGAAGAAGACGCCGACCCCGAGAGACTCGACGAACTGACCGGCCGCCTGCTGCGCGACCTGCGCGAGTTGGGCGCCGAGTCCGTCGAACGGCCCTCCGGCGGCGTTACGCCGGAAGGCGCGAAAGGCGACACATTCACGCTGGGCGCGCTGGCCCTCGTCGCCGTGCCCGCCTTTCTCCCCAAACTGGTCGAATTCCTGCAAGCCTGGTCGCTGCGCAGCGAGAGCCGCAAAGTCAAGATCAAAACGCCTGCCGGGCTGGAAGTCGAGTTCACGCCGGAGAAGAAACTGTCCCAGGCCGAGTTAGTGGCGTTGGTGGAGAATCTGACCCAGGCTCGGGTGTAACAGGGAAGTATCCATTCAGGAGGGTAACCCTGGCGAAGGCTTGTGAGCAGATTGCAGGTCAGGAGTGCCCTTGTCTATCTGGAATCGTCCCATTGACCAGACTATTCGCAACCTTCGCCAGGGTGGCTGAAAACCATGTCCAATCGCCTTGCTCTGATCATCGCCAACAGCGAGTTTGACGACCCGAAGATATCCCGGTTGAGGACACCCAGCCGCGACGCCGAAGCGCTGGCGGAAGTGCTGGAGGATCCGGCTATCGGCGGCTTCGAGGTCACGCTGCTCGTGGACAGGACGGAGCCGGTCGTGCGCCGGAAAGTCGCACGCCTGTACCATCGCCGGAAGAGAGGTGACCTGCTCCTGCTGTACTACTCGGGGCACGGTATCAGAGACAAGCACAGCGGTGATCTATACCTGGCGACCAGAGACACGGATATGGACATTGCCAGCGCGACAGCACTTGACGCCGCTTTCGTGCGCGGGCAGGTAGACAAGAGCGACTCGCAGCGGAAAGCCGTGGTGCTCGACTGTTGCCACAGCGGTGCGTTTGCGGGCGCGAAAGCCGCCCTGGGCGGCAGTGCCGGCACGCAAGAGGCTTTCGCGGGCAGCGGCTATGGCCGGGTGATCCTGACCGCCAGCAACGCCGTCGAGTACGCCTGGGAGGGCGACAATCTGCTGGGCAAGGCCACGAGGTCCGTGTTCACCCATTTCCTCGTGCAAGGCCTCCAGACTGGCGCGGCCGATCTCAATGGCGACGGCCAAGTTTCGCTTGACGAACTGTACGATTACATCTACGAGCAAGTCGTCACCAGCGACCGCTCCAAACAAACACCCCAGAAGTGGGTGCTCAATGTGCAAGGCCCGATTATCATTGCACGAAGCCCCTCACCTCACAGCACGCTCTTCATTAGCTACGCCCGCAAAGATGTAGAATTTGCCCAGAGACTCAATACCGACTTGCAGCGCCACGGGGTGACCACCTGGATAGATGAGTTAGGCATCCGCGGCGGGGAAGACTGGCCGAACCGGATCGCCACCGCCATAGAGGGCTGCGAAGCCATGCTGGTCATTCTCTCGCCGGACTCAATGGCCTCAAGGTGGGTACGGCGTGAACTGGCGTTTGCTGACGCAAAGGGCAAGCGGATACTGCCGCTGCTTCACAGGCCATGCAAACTGCCAGCATCATTTGAACTACGCTTTGGCAACGTGCAGCGGGCAGATTTTTCGCGCGGGAACTATGAGACCAACCTGGTCAAACTGCTGGCCTCAATAAAGCAAGTGCTTGGGCTGACTGTGGCCACGCCGTCACCTCCGGTCAAAGTCAAGCAGGCCAAACGCAAACCCGACGTTCTCACCATCACCTCCCCCATCCGTCTCGAACTCGTCCGCATCCCGGCTGGCGAATTCCTCATGGGCAGCGACAAGTCGAAAGACGAGCAGGCCTTCGCCGACGAACAACCCCAGCACCGTCTCCACGTCTCCGAGTTCTACATCGGCAAGTATCCGGTGACGAATGCACAATATGCCGCTTTCGTGAAGGCGACGAAACGCAAAGTGCCACAACACTGGAAGAACGACAAGATTCCCTCGGGCAAAGATGACCATCCGGTGGTCTATGCCACGTGGTACGACGCTCTCGCCTTCTGCGAGTGGCTGAGCCAGGAGACCGGCGAAAACTTTCGCCTGCCGACGGAGGCCGAGTGGGAAAAGGCCGCCCGCGGGACCGACGGCTGGATCTACCCCTGGGGGGATGGGCTTCCCACGGCTGAATTGTGCAACTTTGATAACAACGTCGGTCATACCACGCCGGTGGGC
>JAUWNP010000109.1 GCA_030612585.1 Anaerolineae bacterium
CCCACAATCTGTCAGAATTGGGACACTATAGCAGAGAAACCCTCAACTGCCAAATTGCCTTGGAGAGACAAAGGAACAAAAACGGTACCAATCTTGCAGCCAAAAATCGCCTAAACTGAACTGATTTTCACCACCCTAGCATGAACCCACCGGCACGGTAGACCAGGTCCTGGATTGGAAGCGAAGAGTGTGTGCAGCCGAAAGCGAAGATGCGCCCTTCGTTGACAACAGCATCAGCCAACAACTTTGCCGCCCGCTCAATGGCCGGCATTTCTTCATCGGCCATTCGGTGCAGGAGATCGATTACACCATCGAGGTATTCTCTAGCAAGGGAAATCATAGCAGCCTCCTTCACACAAGTATACAAGCATAGTTAAATATCCTGGTAGACTACCTGCCCCGCAACCATGGTCAGACGGACGTTGAGGTCGGCGTCGAGCAGGATCACATCGGCATCAGCGCCGGGCGCTAGCACACCCTTTCGCCCCGCTAGCCTCATCGCCTCGGCCGGCACTGAGGTCGCCATAGGCAGGGCTTCCTTCAATGAAAGACCGGTGTAGTTGATCACGTTGCGCAGACCAGCGTCCAGCGTCAGGCTGCTGCCCGCTAGGCCGCCAGCAGCGGTGCGTGAGATTCCCTCCCGCATGGTGATCGTTTGTCCGCCCAGGTCATACTCTCCGTCTCTTAGTCCTGCAGCACGTATGGCATCAGTGATCAGGATTGTGCGAGACACGCCCTTGGCCCGGACCAGCAGTTTGACGACAGCCGGGTGGACATGCGCTCCATCAGCAATTACCTGGGCATAGATACGGTCGTCGGCCAACACGGCACCGAGCGTGCCAGGGATACGGTGATGCAGGCCAAGCATACCATTAAAAGTATGGGTCGCTTGCCGCAAGCCGCAGCCGGCTGCCTCCAGCACCTGCTCGTAACTCGCTCCACTGTGCCCGACAGCGAACTCAACCCCCTCACCAATCCCCTGTTCAACCAACGCCAAGGCTCCATCTAGTTCTGGAGCAACGGTGATGAGCCGCACACAGCCGGTAGCCAGCCAGGTGCCATATTCCTTCGGGTCCGGATCGCGCAGATGCTCCGGAGGCTGAGCCCCCCTGTGGTCTGGATTGAGATAGGGGCCTTCAAGGTGCACACCCAGGTGATGGGCGCCATCCTGCGGCTGTGGACAGTGGGCAACGTTCTCGATCGCTGGCAGAATCGCCTGGGGCGAGGCGGCGATTGTCGTCGGCAGGTAGCACGTCACTCCGTGCCAGGCGAAGAAACGCGCCATGCCATGCAGGGCCTCCGGCGTGGCATCCATCGTATCGTGACCAGCGCTTCCGTGGACATGAACATCGATCAAGCCCGGAGCTACCCACAGCCCTCGGGCATCGATCAACCGTTCTGCCGGCCCGGCGGCGCGCCTCCTAGCCTCAATGGAGGTGATCTTTGGGCCCTCGATCACAAGCGCGTGATCAGATAAGATTTCTCTAGGGGTGATGAGTGTCCCACGCAAGATAAGTGTGCGCATTCCGAATTCTTCCACCCTCCAGCCATCGAGTATCTAGAGCGATGTAACGGCTCGGTCAAGTGCCTCGCGTAATTGCTTCACCTTGTACTGGTCAACAATGCCGGTGTGTGTGGGTGGAACGCGCACGCCTGTACCCACATGGACACTGGTCAGGCCGGTTCCTGCTACAACTCGAGCCACGTTCTTAGCATTTATCCCCCCAGCCGGAAGAATAGCGATGCGTCCAGCCGCTTGCTCCACGAACGCACGAATCTGCGCTAGTCCGTCTTTAGCCTTACCAGACAGGCCAGCGCCACCAGTGGTACGAACACTTTGCACACCCAACTCAATCAGGGTCTCCAATGCTTGGCCCAGATCCACAGCCTGTTCCCACGCGAGGTGGAAGTTAATCGAACAGTCCTCTGCCGCATCCCTAAACGCCCGTACTGCATCAGCATCTATATGCCCGTCCTCCGTGATGCATCCCAGGAGGAATTCTCTAGCCCCCAATTTGCGAGCCAGCCGAATGTCCGCGCACATGACAGCGATGTTACTTTCCGAGTATATCATTGTACGGGCATGGGGACGGATCATGACCAACACATTGATACCCACACTAGCGCAGACCTGCTCGATCATCCCAGCGCTTGGAGTTAGCCCCAATTGGAGGTAATCGCACTTGAGGTCAAGTCGGGTGGCTCCACCCGCCTCAGCAGCGAGTGCCTCCGAAAGGTTCTCAACAATGATCTCCAACATAGTAGCTCTCCCTTCCGGTCGCACCTTAACTGGACGTTGGCAAACTTAACCTGACTTGAAAGATGGGGCCGCCCCTAATCCAGTCACTAACAATAGGTCGAGGAGGGGACGCCCCCTCCTCGACCTCTAGGTCTGCAAGGTGCTACCCGCCGAACAACTTGGCGATCAGCCAGATCGGAATGGCGGGCAAGATGGCATCCGGACAGGTGAAGCCGAGGGCCACAGCGCCCATGGCTCCCAGGTCGCCGAAGACTTGGAACTTGTAGGCGAAGCTAATCATGAACCAGCCCAGAAAGCACCATAGGAACCCACCAACCCAGGCGCCACGACGGCCTCCGGTAGCGTTGCCGAAGATTGCTCCTGACCCGCTTGCAAAGAAGGCCGCGATCATGCTGGGCAGCGGCACCGGCCATCCGATGAGAGCCAGAATGGCCATCGCCACCACCTGTGCGATTGTGCCCGAGATCAGGCCGATAATCAGAGAGTTCGGAGCGAAGGAGTAGATTACCGGGCAGTCCAGCGCTGGCTTAGCGCCAGGGATTAGCTTATCAGCGACGCCCTTGAAGGCCGGAACGATCTCGGCGATCAGCATGCGGACACCCTGGAGAAGGACGAGCACACCGGCCGTAAATCCAAGCGCCTGCAAGATCGCGAAGACCAGCCAGTTCTGGCCACCGCTGATGTTCTCCATAAACCCTGCTGCTCCGACCTGAATCAGGGCCAGAATAGCGGCGATCAACGTGACAACCAGCATCACCAGCGAGATCGAGATCGACATGTCACGGAAAAAGCTCAGAGAATCGGGTATCTCGAGATCTTCGGCGGAGTCTGCCGGATCGCCTACCAGAGGCCCCACCCAGGCGCAGACCATGTTGAGCAACGTCTGGCCGTGACCGAAGGCGATGGTGTCATTGCCGACGATCTTGCGCATCACCGGCTGTGCCAGCGCGGGCGCCAGGGTCATGTACACGCCGTCCACAATCGAAGCCAGCACCACCACCGCCCACAGGGGCAGGCCGAACGAGTGGAACAGGATGGCAAAGGCGCCGGCGTGGATCCAGATCATGTGACCGGTCAGATAGATATAGTGGAACGGAGTGATGCGAGCGAGCAGGATGTGGATGGCATAGCCAAAGAGCATTGTCCAGGCGACCGCTGCTCCGACCTCACCGATGTTGGTGTCTTGGACTGCGCTGACCACGGCTTCGTCGAAGGTCACGAACGTCTCAAACCCAGCCGCAGGGAGGCCGGCCTCGAACATACTCTGGATAGGGATCAAGGCGTTGATCAACGCTCCGATACCAACGCTCATGATCAGCAAGCCGAGAATAGTCTTGATTGTTCCAGTGAACACCTCGCTGGCCGGCTTGCGTTGGATCAGCAGGCCAACCATGGCGATCAAACCCAGAACAAAAGCTGGAAGTGTAACCAACTGTAAAAGGAACGCAAAGATCTGCATGGTTTAAACCCTCCTTATATAGGTTTCTTGAGACCTCGGTCTTGAGATCTCAACCCCAGGTACTAGATACACGCCCCAGGCATGACTATGACTGAGCTAGGTCAAACGTGCGAACTACTTCCAGTTAATTCGAATCCATTCCCCCTCCTTTCCCTATCTCTCTCCTCTCAGACCATGCCCCCCCGCCTAACCAGCGGCCGACGAGTCAAGAAGCTCGCGGATCGCACCGACAACCTTGGTCTTGATCTCCTCCTTGTCCACTAGATTCCGAATGAGAACCACTCGACTGGTCGCACCTTTGAGGTGCGGTTTCATATCAGTCGGTGCCACTATGATGTCCACCTGCTGGCCCTTGTAGGAGCCCAGGTCCCAGGGCAGAATCTCAGCTTTGAGACCCTCCTCCTTCAAGATCTCATCGATGAACAACTTTAGCATCATGCTGGTGCCGAACCCCATACCACACAGGGTTGCAATGCGCATTTATGCCTCCTTTGTTCTCCCCCTATCCCACGAACGGACGACGGAGAGCAACGTATGATCGTCTGGTGCAGCGCGGATGCGCTCCAAGGTCGCCTGATCCAGCAGTAACTGTGCCAGTTGCTGAAGAGCGGTTACGTGGGCATGCTTGTCGACTGCACCGAAAGCGATGACTACGTCCACAGGGTCATTCTCCTTATGTCCAAAGGCCACGGGTGGCGATAGCGTCATCATCCCAAAACACGGTTGACGGACGCCGTCCTCCGGGCGAGCATGCAAGAGAACGATCCCAGGGGCGATCACAGCGTAGGACCCCATTTCACGCAGCACGCGCTTCATAGCCTCCACATAGCACGGCTCGACGGTACTCGCTTCAACGAGTAGTTGGCCAGCGCGGCCCACTGCCTCTTCCCAGGAGGCCACCCTGACCATGGCACGCACGGTTTGCTCAGTCAGCATCGTGTGCAATTGTGGAGCGACGTGTACTCCATTCGTTTGCTCACTCATCTAACACCATCTCGCTCATTCAGCCCGCCACTACGACCTGTATCCCTAGTTGCCGCAGAGAGATCAGGGTTTGCGGATCGGTCTCCGTGTCCGTCACCAACGTGGAGATTCGCTCCACTGGCGCGACGTAGGCGGAGGCGACCTTGCCGAACTTGGTGTGATCGGCCACCACGACCAACTCTGGGGCCATCTCGATGATCGTGCGGTCGGTCATCACCTCCGGCAGGTAGTCGTTCGTCATCCCCGCCTCCAGGCTGATGGCTCGCATGCCCATAATGACCTTGTCCACCCGCACCTCGCGGAGGGACTGTTCAGCGATGTGACCCACCAGGGAAAGTTCTGAGGCACGCATCATGCCACCTGTTACAACGACTGTTACTCCCTCGGCGGCAGCCAGTTCGGTGGCGACGTTGAGGGCGTTAGTGACCACAGTCAAGTTCCTGCGGTCAACGAGATTGCGGGCAACGTGGGCAGTAGTAGAGCCCGAGCCGATGAAGACCGAGTCGCCGTCTGAAACCAAGGCGGCTGTGGCGCGGCCGATGCACTCCTTGCAGTTCTCCGCCTGGACCATGCGTTGGATCACAGGTGGCTCGGGTGGCGCAGGAGTCGCTGCGACCGCCCCACCGTGAGCGCGTCGCAACGCACCCTGGGCAGCCAACTCGCGCAGGTCACGCCTGATGGTGACTTGGCTAACGCCGAAGCGGCGGCTTAACTCGGTGACGGTGCCCTGCCCATTATCCCGAACAGTCTCCAGAATCAGTTGCTGGCGCTCTTCCTTCAATGAGGTAGCCATATTGCCTCCACTAAATCGGACACTTTTGAAACTTAATGCATATTCATTATATCATAATCGGTCATACTTGTCAATATCTTGGTCATATTCGGTTGGCCATATTCGGTCACTCTAGTGAATATCGGTCAATCTGAGCCACCTCCGCTACTTGACAAGCCGGCCCGAATGGAGAGAATACACAGAACACTTTAGCCTGCTTGGAGGGAGTTGCCAATGACAAAGATCGTGCTAGAAGGCCATTTCGACGCTGCGGACCGGACCGCAGACGAGTTTCCGCTGCTGCCCTTTGAAGTGCCAGCGGGCATTGCCCGGCTCCACTTGTGTTACCAGGTAAACCGCCAACTCAGCGGCGACAAGGTTGGCTGGCAGGAGGGCAACATTGTGGACATTGGCCTCTTCGACCCGCGCGGGGCTGAGTTTCTGAGCGCGAAAGGATTCCGGGGCTGGAGTGGGACGGCGCGGCAGGAGTTCGCCATCGCCGCAGACGAGGCGACCCCCGGCTATCTCCCCGGATTCATCCAGCCCGGCACCTGGCACGTCGTACTGGGCCTCTACCAACTCGCTCCTGAGGGCTGCGATTATCGGGTCGTCGTGACATTGGAGGAGCAGGAGGCGGGAAGCAGGAAGCAGGAAGCAGAGAGCGGTGGGGCAGGGAAGCGGGGGGGCAGGGGAGCGGAGGAGCAGGGGAGCGGACGCTGGTACCGGGGTGACCTGCACTCCCACACCTGGCACTCTGACGGTTCCGCGCCGCTTGCGGACCTGGTGGCAGCCGCCCGCGCTCAGGGGCTCGACTTCATCGCCGTCACCGAGCACAACACCGTCAGCCATCTGCCTTTGCTGCCTGCTCATACCGATCCTGGCCTGCTCCTTATCCCCGGTGTCGAAATCACCACTTACCACGGCCACGCCAATGTCTGGCCGATTGACTGGCAGGTTGACGGCTTCGTCGAGTTCCGCTGTTGGGGCGACGACCAGATGGCGCAGGTGCGGGAAGCGGTGCGAGCGCGGGGTGCGCTCTTTTCGGTCAACCATCCCAAGGATGATGGCCCTCCCTGGGAGTTCGGCAATCTGTTCGAGCCCGATTGCATCGAGGTCTGGGGGGCGCCGTGGATCGTCTCCAACTACCAATCGCTGGCGGTATGGGACGCGCAGTTGCGCCAGGGTAAACGTATCACCGGTGTGGGCGGTTCCGACAAGCACCAGGGGCCGTTCGTCCACAAGGGCGAACTGGGCTGGTATGAGGTGGGCAATCCCTGTACCTGGGTCCACGCCGAGGCGCTCTTGGCGCCGGCCATAATCGCTGGCCTCCGCGCCGGGCATGTCTTTATCTCCGAGGGGCCGGCCGGGCCCGTGCTCGAACTGACGGCTGAGGCAGGTGGGCAGCAGGCCACGATGGGCGACGAATTGTGCCTGCCCGCTGGTGCCAATCTGTGCTTGCGCTGCCGGGTGCAGGGCGGCGCGGGGAATCTGCTGCGGTTGGTCTCCGCACAGGAAATCCGCCAGGCAACTATCGCCGGCGACGACTTCACTCACGAGTGCCAGGTTGTCGTGACCGGCGACACCTACTGGCGGGCGGAGGTCATTGAGCCGCCGGAAGCGCCGCTGGACGAGGAGCCCGCCGCGCTGATGACCAAGGCGCTGGGCAATCCGATTTACGTGAGAGTGACGTAGGGACGAACGAACATGGACGGAAGCAGGGGAAAGCAGGGGGCGCACCGCGGTGTGCCCCTATGCTACTTCGACAATGTCACGTTAACCCTAAATCGTTCCCAGCCCCCGTCTCGGGGGCGTCCCATGGGCGAGTTCCCTTGCAGACCCGCCCCCGGGACGGTGGCTAAGAGCGTTGGAGTAGAACACCTGTGCAATGTGACATTTGTCAAACTACTCAGGCCACTCAGTTCAGACCTGCTTGCTCAGAGCAGCGCGTACCTCTTCGAGATGTCCTGCGGAACCGAGAAGTTCGTTGCGGCTAGCGATGAAGTTCGCGTACTCTTCCATAAAGACCTTGCCAACCGGGCGGAAATCGAATACCTCCGGATGATCGCGGAAGTACTCGCGGTGAACCCGGGCCCAGACGAGCCGCCCGTCGGTGTCTATGTTGATCTTGCAAACACCCAGTTTGGCGGCAGGCAAGTACTGCTTGGGATCAACCCCCTTAGCGCCTTTGAGCGCGCCACCCGCGGCGTTGATCCGCTCGACTTCCTCCTGTGGGACAGAGGATGACCCATGCAATACCAAGGGATAGCCTGGGACAAGTTTCTGGATAGCCTCTACGATCTCAAAGTGCAATGACTGGCCACCGGAGAACTTAAATGCGCCGTGGCTGGTCCCAATCGCGCAAGCGAGACTGTCGCAGCCGGTACGTTTGATGAACTCCACGGCCTGCTCAGGGTCGGTCAGGTGAACCTGGTCCTCGGCGACGCTGATATCTTCCTCAACGCCACCTAACTGCCCCAGTTCAGCCTCGACACTGACCCCCTTAGCGTGCGCTCGCTCAACCACGCGCTTCGTAATAGCGATATTCTCCTCGAAGGGAAAGTGGCTGGCATCAATCATAACCGAGGAGTAGAACCCGGATGCGATACAATCGTAGCAGGTCTCCTCGTCGCCGTGATCAAGGTGCACCGCAAAGATGGTCTCCGGGAAGATCTTGTCAGCGGCGCGGATCATATCCTCGAGCAACTGCTTATCCGTGTAGGCACGGGCGCCTCTGGAAATCTGAATGACGAACGGAGCCTGTGACTGGACATTGCCGCGGAAAAGCCCCATTATCTGCTCGGCATTGTTGATATTATAGGCGCCAATAGCGTACTTGCCATAGGCTTGCTCAAACAACTGTTTGGTTGTGACGATCATGCTCTACCTCACTTATATAGAATTATTGTACGCGAGTCCCATGGGAAGAGCCACGAGACTGCATCTTCGATCAGGCCCTGGCTGGTGCAACGCGTGACGAGACCCGCTGCTGCACTCATCAGCCGTCAGCAGACTCGCAGGGGGCCTGGCGCGGTCAAAGGGCGGCTAGTGTGGTTCCCACCACACGTAGATCAACGCATCACCCCCGTGCTCGTAGTACTCAACTTTCACCTCGTGGGTGCCGGTCGCAGCCCAATAATCGCCACAGTAGGCGACACCGTTGTTCGCGTGCCACTCGTCCAGGACCAGGTCACCGCCTACCCAGATGCGCACACCGTCGTCACTCATGGCGCAGAAACGGTAGTGGTCTGTCTTCAGGTTTAGTTTCGTCGTCCAGCGGGCGGAGAAGTGATCGCTCCACACTCCAGGCACAGGGCTGCCGGTGTCCCATTCGAACCCGATCCAGGGATCGTGGCTGGTGGCAACCGGCGAACCATCCAGGGTCTCATTGTTATAGAACTGACCAAACCAGCCCTCGCCAGGCGTCGGGGTGGGGGTCGATGTCGGCCCCGGGGTCGGCGTTGGTCCCGCCACCTGCTTCCACCAGAAGTACACGCGGGCGACCTGAATGCGGTCGTAGTATTCTACCTGAACGGTGTGATCGCCAGCCGCCAGGGTCCGATCCGCAGTGTAGAGGCGCAACCCGCCATCCCGCCAGCCATTGATGAGACGCTCGCCGTCCACGTAGACCCGCACACCGTCATCCACTTTGGCGTAGAAGCGGTGGGTGCCCTCGGCGAAGTTGAAGGTCCCGGTCCAGCGCACGGAGAAGGAATTTGTAGGCATCCCGCCCGCTGGTGGGCCATAGCCCCAGTTAAAGTTGATGCTTTCGTCCTCGCGCGTGGTATAGGCTGGCCCGGTCAGCGTGATGTTGTCGAAATACTCGCCGGACCAGGGGCCGGGGTACGGGGCAGGCGGCGACGGAGTTGGCTGAGGCGGGGGTGCGGGCGGCGCAGCGCCGGGGATAATGAGGCGCTGTCCTACGTAGATGTAGTTGAGATTGGTGATGCCATTGACACGCGCGATGGTCCACGCATCCACCCCGTAGCGCAGTGCGATGCGCAGCAGCGTCTCACCCGGCTGCACGACGTGGACAGTGCTAACCGGTTGCCCCGTTGGGATGACGAGCCGCTGTCCCGCGTAGATACGGTTGGGGTTGGTGATGCCGTTGGCACGGGCGATAGTCCACATATCCACCCCGTAGCGGCGCGCGATGCTGTACAGCGTCTCGCCGCGCTGGACAACGTGAACGGGGCAACTCTCACTCGGTGCTGCTGATGCTGGCACGACGCCGACCAGGAGCATTAGCATCGTGATCACCAACGCAATGGAGAACCACTTGTTTTTCATCCTACTCCTCCTTTACTGTCTGGTTTTGTACGCATACCAGGTCGGCAAGGCCGGCCTGTCGCAAGGCCAGTATCGTGCCCTCTAGTTGCCAGGGGGTGGTGTTGGCGCTGGGCATGGGGAAGTGCCACGAGATGTTGTCCTTGAGAATAGTAGTCACGTTGGGGTCGAGCGCCTCTGCCCCCCCCCCGCCAGGTCAAACAATCGCTGGTAGTCGTGCAATACTGTGCCCGGTTGTGTGCGCAGCACGGCGACTTTGGCTCTGGTTGTCATCAGGATACCGTTTCTTGAAGAAGTAGGTTCCCATAGTGAAACCACATAGTTCAGAAGGTGATGGCCGACAACATCATGATACACAACTGTGTGGCGCTGTCAAGTCCTACGCGAAGGTGAAGTAGTGGGCTAGTGTAATCTACGGGCTGCTGCGAGAGGAATTCGAATAATCCATCATTGCTTGTTCAATGAGCGGTGCAAGTTCACCCGTCGTATCGAGGTCCAGGGCACGGATGAAAGGTTCCCGTGCTTCCTGGTACGCACCCTGAGCGGCCCGCAGCCGGCCCAGGTGGTAATGGGCCAGGGCCAGCATCGGATCAAGAGAGATGGCCCGCAGGAGGCTAGATTCCGCGGTGTCGTAATCCCCGGCCTGAAAAGCAACCCAGCCCCGCAGATCGTGAGCGTGGGCATCGTCGGGCGAGAGTCGGACCAACTCGGCCGCAGCCTCGACGCCCTGCTCCTCAGTGGCGATGTTGTGATCGAGGTAGAAGCGGGCCAGAACCTCCCACAGGGCAGGGTCATCAGGTTGGAGAGAGACGGCTTCTCGAAGCCAAATCTCCGCCGCCACGTAGCGCCCCTCGGCGGCCCAGGTCTGACCGATTTCGACACACGTGGCCGGGTTGGCGGGGTCCAGGTCGTAGGCTGTCTCGTACTCGGCGCGAGCGGAGGAGAAGTCGCCCTGCCGGTCGTAATGCAATCCCAGGAAGATGTGGGCCACAGGCGCGTCGGGGGCCAGCGTGATGGCCTGCTGCAGGTGGGGCCAGGCCTCGTCTGGGCGGCCCATCTGGTCGAGCGCGTAGCCCAGGTAAGCTTGGGCGTCAGGATAGTCGGGATTGTACGAGAGGGCACGCTCGAACTGGTGCGTGGCCAGCGCCCACTCTTGCGCCTCGAATAGGGTCTGACCCAGAAGCGCGCTGGCGTAGGCGGGATCATTCACCGCATCTGCTTCTCCGAACGTCACGAGCAGCCGATCCGCCAGTTCGGTCCGAGCGGAGAAGAGATGTTGGATGGCGGCGGGGTCATCGCCGAGCAACAGCGCCCCCAGCCGTTCGTGAGCCACGGGATCGGTGGGGTCGGCGTGCAGCAACGCCTGGTACTCGGCCCCCGCCGCGTCCCACTCCCGCAGTTCGACGTAGGCGCGGGCGCGAGTGTGGCGGGCGGCGTCGGCGTCGTCCGGGATTTCGGCGAGCCCAGTCGAACCGTCGGCGGACGCGAGCGCCAGCAGCTGTTGGGCATGTTCGATGACGGCGGTCCAGTCGGCGCGGGCAGCGTAGATGGTCATCCACAGCCGCTCCAAAGCGGATTCCTCTGCGCCCAGCCGCTTGGCCTCGGCGACGGTGGACAGCGCGTCGTCGGTGCGGCCCCACTCCAGGTAGACCTGGGCCAGCCGGAGATGGGGAGCCGGATCGCTGGGCCGCAGGCGGGTGGCCTCTTGGTAGGCAGCGACGGCGGCGGTCCGCTCGGCTCTGGCGGCGTGTTCGTCCCCTTGGCGCAGGAGGTCGAGATAGGTCATGTCGGCAGGACGCAGGATGAGGACGATGCCCACGGCAAGGAGCACCAGGGCCGGGAGGGTGATGAGCAGACGGCGTTCAGGCTTATGGGTCACGAGGCCATTATAATCCTAGATGGGAGAGAGGCAAGGGAAGGGGCTAGGGGCAAGGTGGACAATGGCCGACTTGCGCGCTGGCGGCCTATGGCTATAATTACGAGTGCATTTTGCGCGTTAGAGTTCTCTCGGAAAAGGGTAGTAGCCTAACCGTGTTGGGCGTTGTCTGGCCCCAGACGGCCAATACGATTGGCCTGCTACTCGTCAAAAACTACCCATTTAACTTTCCGAGAACTATCACTAGATTAGGGAGGTGAATCTTGCACATAGTAGTATGTACCAAGCATACGCCCGACTCGGAAGCCAAGATGTCGGTGGACGAAGCGGGCAATATCTCCTGGGGTGAGTCGCCACTGATCATCAATCCCTGGGATGAGTACGCCGTGGAGGAGGCATTGCTGCTCCGCGACAAGTACGGTGGAACGGTCACCGTCATCTCGATGGGGCCAGATGGGGCACTGGAAGCGCTCAAGCATGCCATCGCGATGGGTTGTGATGAGGCTATCCGCGTATGGGACGACGCCTGCGCTGGCTCCGATACCCTCGCCACCAGTTACGTGTTGGTCAAAGCCATTGAGAAGATGGGCGACGTGGACCTGGTTCTCTCCGGCAAGTCGGCGATTGATGCCGAGACGTGGCAGACCGGTTCGGCTGTCGCCAGGCGGATGGGCTGTCCTTCGCTGATGTACGTGATCAAGATTGCTGAATTGGACCCCGATGGGAGGACCATCACTGTCGAACGGTTACTGGAGGAGGGACGACAGGTGGTGTCGGCCCCACTCCCCGCCGTGGTTGGCACGACCAAGGGCATCAATGAGCCGCGCTACACTTCCTTCATCGGCATCCGCAAAGCGGCCCGCATGGAGTATCCTCTCTGGACGCTGGCCGACGTCGGCGCGGAAGCCGACAAGGTGGGCGCGGCCGGCTCCGGCGTGCGCTGGCCGCAGGTCTTCGCGCCGCCGGCGCGCGAGGGCGCAGCTGAAATTATCGAGGCCGAGACGGTCGAGGAGACAGCACGACTTCTGACCGAGAAGCTGTTGGCCGAGAAGGTGATCTAGGAGGCGATGCAATGAGCAATGACATTTTTGTCTGGGTAGAACAGTTCAAGGGACAGCCTGCAGCCGCTTCCTGGGAGGCCATCGGCGCGGCACGCCGATTGGCAGATGAACTGGGGGGCAGTGTGACCGCCTGCGTGTTTGGCGGGCAAGGGATAGAATCCCTGGCACACGAGGCCATTTCCTATGGGGCAGATACAGTCCTCCTGGCTGAAGATGCGACACTGGCCGACTTCCGCGTCGAGCCGCAGGCCGCGTTGCTGGCCAAGGCGGTTGGCGAGGCCGAGCCCGCCGTTGTCCTCATCGGTGCGACCTTTCGCGGGCGCGAGTTGGGACCTGCATTGGCGGTGGAACTGGATACTGGCTGCATCGCCGACTGCATCGCGCTGGAGTTCGAGGGCGGCCAACTGGTCGCCACGCGCCCCATCTACGCGGGAAAGTTACTCTCCAGGTGTGTCATCCCTGAGCGGCGGCCGCAGATCTTCACCACCCGCGTACGTGCCTTCTCCAAGCCGGAGCCCGATCCCGCGCGAAGCGGCGAGGTGGTCCGGGTGGAGCCAGTCCTGGCCGAGGACGGTATTCCCTCCAAGGTGACCGGGTTCCTGGAAACTGAGGGGGCCGTGAGCCTGGCCGACGCTGGCATAATCGTCTCTGGTGGGCGTGGTGTCGGCGGACCGGAGGGCTTCGAACCCGTGCGCGAACTGGCCCAGGTGCTGAGTGCTGCACTGGGGGCCTCTCGCGCCGCCGTGGACGCTGGCTGGATTCCCTACGAGTATCAGGTGGGCCAGACCGGCAAGACGGTCAGCCCGGATCTGTACGTCGCCTGCGGCATCTCAGGCGCGATCCAGCACCAGGCCGGTATGCGCACCAGCAAGGTCATCGTCGCCATCAACAAGGACCCCGAAGCGCCGATCTTCAAACTGGCGCACTACGGTATCGTCGGCGACCTGTTTAAGGTGGTGCCCGCACTTACGGCGGCCTTCAAGGAGAAACTTGGGTAGAGACTGTTCGTAGCACACACGAAAGTAGCACTTTGGGGTGTTAGAGCGCCTACTACGAACTCTGCCTGACCGTGTTCAGTACTCCGTTTTCTGGCGGCAGAAGACGGGGTTCTGTCATTGTCGGATAGGCCGTTTGTGTTATAATCAAATCTTACGAAGGTTGGGCTGGGAACCTTCGCCAGGTCATCGCAAATGGGCACACAAAACAACCCCGAACAGCCGAGCACGGCCGAAATACTGACTGAAGTGGAACGACGGAGGGCACAGGCCAGGCGGATGAGCGAGGGACAGCGGCGGGCCGTCATCCTGGCCGACCGCTTCATCTTCTGGCTTTCCAGGCATTGGTTGGCTATCCTCAACGCGCTGGCCTTGCTCTACGTGGGCCTTCCTCTGCTGGCCCCGGTGCTGATGCACCTGGGAGCCAAAAGATCAGGGATGGCTATCTATATCATCTACCGGCCGCTATGCAATCAGTTACCGCAACGGTCCTGGTTCCTGTTCGGCCCACAGGTTGCCTACACGCTCCCAGAGTTCGAAGCGTGGCTAGGGTCGGATGTAATACCCGACCCGTTGACGTGGATATTCATCGGCAACGAGGCTATGGGATATAAGGTGGCCCTCTGCCAGAGGTGCATGGCCACCCACGGCGCGATTTTCCTCTTTGGGCTGTTTTATGTATTGGGGCGGCGGCGCGTGCGCCCACTCCCCTGGTGGGCCTATGTTGGCTTTGGCCTCGTGCCGATGGCACTGGACGGTGGCTATCAGGCGCTCTCCTATATACTGCCCCGTCTACATCAGTATTATCCTACCTCGGTCCCCGCCTTCCATATCAGTCCCCACGAGACTACGCCGCTGATGCGCACTATCACCGGTGTGCTTTTCGGCCTGGCGACGGTCTGGCTGGCCTATCCTCTCATCCAAGAGGTGATGGACGAGTGCCACGAGACACTACAACAGCGGTTTGGGTGGGGAATCAATGACCAATGACCTGTAGAGTCCATTAATGGTATACCCCCGATAGTCCAGAACAGGTATACCCCTACCAAGGTAATGGAAGTTGAAAAGGTTGCGACAATTGCAGTACATCTTCAGGTTCCAAGCCAGTGATAGTTGGCACGTCCAATTTCTT
>JAUWNP010000055.1 GCA_030612585.1 Anaerolineae bacterium
TTTTTTGTTTTGTTTGTCTGGGGTATCATTTAGCTCTTGGTGTTTGGTTTACTGGTGGTGGTTCTGTTACTTTTCTTTTTTATCTTTATGTTAAGTTTCTGGTGCCTCTCTCTCTCCCGTGTCAGGTCCCTCGCTCTCTCCCGTGTCAAGTCCGACGACGTTCACGGCTTGGGGCCCCTTGGGGGTGTCTTCCACCGTGAATTCCACCCGCTGGCCCTCACTCAAGTTCCGGTAGCCCTCACCGCTGACGGCGGAGTAGTGGACAAAGATGTCCTCTTCCTGCCCATCGGGGCGAACGAATCCGTACCCCTTCACACGGCTGAACCACTGGACGGTTCCCATGGTGCGATTATTGTCTTCCATAACTTTCGTTCCTCCTTGTGACATACTTTTGGCTCCGGCTCCCCTCTGCGGTCTCGGTGCGCCAGGCGGGCTTGTCGAAGCCGGTGACAACGGGCAGCAAGATACCACACTTTCGGCAGGTTGTCAAGAAGCCATTGGCCATTTGGCCATCGGCGAAGTGACGGCCTGCCCGGAGCGTGGTATAATGCTGGTGCTCGTTACTCACTCCAGTATCCAGTATCCGCTTGACGAGCAACCGATTAGGGAATTCCAGAAATTAAATTGTCCCAACCCGCTCGGCTTGGATCGCCAGATCCAAGCCCGCAGCCCTGAAATCCGCCGGATTTGGCAATCCAGCGGGAGCATCCGGGACGATTATTCTTCTGGAAAAGCCTTATTGTCGCAAAGGACGTGCCAATGAGCCAGGTCTCAATTCTGGCCCTCATCCCCGCCTGGAACGAGGCCACCCGCATCGGCCCGGTCGTGGAGGCGACGCGGGCCCACCTGCCGGTGCTGGTGGTGGACGACGGCTCTGAAGACGACACGTCTGCCGTGGCCGAGGCTGCCGGTGCCATAGTCGTGCGCCATTCCCGTAACCGGCGCAAGGGCGTGGCGCTGATGACCGGCTTCGCCTGGGCGCTGGAGCGGGGTTATGATGCTGTCCTCACGCTCGACGCCGACGGCCAACACGACCCGGCCGACATTCCCAGGTTCCTGGCCGCCTACGATGCTGGCACAGGGGATCTCATCATTGGGCGGCGTGACTTCAGCCAGATGCCCTTCCCGCGCTTTCTTGTCAATCCCTTCGGCTCGTGGCTACTCTCGCTGGCGCTGGGTACGCGCATCTACGACAACCAGTGCGGCTACCGTCTGCACAGCCGCCGCCTCCTGGAGAGACTCGACCTGACCACCACCGGCTTTGAGTTGGAGGTAGAGGTTGTCGTCCAGGCGGTCTGCCAGGGGATGCACATCGGCTGGGTGGACGTGCGCACCATCTACGACACGGGCAAGGTGAGTTACTTTCATCCGCTGAAAGACACGGCTCGTTTCCTGGGAATGGTGTGGCGGGCGCGCCGTCAGCGGATTGCGGGGACGGGCTGTCAACGGATTGCGGGAACGGATTGAACGGATACTGAATACTGGATACTGGTTGCTGGTCGCCGGATACTTGATGCTGGATATTGGTGCGGGTTTTCCTCGACCGCTAACTGCTGACGACTGACGGCTGACCGCTAAAACCGTGCTCATGCCAGTAGGCGACCAACCGATTGATGCGGATGCGCTGGGCGTGCAGCCAGCGGCGGGGGCCCAGTATGCGGCGTCCCATCGCGGGTTCGGCGTCTGGCAGGCGGGTGAGTGTGCCCTCCTGCACCAACTGGTCGAAGAAGGCGAGGAATCGCTGCTCCAGTTCTTTGTCCTCAAACTCAAACTCCTGGCCGCGCTCGTAGGTCTCCTGGGCCAGTTGCTCGATGAAGCCGGAGGTGCGCTCAATGAGCGTCTCCACCGGTTCCAGCACGATACCCCAGGCGTACACGGGGTCGAGCGGCATTGAGCCGAATTCCATAGGGGAGGGTGGGTGGGGTTTGCTTTCCATAGCGTTCTCGTCTGTGACTGGAGATTAGGGATTAGAGATTCCGGCGATGGCCCACAGGGCGTCGAAGGCGTAGTCGTAGGCGGGGCGGCCGAATAGGTCAAGTTTCTCGAAAGTGGAGTCGGAGAAGGCGGGGAGCAGGATATGTAGGGCGACCTCTCGCTCGGTGGCGGCCAGTTGGACGATACCGGAAGCCGCCGCTTGGCGGACATCTGGAGCGTCATCGGTGAGCGCCTTGATCAGCACCTGCGCCATCTCTGGGCCGGCCTGGCTGAGTTGGCCCAGGCTGGAGGCCGCCGCCCGGCGGGCACCTGAACCACCATCGGCGAGGGCCTGGACCAGTTCTGTCGTCGCCCTCTCCACACCGCCGCTCCCCTCCAGCCCCGCAAGCACCTGCGCTGCCCCTTCCCGCAGTCTGCTGTAGCGGGTGGTGCGCAGCACTTCCCCCAACTCCGCCACGATCCCGTCCCGCACCACCTCCTCCACGCCGGTGGGGCCCAGGTCGGCCAGGCAATTCCCGGCCAGGAGGAGGTTGCGGTGCAGGATTCGCTCTACATTCTGTTCCAGCGGGTTCTCTTCCTCCGCTTTCCAGATAGACCGCACCAGGTCGGTGGTCAGCCTCCGCGCCCGCTTGCTGCGAGGTGTGCTCAAGTGGCTCGCTTCCAGCAGGATCACCTCCCGCCACCAGGAGTCGTGCCGCCGCGCCAGCGTGTATTCAACGTAGTCCTCCTGGTCGGCGACCGCCCGCGCTGCCAGGTATTCTTGAAAGGTGAGATGGGAGAAGCGGTAGGTGTCGGGCTCGCTTTCTACCAGCAGCCCAGCCCGCTCTTGAATCACCCGCAGGAAGAGTCCGGCCCGTCGCCTGGCAGTCTGGCGGGGTTCGCCCAGGGTCTCGAATTCATCCTGGAGCCAGCGGCGCAGTTCCTCCCCCTCTACCTCTTGTGCCTCCCGGCGTTCGTGGAACCGCAGCGCCACCGGCTCCAGTATGGCCCGCTTCTCATACCGGTCCAGTCCCCTCAGCCGGGCCAGTTCCCGCGCCGCTTCGCCCCCTTTCTGCTCGTCCCAGAAGCCCAGGAGCATCTGGGTGTACTCGTCGTACAGTTTCACCCGCCGCTGGGGGAGCGTGGTGCGGTTCTGGTGCACCAGCGCCACCACCGTCAGGAGAAGCGGCGTGTCCACCAGCCGCCGGATGCGATCGTTCTCCGCGATGCGCTGCA
Source organism: Anaerolineae bacterium (assembly GCA_030612585.1). The sequence goes on from JAUWNP010000055.1 coordinate 3,151, forward strand.
GGAGGTCGGCACTGTCCTCGGCGGCCTTCTGGCGTGTGGCGAGATTGTCCTCCACCGCCGTCTCCACTGCCAGGTACCAGTTGGTGACGAACGCTTCCTCGTCCTGATCGGAGAAGGGGCGTATGTCGCAGCGCTGGAAGTCGGCCCCGAAGTGGGCCAGGCCGGTGTAACCGGCCGGGCGGGAGGTGACGACGTAGCGGTTCCCGCCGTAGCGGGCCACGAACGCCTGCACCGCCCGGGCCACGTCGGCCCTCCGGCCAGGGTCGGCCACCTCGTCCAGCCCGTCGAGGAGGAAGGCGGCCCGCCCCTCGTCCGCCAGCCGGGCGAAGAAGCCCTGCGGGAGGTTCAACTGCCAGCCGGCGAAGTGGGCCTCCAGGAAGTCCAGGAGGCAGGCGGGCGTGGGCTCGAAGCGGTCGACGTGGCTCTTGATATGCTTGCCGAAGGCGCGCAGAGGGACAAAGATGGGGGCGCGGTGCTCGGGCAGGCCCAACCGCTCCCCCGCCAAGTCGCGGGCGAAGGTGAGCGCGATCCATTGGAGGAGCGTCGTCTTGCCGGAGCCTGGCGCGCCGATGACGATCAGGCGGTCGGCCTCGGCCAGCGCCTCCTGAGCCGAGAGCACACGTTCGACGGCGGCATCCCGTTCCTTTGGTCTCTCTTCCTGTTCTTGCCTCTCTTCCTCTTCCGGCTCCTCCTCTGGCCGTTCGCGCGCTCGTTGGCGGCGCTGTATCCGTTCCACCGCCGTCAGTTGCGCGTATACCCGCTCCAGTTCGACGCGCAGGGGGCCGTTGGCCTTGAGGCTGTATAGAGTGAGGTGGCCATAGCGGTCCACCACGAACTGGTTATAGGCCTGGACCTGGGCCTCCTCGTCCCCGGTCTGGGCCTTGAGGGCCAGGCCCTCGCGACGCAATGCCATCACCTGTCGCTCGGGGAGTCCCAGTTGCCGTTGCACCTCGGCCAATTGCAGTTTCAGGTCGGCGGTGGATGGCGCGGAGGGTGGGGCAGAGGCCAGTTGCTGCCTGTAGGCATCCCTAAAACGATAAAGGCGGGCCAGTTCCTGGACGGGCAAGTGGGCTGGGGCGCTGGGCTGAAATTCCATACCAGGAGGCGGCCGGAATTCCAGGACGGCACTCCTCCAGGCCCAGAAGTCTCCGGCCTGGTGGATGAGGTTCGGGAGGGTCTCAGACCGCACCCAGAGCAGGATGGCACGGCGGTTGCGTTGCAACGCCTCTCGCTCCAGGTTGAGCAGGTGGAGCGCATGTGTTTGCTTTTCGGGGGGGAGCGCCTCCAGGCCTTCGACGAAGAGGATGGACTGGCCCTGAGGCGGCGGCAAGGCCTCCAGGTAGGCGGCCAGGCTGGGGTAGATGGGGTCAAAAACGTATTCGTCAAACGTGGCTTGGCTGTAGAGTCGCTCGACCACTATCGCCTTGACCTCTCGCCGGAGGCGGTCGTCGTCGGTCACAGCGACGAGCAGACAACCTTCTGCCGCCATCCGTAGGTGGACAGTGGTTTCCTGGAGCGCATCGCGCAGCGCAGGGAAACGCTGTAAGATGTCGTTCACCCTACTCGCTTTTCACTCCTTCCAATAGAGGCCGGACGTTGGGGTGAATATCATACCAGAAGGTGTCGTTGATGAAACTCAGGATGTACAGGTTGCGTAGCAGGTCGTCGCAGTCTTTGCTTCGGGAGGGAATGCCGGTGGTGCGGAAGTCCTCCAGTTCGCGGTAGTGCTCCTGGCGCAGACCAGCGGCGTACTGGCGACGGAGTTTGTAGACGGCAGCGCGGGCGGCTCGTAAGTTGACCTGGGTCTCCCCGCTGATCTCGGCCTGCACGATGGCCTCCCGCATCAGGCTGATCATCTCCCGCATCACGCCCCCGCTCATCTTCACCATCATGCTCAGAGCGTTTCGACTGACGATTTTCTCTGGCTCGTGGCCCAGCGTCTTCAGACGGCGGCGAACGACCTCGCGCATTGTTCTCATTCCAGCCTTATGCGGTGTGTCGGGGGCGCCCCTCTCGTGCAGTTTCACGTTGGGGAATTCGGCCGGCACAAACTCGTGTATAATCTGCCTGAAGTCGGTAGAGTAGTAGATTGCAATCGGGGTGACGTAGATGGCCCAGCAGTTTGGCAAGGAGAGTACCTGGCTGTTTACGAAGATATCGCGCGCAGGGTTCAAATCCAGGCGATCCAGGCCGTCCACTATCATCAGCACTGGTTTGCGAGCCTTCTGCTCCACGTCGGCGATGATCAGATTGACGGCGCGGGCGATGTCCCGGGTGTGGGGTTCCACCTCCAAACGGGCTACCTCCTCACGTTTCATTCCCAGGGAGAATGCCTCTTGGCTCAACTCGCGGGCCAGTGCGGTCAGGGCGCCCACCCCCGCGCCGACGGCAGGCCCGGCCGCGGCCCCGGCGATGACCGGGAGCCCGAAACAGGCGATGTTGGTCAGCAGACGGCCTACGTCCAGGACGAAGTCGGTCCGGCGGGTCTGTTCCCGCACCAGTGTCTGGAGACCATCGGTCAGCAGGTCAAAGTGCTTGCGGTTGGGGTTAATCTCCGCCTGTTCAGCGACCTGGTAGATGGCTGTCCCAAGTAGGAAGAGCAGTTCCACCTGATTGGCGCTAAATATGTCCAGGTTGAGGTTGGCATCGAACCAGACGACGAAAAAATCCGAGCCGATGGTGCTGACCAGTTTGAGCAGTTCAGAACTCTTCCCGCTGCCCCGGTGTCCTACTAGTGCTGTCTTTTGCATGTCGCGGCCAGGCCGGAACTGCACTTTCAATTTCTTTAACGGGCTGTGTTCCCGTTCAACGAAGAAGGTGTCCAGTTTTTCACCCCACAGTCGTTCACGCGGGTTGAAAGCGTTATAGATGGGTTGCCAGAAGTCTTCTACGGGCATTTTTTACTCCTTTCGTCTTTTGTCCAAGGTTTGTCTGAAGTCCTAAGTCCGACGTCGGACTTGGGATATTCCCCGCGGCGGGGTTGGCGTGCGGTGCCCATTTGAATTATACTCCATTTGGGAGCATTCGCCAATTCGCGCAGGGGGCGCACCGTTCGACCCTGGGCCGCTTCGCCGCCGCCGGTGTGCCTCGCCGGATGGCTTGAGAGCGGTTGCACAGGTGTGTGACCTGTGGTAGAATGTAGTATCAATAAAGACTACTATTGATACTACAGGAGGAGTCTATGTCCCTGATCGGAGTGCGTGAGTTGCGAGAGCAGACCAGCGAAGTGATCAGGCGCGTGCGTGAGGAGCGCGCTGAGTACGTGGTCACGTATCAGGGCCACCCGGTGGCTGTCATCTTGCCCCTGGATACCGAGCGGGCAGAAGCGGAAATGGTAAGAGTCAGCAAGAGTGCCATGCTTGGGAACTGGGAACGTTACGAGCGGCTGGCCGAGGAAATCCGCCGCGCCTGGCCGTCGGGCCTTTCGACCCAGGACTTGATAGACGACGTCCGGCGTTGAAGGGAGCGAGATGTACACCATTGATGCCAGTGTCCACATCAGCGCGCTGAATCCCACCGAGGCTGGTTCCGCCGACAGCCAAGAGTTCCTGGCCCAGGTTCAGCGGCAGCGCGTGCCTTTGTTCTGTCCCACGCTGTTACTGGTCGAGGTGGCTGCCGCCATTGCGTGTGTCCTCGACGACAGCGGACGCGCGGTGGCATTGGCGATGGAGTTGCGTGGCTGGCCTAACCAGACACTCGTGTCGTTGGACGAATCGTTGGCCGACCGTGCTGCCGGTCTGGCGGCGACTGCCCGGTTGCGCGGCGCCGACGCGGTTTATGCCGCCGTGGCGCAGCAATACGGTACCGTGCTTGTGACGCTTGACCGGCAACAACTGGAACGGCTGCCGCCCGTGGTGAAAACCGCCCGACCCGCCGATGTGCTGCGTGCAGTCGCGCCGCCGTGAACAGGCGGTGCTAGGGGGGACGATTTAGCTCTGGCTCTTCAGGTCAGGGCGCTGGGGGAGACAAGCAAGCGAGTTACCATCCGCTGGCCGCGAACGCTGTTCTCAGTAGTGTTTCCCGTTCCTCGGGCGTCATCGGGCGCGGGCGAGCGTAGTCTTCTAGTATCGCCGTCAGCACCTCGGTGCTGATGTGTCGCCCGTCGTAGAAAACGTGCCGGTCCACGAACTCCTGCCGCGTCTCCAACGACCACATCTGGTCGAAGAAGAGATTGCCCAGGCCGTAGTGGATGAAGGCCCCGGCGTGGAAGTCGAAGCCCTGCGGCTGATGTGCCTGACTGCCGCTGACGATGACCGCGCCCGCCTCGGCCAGCGCGCGGAACTCGGCCCGCTGCTGCGGCGTGGGCTCGTATTGGCTGAACTCCCAGTACTGGAGGGTGACGATGGGGATGATGGACTGCTCGCGCAGTTGGCGAATCTGGGCGTAGAGGAGATCGTAGTCGCAGGGGGCCGCGCCGGGACGGTCGTCGGTCGCCCAATCGGAGGGTGGCCCCGCCGGGTTGCAGCCCATGAAGCCGAAGGTGTGCACGCCGTGGGTGAGCGTCAGCGGGCGTTGTGCCTGCGCCAGGTTCCAGCCACCGCCGAAGTAGGGGATGGAGCGCTCGTCGTACATCCTCAGTGATAGATTCATCGCTTCCACCCCCCAGTCGAGCAGGTGGTTGCCGGTGAGTTCGACTACGTCCACGTCTATGTACTCCAGCAGTTCGATAAAGCCGGGGGCGGAACAGAAGACCATCGTGTAGTAGTCAGACGGTGGCGGACAGTTCTCGGCGAAGGAGACCTCGTTGCTGACGTGGGTGACGTCGGCCTCGACCAACCAGGAGTGGATGTCCTGGGCGGGGTAGGTCACGCCGTGGCGCTCCATTCTCATGGCAGTGGCCCGGCAGAGGGCGGTTACTCCGGTCATCACCATCACCGTCGTCTTGGCCGGATCGCGGTTGGTGAGGGATGGTACCATGATCTCTTGGAGTTTGGCGACGCCGCGCTCCAGGCCGGTCACGCCGACGCGCACGACCAGCGCGTAAGCCTCCGTGTCCATCCCCTTATCGAGCACTGACACACCGTCCACGCGCAGCACCTTCCAGCGCGGCTCCAGTTGGTCGAAGGGGACCACAGCCCAGGCAGGGCGGGTATCCCAGGCGCGCTGCGCGATTTGGTCCGCCGGGACGACCTCGATCGCGCCAGGGGCCGGATCGCCCATTATGGCGGTCAGCGTCGCAGCGACGTCGGCGGTCATCAATAGTGGCTGGCCGGCGAAAGGGCCGGCTGGTGTGCCGTTCCAACTGCTGGCGACGTCGGCCCAGGCCACCTCGTCGGTCAGCGTAGGGAAGGGGGCCACGATGGCGTAGACCCACTCGGCAAGCAGAGTCGCGTCGGGGTCGGGGCTTGTCCTAAGCGCGGCCGAAGGGTTGAGCGCCACCCGCACATCGGCGGCCTCGGCGGAGGAAGCCGGGGCGAAGATGTCGGGGTGGGCGGCGAGCGCGGGGTTCAGCGCATCGGCGACGGGCACGGGCAGTTGTCCTGCGGGAACGAAGATGGTCACCGGCCAGGCGGGGGTGGGGGTGGGCGAAGGGGTCAGCGTGGGGGTGGGGGTGTGAGGGCGTGGGGTGCGAGTCGGCGTGGGCGTGACGTCGGGGACTGCCCTGCTGTTGCAGGCGGCGAACAGGGCCATACCCAGACCCAGGCTGGCGAGCAGGGCCAGCCACAGCGCGCGGCGTGATGGGGTGGTTGGTTTCATTAAGCGAATAGCGAATGGCGAATGGCGAATAGCGAGTCTTACTCCAGGGGCGACGTGTAATGCACCCAGACCCAGGTGTTTGGCGTGCTTCCGCCTATGTAGATCAGGTCCGTGTCTTCGGCGATGAACGGGTCGGCCCAGTTGAAGAACCATAGTGCGTCGCGGGGGGCCAGGTTGACGCAGCCATGGCTGCGCGTAAAGCCGAAGGCGTCGTGCCAGAAGGCAGCGTGGATTGAGTACCCTCCGTGGAAGTACATCGTCCAAGGTACGTCCTCGATGAAGTACCATGCTGGGGCACCGTCATCTACGTCAGGGTTGCTCATTTTGCCCTCCCGTACCTTGGACCAGAGGCGGTACAGGCCGGAAGGGGTGGCGGTGGCGGTCCGGCCGCTAGAGACGAGTGTGGCGTATACCATACGCTCCCCTTCGTAGGCGGCGATCGTCTGCTCGAATAGATCCACCTCAATCCACTTCTCACCCGGGCCGATCTCCGGCGACGGCGGGTCCACGTCCACCCGGGATACATTTTTCTGTTCCACCCACTGGTCGGGGCCAATCAGGTACCAGATATCGTCGCCGCGCCGTTCATCGGCGAAAATGGTGACCAGTTGGTAGCGCTTGAGTTCGGCACCGGTGTTGATCGTACCCTGTGGCACGACCGAGGGCTGCACCCAGCGGTTGATCCAGGCAAAGGGGTGTTGAGGTTGCTCGGTAAGGTAGACGCCCTGGAAGTGGGAAGGGTTGGCGAACGCTAGCGCGTCGGCGGGGACAAACTCTTCCTTGTTGATCTGGTACCATCGCTGTCCCTCGTATTCGACCAGGCCACCTACGCTGACCCACCAGTCGCCGGAGAGCATCGTGCGCACGGGCGGCAAACCCATCGCAGCCTCCATCGGGTGGCGGTAGATGTTCAGCGGCAGGGCTCTGACGTAGGCGTAGGCGTGAGGAATAAGTTTGTCGTCTTCGTCGTGGGGTAGTTCGAGCACGGGTAGTTCGGGCAGCGGATCGGGCGTGCGGATGGAGGCGATGCGATAGGCGGTAGTGCCGGGCCCGTAAGAGGGGCATAGTTCTGGATTACGCCAGATGAGGCTGGGCACGCAGACGTAGCGGGCGTGGATGGTGGGTGACTGAGGTTCTCCCGGATCATACAGACTGCCTGTTGCAGCAGCAGGCTTCGTCTTCAAAGTCAACAGGATGAGCAATCCCAGGATGAAAAGCAAGTGGCGACGCATTTGGGTCTCCGATGATAGAACATAAGAGCGAACGGTATTTTAACACAGATTCAGCGTGGCGTCCAGGCTGTCAGCCGTTTATCAGAACCGTATCAGCCCGCCTGGCTGGCAGGCGCGGCAGAAGTTGGTCACCCGGCCACGGGCCTTGATCTCGGAGATGGTGGTGCCGCAGGCCGGGCAGGGTTTGCCTCCCTGACCGTGCACGGCCAGGAAGTCGCGCACCTCACGATGAATCTCTGTCCCGACGCGCCCCCGCAGGGTGGCAATCGCCTCGCGCAGCACGGACTGCATTGCCTCGTACAGCCGGGCGATTTCCTCGTCGGTGAGCGATGTACGTTTGCGATAGGGATGCACCTGGGCAGCGAAGCAGATTTCGTCGGCGTAGGCGTTGCCGACACCTGCCACTGCCCCGCCCCGGGTGAGAATCCCCTTGATCTCTCCCCGATACGGCCTCAACCGCTCCTGGAAGCCCTCCAGCGTTAGATCGAAGGGCTCCGGTCCCATCTCGGCCCAGCCGGGGATGGCCTCAAGGCTGGCGGTGAGGTAGACCTGGCCCATCGTCTTGCGATCGCTGTAGCGCAGTTCGTGGCCGTCGGAGAGCCGCAGGACAATGTGAGTCTTGGGCAGGCGGCGCTCGGCGGGGAGGGCGTACTGGAGACGACCAGCCAGTTTGCAGTTGATCGCCAGGGCCAGCCCGGACTGTAAGGGGAAGAGCAATACCTTGCCGCGCCGCCGCATACTGGCGAAGGCCTGGCCGGTGAGTGTCTTGGCGAATCCCTGGAATGTGAGATCGCGCACCACCAGCGGGCGGACGACTTCGACGTCGTTGATGGTCTGCCCGGTCAGCCGGGGAGACAACACTTCGCGGATGATTTCGAGGTCAGGGAGTTCGGGCATCAGTCTTCCGCTCCAATCGCGCCAACCGGTGGTGCAGTTCGACCAGCGCGGCGTCACAGCGTATCCCTGCGGGCCAGTTCTCGACCTGCGCCAGTGCCGCCCTCGTCCAATCGGCGGCCAGCGCGAGGTTCCCCACGTGCCACTCGAAGTACTTGGCCAGTTCGACGTGGGCCAGTACGTCGTCTCTCGTTTCCAGCGCGAGTTGCTGCCAGTAGCCGAACGCTTCGTGGCGGCGGTCGGCCTGCTTGAGGGAGTATGCCAGGGCGCGCAGTGCCTTGGCGTACAGGTCGGGAGCGAGGTGGACGCCGAGGGCTTGCCCTGGATGCAGTCGAAGGGCCGCGCGGTAGGCCCGTTCCGCCTCGGCAAGCCGGCCATCGGCCTCGTACCAGCGACCCAGGCCATAGAACTCCGCGCCGCTGAGCATTCCATCGGCCCAGGGGTTGGCGAAGGCCCGGCACAGCCGCGTGGCCAGCGTGACCAGGCTGAGGATATCCACCGCGTTGTGGTAGAGCACGCGCTTCATCTCGCGGGCGTCGCCTGTGCGCAGGTAGTCACGGTAGAGGTAGGGGATGACGCCGCCTGGCACGTCATCCTGCTCGCGCGTCACGCTCAGTACTTCTCGCTCAAGCGTACCCAGCGCGCACGACGGCAGATGATAGTGCCACAGTCTCCGCGCAGGATGCAGCAGGTCGAGGTGGGGCATTCCCGCCGTCGGTGGTGGGGCGCGCGCCAGGATGAAGCGGTTTTCGAGGATTGGCACGTCGAAGGCGCGGCCGTTGAACGATACCAGGGCCTCGAATTCCGGCAGGCGCTCCGCCAGTGCCTCGACCATCGCCAGTTCGTCGCCGGGGTCGCGCAGGAAGTACTGGCACAAGCGGAAGCCTCCCTCGGCGAAGAAGCCAAGTCCGACGACGAAGGCCATCGTGCCGGTGCCGCTGGAAAGCCCGGTCGTCTCCGTATCAAGAAAGCAGACCCGCCGCAGGTCCACGCTGGCCAGTGCGGCATCTCGTGCGATTTGAGCGATAGTCTCAGGAGACAGGCCCAGGAAGGCGGAGAGTGGCAGGTTTCCGTGGAGGTGGTCGGGCGGATAGGTCGCCTCGACGACGAAGCACTGCCCGTGGTAGGTCGTGTAGAAGTGGCCGGGCACCAGGTCTTCGATGGCGACGCGGCGGCGGGTGGGTGCTTCCCCCCTGTAGGGGGGGGTGAGGGGGTGCGTCGCTAGTTCGTGCACACCCCGCACCACTCCCAGTTCGCGCAGCCGTCGTCGCAGGTCCTCGGACATCGCTCAGTAGACGATCACAGGGGTGCCGCCCTCGCGCACATGCAGATGATTCTTATCGTAGGGCACGACGGGTGTGGTCCAACGGAAGAGCCATTTGGCTGCCTCGGGAGATACGTTGACGCAGCCGTGGCTGCGGGGGCGGCCATAATCGTTGTGCCAATAGGTGCCGTGGATAGCGATCGCGCCCCAGAAGTAGGAGTCGAAGGAGACACCTGGCAGGTCAAAGTCCTCGCCCCTCATGTGGCGCGAAGGGGATTTGAATATGATGTGATGATGCCCTCGCGGGGTGGCGCGGTTGCCACCTACACCGCCGGAGATGTGTGTGGTCAGCACCGGCTCGTCGTCCTCGAAGGCCACAAGTTGTTGGTCGGCGAGCGAGATTTCGATGCTCTTATCGCGGACGTGAGGCGAGATCGGCATCAGGTTCTCGGGGTGGATGAGGCGCACATGTTCGGCGGGGGCGTACTGACGCCGCCCAGGGGCCAGGTTGTCGCGCAGCCGGTACCACAGCCGGTGGTCTGTGCCCCACACCGGTTCGACGATGCGGTAGACTGAACTGTAATGCAGGCGGTAGACCCGGTAGGCGTTGGGCGACGGGGCGTAGCGGGCGTCGGTGTAGGGGACGCTGATCTCTCCCCACAGTCCCTCGGGGGGGATGTGCTGCAGCGGCGTGTTGAGGTACACCTCGACCGGCTGGACGTAGGAGGAGTAGATGTAGCCGCCGATAACGCGGAGCCATACGGGGTTGTGCGGGTTGCGGCCCTCTGCTTCGATCTCCTCAAAGTAGGCGATGACGTCGTCGCGCCAGTGGTGGCGCACGGTGGGGGCGCGGTGGTTGGGTTCCGTACGCACCCAGACCGACCACTCAGCGACCCGCCCCAACCGAACCTGCTCGCGTGCAGTTTGCTCACGGGGAGGTAGCCGCACGTGGGGGGGCGGTGGCAGGAAAGCGGCTCCTGCCAGCGCAGCCCCGCTCAGTTTGAGGAATTCCCGGCGCGTCAGGCTCGTCACGTATACTCCCTTCACGTTCTCAGATTATACCAGGCGTATCCCTGGGGGCAAGGCGCGACTGCGTGAGGTATAGTTCAGACCTTTGGGGAATTACATTCCCGTCCGTCTTGCCAGTTGCCTTCAGTACGGGTGAGACGGAGGGGGCGGGTTCCTACCGGCCGGTGACCAGTCGGCGGATTCTGGCTCGCCAAGACAGGTCGCGGATGGCGCGAGCGGCCTGTCGAGCAACGTGGAGGCTTCCGGGACGGGGGCTGTAGGTCGTGGCGTGGTATTCGGCCAGCAACCGTTGGGCAGGATCCATAGCCGCAGGGAGCAGGTGGGCCAGGGCTGCCACTCGTTCGGCTGGTGTGTCGGCGAGGTCAGGGGGGGCGTTCAGGCGGACCAGTGCGTGGTCGAGTTCCAGGTACGCACGCTCCAGAGGAGCCAGGGCGACGCGGCGTGCCCAACGACGCAGGGCGGGGGGGGGCTGCAGACCAAAACGACGCAGCCCTCCTTCCAGTAGGACAGGGAGAGGCGCTAGGCCATGCCGGCGGCGTCTGTGCCAAATGAGGGAGAGCAGGATCAGGGCCAGAATTACGGCATAGGTGGCCGCGGTCTTCGCGGTGTTGGGAGAGGCTTCGTAGGAGAGGTCCAGTTCGGCATCCTCGACTCCTTCCAGACGGTCGTCCAGGCGACCCTCAATGTCCCCACCAGGTGGCAGGGTGGAGCCTGCCGCAGTAGCGGGCTGGCTCTCGCCCAGGCGGCGATGGATAGGGAGTTGAGAAGCGGTGGGCTCAAATTCAACCCATCCCAGACCAGGGAAGTAGACTTCTGGCCAGGCATGGGTATCGCGCTGGCGCACCAGGTAGATGTCACCCTCGCTCTCATCATCCTGGCGTTCGCCCTGGGCAAAGCCAACGGCCAGGCGAGCCGGGATGCCCAGCGAGCGTAGCAAGATGACCTCGGTGGAGGCATAGTAGCTGCAAAAGCCCTGGCGCAGGTCAAAGAGGAACCAGTCCAGGGGTTCTTGATCGGGGGGTGGGGTGGGGATGGTCTCGCTATACTGGATGTGAGTGCGCAGGTAGGTGGTGACGGCGGCGACGATGTCGTAGGGGTTGTCCATGCCAGAGGCGATCTGGTGGGCCAGTTGCAGGGTGCGGGTAGTAACGGTAGAAGGAATTTGCAGATAGCGGTCGGTGACCCACAGGGGGTAGTCGGCGCTGGCCGCGCGCAGTTGAGCGATAGTGGCGGTGCTGAGGGAAGATCGGGCCTGATAGGTTTCACCAGCGCGCAGGGGCTTGGCGGCGTGCAAAGCCGCCAGGTCGGCGGTGCCATCGGGATTGTAGGCCAGGTTCGCCTGGGCCGGGCGGCTGACCCATATAGGATGGGGGGGCGTGTATAGGGTTGCGATGGGGATGGCCGGGTTAAAGGCGAAGGTGGCCGTCCAGCGCTCCTCTGCTTCAGGGAAGGTCAGGCCGAAGTGGGTGGGAGTGACAGGCTGTGTGATAGAGAAGGTACTGGTCCATCGGGCGTCGGCGTAGCGGTCGTATACACGGGCGCGCCAGTAGTAGCGGACGTTCCCAGCGGGGCGGGGCGGTGCCTCGACAGTCATGATGGAGGTGTCGGAGAGTTTGCTCCCGCGGCCCAGGGAAAGGTGCTCGCCATAGTACTCGTAGTGGACCAGGCCAACGGTGCGGCGCAGAGGTGCGAAGGCTTTGCTCAGGCGGTCGCGTATAGTGGTCCAGGGCTGGGTAGCGTTCTGCCAGACTTCCTCGGCAGAGGGTAAAACATCGGCCAGGGCAGGTATGCTCCAGGCTACCAGGACGAGCAAGGCGGTGATCAACAGGGTAATGCGGGTCATGTCAAAGCCGATGTAGAGGGGCAGGCGGACGCGAGTCTGCTTCCAGCGGGCATAGTGATGCAGGTAGGTCAGGCGGGCCAGAAGTAGGATGCTAGAGAAAATGTAGACGCCCAGGAACCAGACGCGGGAGGGCACGAAGGGGTCGTAGATTTGGATGATGAGCAGCGTGAGGCCAGCAGGGAGGATGACTTGCCAGGGGCGGGCGTAGCGAGTGAGATTGTAGCCGGCGTGCACGCCTAGTGTCCAGAAGAGGCTGGTCATCAGGAATAGGAAGAGCAAAGGGTCCTGCACGGCCTCCTGCTGTGCCAGTTGGCTAAGGGCGATGCCCAGGCGACCGGCCAGGCTGATCAACCGTTCGGTCCACAGGATGCCGGGGTCCAACGTGAGGCCGAGTTGCCAAGGCACAGCGAACAGGCCATAGGCCAGGGCAAAGGCGGCGGCCTGGCGCGGGGAGAAAATACTCTGGCCCAGGGCCAGGCCGGCCAGTACCCCCAGGCTGGCCAGAATCGGGACCAGGTTCAGGTGGTCGGTCCAGTGGGTGGCGATCAGGCGGGCGGCGGCGGTAGATATAGCAGCCAACAGCAGAAGGGCGGCGAGTTGGTCCCACCAGCGGGGAGGGGATGTGGGAGTGTGGGAGTGTGGGGGTGTGGGGGTTGATGGTCTCATGGGGCTCATCCCTGCTCCCGCCGGATCGCCAGATCCGGCGCTGCCATGCTCAGGGCAGTTCCCAGGTCTGCACCATTCGTCACCTGGCACACCGGCACCCCCAGTATCATGATAGCAGTCGCCAGGGCTTCTGTCCCCGGCGGGCCACCAAAAGAGGCTGCATCCAGCAAGACGACTACCGGCCGCAACCCTCGCTGCAACAGGAGATCCACAGTCAGGGCCACGCGCTCTCGTATGGAGGGGGTGATCAAGATCACTGTGCTGCCACGCGGCAGGTGTTGGGCCTGGGCCGTCGCCAGGGCTGAGATGGGCAAATCCCCCTGAGCACGCAATAGTGCCAGGGCTTCCAGTATCTTGCCCAGTTGCCGCCCGCCCCGGTCAGGGGGCAGTATATTTGGGGATTGTGATTGTCCACAACTCACCAGTCCTACCGCACGCCCACGCTGCAGGAAATACCGCCCCAGCGAGGCGGCGATGCTCGCCGTATACTCCTCTGTGGAAGGGGGCAACACTATCTCTGTCAAAGGACGCCATAACGCGTCTACAGCCACGTCGGGAGGGGAATAGGGCAGTGCGGCTTGTACCTCTTGTGCAGCGTCCACGAGAAGCCACACCTCGGCCAGGGGGTCCAATTCAAATTCTTTGACCATCAGGCGCTCTCGCCGCGCTGTGCTCGCCCAGTGGATGCGGTTCAGGGAATCGCCAGGGGCATACTCGCGCACCCCCGCTGCGTTCGGGGTCACTTGATACGTGCGGTGACGTAGGGCTTCCCCTCCTGGCAACAACCCCGGCGGGCTGGGGAAAGCACGCACCCCTACCGTTATGGGGTATACCAGCAAAGAATCATGCGATGGCAGGACATGGCTAACCGGGAACAGGCCAAAGAGATCCCCCGACGCCAACACAGTTGGCCCCAGAGGGAATACGCCTCGCTGGACCAGGCGGGTGCGTACCAGGTAGGACCGTCGTTGTCGCCCTCGAAGCATAACGAGCACGCGCGACCCTTGTGAACCAGGCAGAGCAGATTGATCGCGCACTTCCAGCCACAGGTGTGACAGGCGACTGTCGTTTTGAACCTCGAACCGCTCTTGAAAGACTTGTCCCACCTGAGCGCGCCGGGTGCGTGGCTCGCGTTGCACGTGTACCCCTCGTAGCGCCAACGCAGCCCAGGCCCAATTTCCCACCAGCAGAAATCCCCAGAGATAACTCAAGCGGGAGTAAATGGGCGAGCCGGTCACTACCAGGGCTATGAGACTGAGGCCAAGCAGCCCCAGCACTACGCGCAAAGAGATAGTCATCTTTTGCCTCTGGACACTGAGCAGCGTAGGGCGGATTTGCTAACCGCCATAGGGTCGGATAGCAAATCCGACCTACGAACTCGTCATCCTCACCCCTCACCAGTCAGGTCCCCGCCGGGCACCGGTACCTTTTCTACAATTTCCTGCACAATGCGCTCGGCGCTCACGTCCCGCAGACGCGCCGCAGGGCCTGTGATCACGCGATGGGCCAGGGCCGGTAGCGCCAGGGCCTTGATATCGTCTGGGAGCACGAAGCCCCGCCCCAGAATGGCTGCCCGTGTCTGCCCGGCCCGGTACAATGTCAGGCTACCGCGCGGACTGGCCCCCAGGTAGGTCTCAGTATGTTGCCGTGTCTGGCGTGTCAGTTCCACGAGATAACGCTTCACGGCTGGTGACACATACACCGCCTTCACCGCCTCCTGCGCCTGGGATAACTCTTCCACCGAGGCTATCCGCTCCAGATCCTCCAGCGGGTGGCGGAATTGCTGCCGCTCCAGAATGCGAATCTCATCCTCCTTACCAGGATACCCCAGGCGGATACGCAGCAAGAAGCGGTCTAGTTGGCCTTCGGGGAGCGGAAAAGTACCCTCGTACTCGATCGGGTTCTGGGTGGCCAGCACCATAAACGGTCGTGGCAGAGGATGCGTCACACCGTCCACGGTGATTTGACGCTCCTCCATGGCCTCCAGCAGGGCGGCCTGCGTCTTGGGCGTGGCACGGTTGATCTCATCGGTCAGGACGATCTGGGCCATCACCGGCCCCGGCCGAAACTCAAACTGGCGATTGGCCTGGTTGAAGATAGAAACCCCGGTCACGTCGCTAGGCAGCATATCGGGGGTGAACTGGATGCGGCGGAACGAACATCCCAGCGAGCGCGCCAGGCTGCGGGCCAGCATGGTCTTGCCCACTCCGGGTACGTCCTCTATCAGCAGGTGTCCCTGACAGAGCAGGCCGACCACAGCCAACTCTACGGCATCCCGCTTGCCGACGATTACCCGCTCAATGTTTGTAATCACACGCTCGGCGAAGGTTTGAACTTGAGACATAGACAGCTCCAAAAGGTAAAGATAGGTTTTTCTGGCTCACCTGCATGCCAGAGACAGATCGCACGACGATCCCCAATATATCTACTAATCAGGCAGATGAAAGGTTCATACTGCGGCGTTAATCCGAACCTTCTCAACCACGAACTCGTCGTACCGCGTGCGCTTCATGAAGATGAGCGGATCGTAGGTCTGCATGACTACCTCGCTGCTGGCAGTGTCGTACATCCATGCCGGCTCGCCAATCGTGGTCTTGATCATCGTGTCCGGGTTCGGCTTATGGACATCCCCAGTATATCATTTCTGCACCCGTTGGTCAACCAAGCATTTCGCATCGCCTACCAGGAACTCGACTTAGCTCAACTAGTATCTTCTCAAAAACTTGGGGCGGGTGTAGGTCGGATTTGCTATCCGACCGGACGGCGGTTAGCAAAACCGCCCTACAGTCGTCATCCCCCCCTGAATATTGAGAAGATACGTCAACTACGACAACAGATGGACGATCTGCTTGACCATCTCTGGTCACAGTCCGAGGACACTTGATATGTGGCCCCTGGATCAGGTGGTGGCTTCTCGAAATGCGCTGCCTGATCCGAGCAGCCATTTCTTAACGTTCAACTTCTTCCGGTAACATTCTCTCGTGAGACAACGAATCCATTTCGGTAACATTTATTCCTGAGGCAACACGGTGGTAGATTAGAAAACAGGGCGTGGGTCTGGGAGGATGTGTTTGCCGACTGCGCCTGGTGCACCTGCGGCTCATACGGACCGCGGACGGGCGAGTACCCAGGCGAGTGTCACCAGCAACACTGTGCTAGAAGAAACACAGCAGGTGAACGAGGGGGGCATGCTGACAGGGGAAGGCGTGGGCGACGCTGCGGTGGGGGTGACCGGGACCGAGGTCGCAGTAGCAGCGGGCCTACCGCGGGGCGCGGTGGGCAGGGGAATAGGGGCGATCGTCATCGGGGCCAGCATCATCGGCGTGGGAATCGTATCTACCGGGTAGCCCAGCCACTCCCGCCAGGCCATCTCGAACTCAATCAGATTCATACCGAGCGTCAGTTGCAGTGTCTCCTCCATCGGATGGTTGTCGGCCAGCGTCAGGATTACCTCGCCTAGTTTCTGTTCGCCGTAGGCATCGGCGATGAAGGCAACCAGGCTGTACGTCTCGGCGTACCAGAGATGAATGGCATCGTGGGCCAGGCCACTGGCCTGTGTGCCCATGTGTCGCAGCGGGATCAGTTCGCCGTCGGCGGCCGCTTCTGTGACAAGGGCCTTCTCACGACTGTGATCGGTGCGCTCGTTGTAGACGGCGATGCCCTCGTTGAACCAGGTGGGTACCCGCACCCACGTGTCACGGAAGATCTCACTATAGAAGACGTGGGCCAATTCGTGAGGTACCACGTCGTAAATGAGCCAGTCCCGGCTGGTGCCCTGCTGGACTGTGATGCCGGAGAATGTCTGCCCACCGACCCAGTCCTGGCAAGAGTTGGGAGCGTAGAGGGCACAAAAATCACGGTGGTTATTGTAGATGACGACGCGAGCCGTGCGCTCGGTCGTGACACCGGTGACAGAGGCGACGTGATCGTACCCCTCGGCGGCGGCCTCGAACAGCGCCTCGCCCAAATCGGCTGGCCGGTCGTACCAGTAGACGATCACGTGCTCGTTGCCTAGTGACTGCCAGTCGTGGGTGTAGTCAACGTACTCGGTACGCGCCGGTGTAGTGATGAGTTCATTCCCGGCGCTGTCAATAATGTGCCAATAGTAGGTGATTTCGATAAATGGCGGTACAGTATCGCCGCCGGTGTTCCAGACGTGGGTGAGAGTCACTTCGGCGGCGGGGGCGAATGGTTCGGGACGACCAACCCACTCCGTCTCGTTCCATCCGACCTGGTAGAATAGGGCAGCATCCACGATATCCCCGGCATCACTGCGCACCTGGATGGTGAAAGTAAGATCGTCGGGGAAGTGGCTCTCGATCGACTGCGAGATGACCTGGATGGCGGGGAGCGGTGCTCCAGTGACTGGCACTACAAGCAGCAGGATGATGATAAGAGAGAAGGCTATTCTTGGCATCTGATGGCCCTGTTTCACATTACACATTACGCAAAGTATCCTACACCAAAATGCGCAAAAGGCAACCCTGTGCCGCTACTGCCGCACACCGCTTACCTGGAACTGAGCACCATCAGGTAGTGAGCCACCGTCCGCCCGGCCTCCGCCAGCAACTCTGGGTCCAGGTGATCCAGAGTGTCGGCCGGCGTACCGGAGAGATCGTCTCCCGGACGGATCACTGCCAGGGCCTGGTAGGAGTCGTGGGCTCGCGGATCACCCCCACGCAGGCGGCTGTAGTTGGAGACGAAGAAGAATCGCCACTCGTCCATCTTCTCTGTGCGCACCCCGAAACGCCGTGCGCCCTGGTCGAAGGCGCGGGCCAAGCCGGACCCCGCTTCCAACCGAGCCAAGCGCGGTTCGCCTGCTCCGACCCCGTGGAGGATCACCACCGTCCAGATATCTGAACGACTGGTCGGTAAGGGGGGGTAGATGACGAACTCACTTCCCCCCATCTCATCAAGAGCTGCAAAGACTACCGTCCGCTTAGGTACAAACTCCAGGTCGTGCATCAGCCGAGCTGTCTCCAGCATCACAGCGACCCCGCTGGCGTTCTCGTCTGCGCCGGGGAAGATCGCTCCATCCTGTGGAGGCGGCCCGGTGTAGGTAGCGGCCACCAGGATACGCTCTCCCCGGCTTTCCATGTCCAAACCGGGGATGTAGCCGACGACATTGGTCGCCAGCACCTCTTCGTAGACCAGGCCATACGTCAGCCGCACCTGCAGACCGGTGTGCAGCACAACCTGCTCCCCTGCTTCCATTTTCGCCTGGAGTTCCTCCATGTCCACCCCTACCTCCGCCAGCATCTGCCGAACGGAGGATTCTCCGATGAGGAGGTTAGGAAAGGAGGGCAATCCGGTTAAGCTGGCGTAGCTGGTTTGCTCGAAGGGTGGAGGTTGGTCGCCGTGCGCCAACTCGTCGTCGGGCACCAGGCGGAGAATCGCCTGAAGGGGCATGTAGCCGGTCCACGGGCGGTACACATTTGCCTCGGGGTCGAGCACCAGCAGAACTGCTCCCTCTAGCCCTACCACCACTTCGCGGCTTCCATCCTCTACCACCACCAGTTCTCCCTCCGTGCTCCCCTCCGCGTGGAAGGCCTGCCAGGGGTCGAATGAGACGCCATCGGTGAGCCGCAGTTGCGGTTCCCCGCCCACGTCCAGCACTTCCAGGGTCGGCGCGGCGGTGACCCGTCCACGGGTGGCGGTGTAGGTCTGGAAATGGCTATTATCGGTCGTGATGGGGGTTAATCCCGCCATGGTGGTCAATCCCGCCTGCTCGAACTGGGAGACAATGTAGTCAGCGGCCTGGGCTGCACCAGCCCCGCCGGTGGGCCGCCCCTCCAACTCAGGTTGGGTGAGGTAGGCGATATCGTCCCAGGCCCGGTCCACGTCGAACTGGCCGACCAACTTTGCGAACTGGGCCTCGACGCCGGCGTTTTGCAGGAGAGCGCGAGCGCCCAGGAGAAGCAGCGCGACTACCAAAAGGAAGCGGATCACCGACCAGCCACTGGGATGAAACCGTCCCCGCTCGATGAATCGTTGCAGGCCATAACCGAAAAGGTTGAAGCCCAGGATGGCGACGAAGAAGGCCAGCGCTGGGGCCAGGGGGAACCAGGGGTACGAGCGGAACCAACGCCAGGAGGAGCCCAGCATCGCCCCCCAGTCGGGCACATCAAAGTAGTGTTGCGTCCCCAAATTCGCTAAGTCAGAGACAGTGCGCCCGCCGCCGATGAAGAGTTGGACGAAGCCCAGTTCCCCCAGCAGGAGCAGCGCGGCCCCCATCTCCAGCGCCGCCAGGGCCAGGAGGGTCGGCAGGAGGTTGGACAGGACGTGGCGGCTGAGGATGCTGGCTGAGTTGAGCCCCACCGCTCTCGCGGCCATGATGTAGAGTTTGTTGCGGATGGTCAGGACGTGGCCTCGCACGATCTGGGCGACTTCCCCCCAACCGACCACTGAGAGGGCCACGACGAAGGCAACCTGCCCCCGGCGGACGCCGATGGCAAAGACCACCAGCATGGCCAGGATCAGGCCGGGGATGGCCGCCAGGAGCTCGGTGACGGCGGCTACGGCTCGATCAAAGAGGCTCCCCGGCCACCAGCCAGCGAAGGTGCCAAGTATAAGCCCCAGCAGCAGCCGCACGACGGTGGCGACGAAGGCCATGATCAGGGTCACTCTGGCTCCGTAGAGGAGCAGGGAAAGCTGATCCCGCCCCTGATCGTCCGTTCCCAACGGGTAGAGGTCGCTGGGGGGGAAAGGCGCTTTGTGCAGTTCCCCATCAATCCATTGTATACGCTTCACCAGGTAGGGGTTGTGGGGAGCCAACTCCGGCCCCAGAACGGCTACCAGGACGAGGAGGACGACCAGTACCGAGCCTATGATGAAATAGGGTTCCTGTACCGCCCTGCTCAGCCGCTGCCAGAAGGTTAGAGGTTTCATACTGCGCCGACCTCCGAGGTCCGCAGCCGGGGGTCCACCAGCGGGTAGAGGGCCTCCAGCAGCAGGTTGACCAGGACGAAGAGAAGGATGAAGGGTAGGGTCATCCCGATCACCGCAGTGGTATCCTGGGTCTGGATGGACTTCAGGAGGCGCAGGCCGATCCCTGGCCAATTAAAGATGTGCTCGACGATGGGGAGGACTGCCAGGCTGAAGCGAAGGGAGACCCCCACGGTGGTCAAGATGGGCACCCCCGCGTTGCGCAGCACGTGCCGCAGGAGGATCAGGCTGGGTCTCAGTCCTTTGGCTATGGCGGTGCGGATGTAGTCGGACTCCAAAATCTCCACCAGGGCGTTGTAACTGAGGCGTGTCACGGCAGCGGTGGGGCGGGCTGCCAGTACCAGTGCAGGCAGGAGCAGATGTAAGTCCCACCCAAAGCCGGAGATGGGGATAAGATGCCTGCCGGTGTTCTGGTACAGCCAGGCGGCGAACCAGATCAAGAGCATGGCGGCGAAGAAGCTGGGGGTGGAGATGCCCAGTACCGAGGCGAAGAGCAGCAGCTCGGAGAAACGGCTGGCTCGCCGGAAGGCAGCGGCAATCGCCAGGCTGAGGCCCACCAGCGTGGCCAGCGTCAGCGCGAAGGCCAGCAGACCCAGGGACTTTGGTAGAGCGCGGCCCAATTCAGTGGTCACGGGCGTCCCCGCGATGGCGCGGTGGCCGGACGAGATGACCCCCATGTCGCCATGGGCCAGGCCCTTCAGGTAATCGGCCGTGAAGCCAGCAGCGGAGGGGACGGCCGACGGCAGGTTTCCCTCCTGCCCCAGGTCTATGGCCAGTGCCACCAGGAAGACCAGGGCGATCAAGAGTATGGGTATAGAAAGGAGCCGCCAGGTCAAGCGCAGAAGCACATTCACTTCCATATTGGTATACTCATTCCCTGGTTATGGTCCCACCAGTCCATCCGCCGACGAATTCTTGATCGGAGATGGAGCCATTGGCCCACACCTCCAGGCTGGCCCCGTCAATGATGATCACTCTAAGCCCCACCTCGCTCTCTCCACCAGGCACAACAGCCAGGCGTATTCCGCCGTTGATAGGAGGTTGGACCCTCGCCATAACCCGGGCCACGGCTAGAGCGACGAGCACCGTCTGGGGCTGAAATACGCGATCATCAACGGCGTAGGAACTGGAGTAGCGGATGGATGCCCACCGTGGCTCTCCCGCTATTGTGATCCTCAAGGTATGGAGAGCGACTCCGCGAGCAG
>JAUWNP010000320.1 GCA_030612585.1 Anaerolineae bacterium
GTCGGGTGCGAGCCGGCGACCACGCAACCTCTGCCGCCGACAGGCACGCCCTCACCCCCCGACTCGCCCCCCCTCCCACACCCCCACACCCCCACACTCTCCCCCTCCCACAACCCCTCCCACCCCGACGCTGACCCCCACGCCCATCTGGCCGCCTCCGCTGATACTCCCCTACACGCCCACCGGCGACCACACCAGCGGGCGCATCCGGGGGCGCTTGTTCTTCCCCAGCGAGTTCGTCCCGTCGCTGGCGGTGTACGCCGTGGCGGCGGACGGCGGACGCTTCTACCGGGTGGATACGCAAGTGGTGCCGCCGGGAGAGCCGAGTTACGAGATTCCGGTCGTAGAGCCGGGCATCTACTACGTCTACTGTTATACCATTGAGGACAGGGGGATCGGAGGGGCATACTCCTATCTGGCGGCCTGCGAGGCGGGCCACTTCCCGTTGCCGCCCGAGGGCTGCTGGGAGAATCCCCAGCACGACCCAGCCCCGGTCGAGGTGCGGGCCGGGCAGGCGGTCGAGGAGGTCAACGTTTTCGACTGGTACGGCCCATCCCTGCCACCGCCGCCGGACGATACCAGCGGCTGGCCGACATATACCAACGAGCAACTGGCCTACCGCATGCGCTACCCGCCCCACTGGGAGGTGCAGAGCGAGAGGCAGGGCGAGACCACCTTTGGCCCCACCCACCCCCCCAGCCCGAGAGAGGGATTCGCCAGTGTGCGCGTGACCAACGGAGACCCGGAGGAACTGGCCGACCAACTGATCGCTTCCCTGCCGCCGGGGGCGGTCGTCTCCCGCGAGTGGCTGCCTTTCGCCGGGCACGAGAGCCTGTACCTGGCGCTCGCCCTGCCGAAGGGCCGGTTCGTCTGGTGGTTCGTGCCACATTACGAACTAGTCTACATCCTGCACGCCGTCACCGACTCCGGCCGGGGCTCCTTCGACCAGATGATAGAGACGTTTACACTCAATGACCAATGAACAATGAGCAAATGACGAATGGCGAATGGCGAATGACAAATACCAAGCCCAATGGCTAGATCCTCGCAAGGGTTCCGTACATTGCTACTCTGCTCCTTTGAGGGTATAATTGCAGCACGACAGGCTACACCGCATTTTCACGTTTGACGTTTCACGTTTCACGTTTGACATGCTTCGGAGGTGCGACGATGAAGATGAAGAAGTGTTATCTCATTTCCATTCTCGTCCCGCTTTTCATCCTCACCCTGACCAGCCCGCTCCTGGGCAGCAGGCCCGCCACGGCTGCCCCGCCACCCGCGCCGGGGGCCTGGTGGGGCGACTACTTCGCCAACCCCGATCTCAGCGGCGCTCCCGTCATGAGCCGCTATGACGAGACCATCAACTTCGGCTGGGGCACCGGCAGCCCGGCCTCGGGTCTGCCGGACGACAACTTCTCCGTCCGCTGGGTGCGCGACGAGTGGTTCGCCGGCGGCACCTATCGCTTCGAAATCCTCTCCGATGACGGCGTGCGCGGGTGGGTGGGCGACCAATTGGTGGTGGACGAGTGGCGCGACCGCTGGGCTGAGCCGCTCGCCGTGGACTGTTACGTCCCGGCTGGCACCTACAGGGTGCGGGTCGAGTACTACGAACACACCTGCGACGCCACCATCAGCGTCGGCTGGCGCCGGGTGGTGGGCGGCGCGGCCTGGCGCGGCGAGTACTTCGACAATCGTAAACTGGAGGGCTCGCCGGCGCTGGTGCGTGACGACGGCGCGATTGACTTCGACTGGGGCAGCGGTAGCCCCGACCCGGCCCTGCCCGCCGACAACTTCTCGGTGCGCTGGACGCACACGCTGGGCTTCAACGCCGGCACCTATCGCTTCCTCACCAGCACCGACGACGGCGTGCGCGTGTGGGTGGACGGCGGGCTGGTGGTGGACTCCTGGGTGGATCAGAAACTGCCCAACACCCACACCGGCGAGGTGTACCTGGCGGACGGCCAGCACACGGTCATCGTCGAGTACTACGAGCACGGAGGCGGGGCCAGTGCCCACGTCTGGTGGCAGTTGCGGGAGCCCTTCGCCGCCTGGCACGGCGAGTACTTCGACAACCGTCACCTGGTCGGCGGGCCGGCGCTCGAGCGGGACGATGCCGAGATCAACTTCGATTGGGGCGTGGAACCGCCCGTAGGCTGGATGCCCGACGACAACTTCTCCATCCGCTGGACGCGCACGGTGAACTTCACACCCGGCTACTACCGCTTCTCGGTGTTGGCCGATGACGGCGTGCGACTGTGGATTGATCAGGGGATCCTCATAGACAAGTGGCAGGATATGGAGTACGAACTCCACTACGTGGACGGCACCTATCTGCAGGGGCCACACACCATCCGGCTGGAGTACTACGAGCACACCGGCCACGCCCGTGTGCGGCTGTGGTGGGCGTCCAGCACGGCCGGTGATTCCCCTCCCCCCGCAGGGGAAGAGCCGGAGGCCTGGGCCGACGACCCGTGGACGACGGCCTACTTCGCCAACGCCGACCTGA
Organism: Anaerolineae bacterium; assembly: GCA_030612585.1. Next base: position 2,507 of record JAUWNP010000320.1, read on the forward strand.
GCGGCGAGCCGGTGCTGACGCGCATTGAGACTGCTTTGGACCACAACTGGGGCTGGGGATCGCCCGGGACCGGCGTGCCACGTGACTACTTCTCCGCCCGCTGGACGCAGCCGCTCTATTTCCGCGCTGGCACCTATCGCTTCACGACCTACACCGACGACGGCGTGCGGCTGTGGGTGGATGGCCAACTACTGGTTGACGCCTGGAATCCGATGCGCGGCTATCGCAGCGCGACGGTCCGGCTGAGCGAGGGGAAACACGACGTGCGGATGGAGTACTTCGAGCGCACGGGGGTGGCGCTGGCGCGGCTCACCTGGCAGCGCGTGTCCCGCTGAGGCTTTAGAACACGGATCGGCAAGATTGAGACGGATTGAATGGATTGATTCGTGTC
>JAUWNP010000249.1 GCA_030612585.1 Anaerolineae bacterium
CCCACAATCTGTCAGAATTGGGACACTATAGCAGAGAAACCCTCAACTGCCAAATTGCCTTGGAGAGACAAAGGAACAAAAACGGTACCAATCTTGCAGCCAAAAATCGCCTAAACTGAACTGATTTTCACCACCCTAGCACTGTGGTACTGGCGTGAACCTCTCTGGACCTTTTTTGGCGACCAGGAGCGCATACAGGAATGGGTGGCAGGCTTTGGCCCGTGGGGGCCACTGGTCACCATCGCGCTCAACGTGGCGCAGGTGCTGCTGGCACCGGTGCCGGGCCAATTCGTAGGGCTGGTGAACGGCTACCTGTACGGCATCTGGCTGGGTACTCTCTACAGTATGATCGGGCTGCTGCTGGGGACAACCCTGGCGACGGCCTTGGGACGGTGGTTCGGGCGGCCACTGGTTGGGCGGCTGGTGAACCCGGAAAAACTGGCACACTGGGATCGAATCGCTGGCCGCCAGGGGCCATTGTTCTTCTTCCTCGTTTTTCTGTTCCCCCTCGTCCCCGACGACATCGCCTGTTTCCTGATCGGTCTCAGTACGCTCAATATTCCGCGTATGGTCGTGCTGGCTGCGCTAGGGCGGCTGCCGGGGGTGTTCGTCTCCTGCTGGGTGGGAGCCTACGCGACGGAGTTGCCGTGGTGGGCGTGGATCCCGTTGGGCGGCGGGGCGGCGGGGCTGGCGTGGGTCTTCTGGCGCTACCAGGCCCAGTTGGAGGCCACGACGATAGACCTCATCCAGAGATTGGCGGGACGGCGGAAATCGAAGGCCGCGCAAGAAACCTGCGACTCAACCGCGCTGAGGAATCGCTGAACCACTCGAGACTTCACCCAGTATCTGCCACCTGAACAAAACACAGGCTGCCGACCCCTGCACGGGCCGGCAGCCTTTTGGCCCACCCGCACCTTAACAAAGCACGGGGCCAAGGCTGGGGGACCAGGATTTGAACCTGGACTTATGGATTCAGAGTCCACTGTCCTACCATTAGACGATCCCCCAGGGCACTGCACATTCTACCACAGACCCCCATGCCTGGCAAGCCTCTACACCAGCGCTACCAGAGTCTCCTCTGCCGCATCCAACCGTGCCAACACCCGCTCTCGCCCCAGGATCGCCAGCGACCCGAACAGCGGCGGCGCGACCTTCTGTCCGGTTACCGCCCAGCGCACGACGCCGAACAACTGCCCTGCCTTGAGCCCCAGTTCGTCTGCCAGCGCCCGCATCGGCGGCTCCACCGCCTCCGCTTCGAAAGGCTCCACCTCCGCCAGCAGCGCCCGCGCCCGCCGCAACGCAGCCAGGCTCTCTCCCGGCGTCATCTTCTTACCCACCAGTCTCTCCGCCGGAGGGGGCTTGATCTCCCCGAACAGAAACGCCGTCCACTCAACGACCGTCTCCAATCGCTTCAGCCGCTCCTGCACCAGTGGCACAATGCGCCGCAGCATCGCCCGCACCTCCTCAGGACAAGGATCGGGCACCAGATCGGCTTTCTGCCAGAAGGGCAACAGCCGCTCCAGTAGTTCTTCCTCCGATAGATTCCGGATGTAGACTCCGTTCATCCAATCCAGTTTATCATAGGAGAGAACCGCAGGCGCTTTGTTGACGCGGAACAGGTCAAAGCGCTCGATCAACTCCTCCCGGCTGAAGAGTTCCTGCTCCTCCCCCTCTCCCGGCGCCCAACCCAGAAAAGCCAGGAAGTTGAACAAAGCCTCCGGCAGGTATCCCTGGTCGCGGAACTCGGTGATGGAGGTAGCACCGTGCCGCTTGCCGAGTTTCTTGCCATCCGGCCCGTTGACCAACGGCAGGTGGCAATAAGTGGGAGGTTCCCATCCCATCGCCCGGTAGATTAGGATGCGTTTGGGAGTGCTGGGGATCCAGTCATCGCCCCGGGCGATGTGGGTGACTCTCATGAAATGGTCATCCACCACCACCGCCAGGTGATAGGTGGGAAAGCCATCTGACTTGAGGAGCACCTGGTCGTCTATGCCACTGTTCTCGAAGACCACATCCCCCTTTATCACGTCGTGGACGACCGTCTGGCCCTCCAACGGAACTTTGAGCCGGATGACGTGGGGCTCACCGGGAGAGATGGTGTCTGGCGCAAGGTCACGGCAGCGACGATCGTACATCACCATCCGTTTGCTGGCCCGCTGGTGCTCTCGCACCTGCTCCAGCCGCTCTGGCGTGCAGTTACAGCGGTAGGCCCAACCGCGCTCGATCAATTCATCTGCGACCTCTCTGTACATCGCCAGCCGCCCCGACTGGATGTATGGCCCATACGGCCCTCCGATGGCGTATCGTTCGGCGTTCTCCAGACCCAAACGTTGCAGCTCCTCCAGCCCTGGCCCCTCGTCCCAATCCAGCCCCAGCCAACGCAATCCCTCCATAATGACCGTGATGGTCTCCGGCTGATAGCGCACGCGGTCGGTATCCTCGATGCGCAGGATGAACTGCCCGCCCATGTTGCGTGCAAAGAGCCAGTTGAACACCGCCGTCCGCACATTGCCGATGTGCGGCTCGCCGGTGGGACTAGGCGCCATACGAACGCGAACTGTCATCTCCCCCCTCCCTACTCCCTACTCCATACTCCCTACTTCTTCTTCCGTGCTTTCTCAATCTTGGCCCAAGTATCACGTAACGACACCGTTCGATTGAATACAAGTGTGCCGCCGGACGAATCGGGATCAACGCAGAAATAACCCTGTCTCTCGAACTGGTAGCGACTTCCAGGTAATGCACCCACCAGACTCGGTTCAACACGGCACGACGCCAACGTCTCCAACGAGTTCGGATTCAAATAAGACTTGAAATCAGAACCATCCTTTTCATCAAGCGGGTTTGCTTTTACGAAGAGACGATCGTACAAGCGTACCTCGGCTTCGAGCGCGTGGGCCGCCGAAACCCAATGCAACGTTCCTCTGACCTTGCGCCCGTCTGGAGATGAACCACCCCTTGTCGCTGGATCATAAGTGCAGTGCAGTTCGACCACTTCGCCCGTTTGCTGATCCTTGACCACTCCCACACAGGTGATAAAATAGGCATACCGTAGCCGCACCTCACGACCGGGGGCTAGACGGAAGAACTTCTTCGGTGGGTCCTCACGAAAATCCGCCCGTTCGATGTACAGCACACGTGAAAAGGGAACTTTCCGTGTCCCCATACTGGGATCCTGCGGATTGTTCCGCGCCTCCATCTCTTCTACCTGGTCTTCCGGGTAGTTGTCTATGACCACCTTGAGCGGACGCAACACCCCCATCACACGCGGAGCGCGTTGATTCAAATCTTCGCGGATGCAGTGCTCAAGAAAGGCTACATCTACTATACTATCAGCCCTAGCCACTCCGATGCGCCCACAAAGGTTTCTGATAGCCTCCGGTGTGTAGCCACGTCTCCGCAAGCCCGATAGTGTGGGCATTCGTGGGTCATCCCATCCGGTGACAACACCGTCCTCAACCAGGCCCAGCAACTTGCGCTTGCTCATCACGGTGTAGCTGAGATTGAGGCGAGCAAACTCTATCTGCTGTGGATGATAGGCGTCCAATTCATCGAGAAACCAGTCGTACAAGGGGCGATTATTCTCAAATTCCAGCGTGCAAATCGAATGTGTGATCCCTTCAATGGAATCCGAAAGGCAATGGGTGAAGTCGTACATCGGATAAATGCACCACTCGTCGCCCGTCCTGTGATGTGTTGCCCGCAGAATGCGGTACATGACCGGATCTCGCATACTCAGATTCGGAGATGCCATATCAATTTTCGCTCGCAGTACGCGGGAACCGTCATCAAATTCGCCAGCCCGCATGCGCTCGAACAAGTCCAGGTTCTCTTCGATCGAACGGTTACGATACGGGCTGTCTTTGCCCGGCTCGGTCAAGGTGCCACGATACTCTCTGATCTCATCTGCGCTCAAGTCGCAAACGTACGCCTTGCCCTTTTTGATCAGTTGCAGGGCGTACTCATAGAGTTGCCCAAAGTAGTCTGACGCATAGAACAACCGATCATCCCAGTCGAATCCCAGCCACCGGACGTCCTCTTGGATCGAGTCTACATACTCAACGTCCTCCTTGCTGGGGTTGGTGTCATCGAATCGCAGATTGCAGAGGCCTCCGTATTGGGCGGCGATGCCGAAATTGAGGCAGATGGATTTGGCGTGTCCAATATGCAGATAGCCGTTCGGCTCTGGTGGAAATCGAGTGTGCACCCGACCGCCGTACTTATTTGTCTTCAAGTCTTCCACGACGATATTTCGGACAAAGTCGGAGGAGGGAATAGAATCGGTCGTGGCCATATTCGCAATTCCCTTCTTGTTTTTTCCTTCCGTCGTTGTATTTATCATGGCTTTTTCTCCTCAATTTGATGCTTGATGCTAGAGATAGATGGGACATCCAGCAGCCAGTATCAAGTCACTATACCCGGCAAGGTAAAGCTAAAGATACTTCCCCGGCCCACTTCACTCTCCACCCCCACGTGCCCGTCGAGTTTCTCCACAATGCGCCGCGCGATGGACAATCCCAACCCATGCCCTTTGGTGCGAACCTGGTCGCGCCGCGTAAAGGGAGTGAATAACTGGGCTTGCTCCTCGGGCGCAAGGCCGGACCCGTTGTCACGCACCCAGAAGCGCACCGTACCGTCCGGTTGCACCGTCGCACCCAGTTCCAAGCGTGGCGGCTGGCCGCCGTACTTGATGGCGTTGCTGAGGTAGTTGACCCACACCCCTTCGACCCACGGGCCATAACCCAGCGCCACCGGCCAGGTCTCGGACAAGATGATCTCGGCCCGGTATTCCTCGATCATATGGGTTAACCGCCGCTGTGCTTCGGCCACGATGCGCGCCATGTCCAGTGGCCTCGCCTGCACTTCCATCTTGGGCACTTCTGACAGTAGGAGTAACTCGTCAACAATGCTGCTCACCCTGCGCACGCTCCGCGCAATCGTATGCAAATAGCGGCTGAGTTCCTCATCCGGCATTGTGGCGTGATCCTGTTCCAACGCCTCGGCAAAGCCGAGGACAAGGCCCAACGGGTTCTGGAGATCGTGGGCCACGGTGTGAGCAAAGGCATCCAGTTCCTCATTGCGCGCCTGCAATTCGGCGGTGCGTTGGCGTAGCGCCTCCTCCGCCCGCTTGCGCTCGGTTATGGAGGCGTGGAGGCCACGGGTGAGGCGCAGGACATAGATTGCCACAAGGAGAACTGTTATTGCCGCGATGCCTAAGCCCACCATCCATATCCAGTACTTCCGCCACATATCGGCGAGTGTCACTTCGCCATAGTGCTCGTACGGGGCGACGCGAAGATATTTGAGACACTCACGTACAGGCTGGTAGTTATGCGGGATAGTCCAACCGGCGCAGTTCGCGGCCCTGGCGGCGGGGCTGTCGGTGTCCATCTTCACCAGCGCGGCGGCAACATGCTCCGCCAACTCGTCGGAGGTGTGCTCGAGTGTGGCAATAGGCCATTCTGGATAGTGGCGCGTTGAATGGACTAAAGGGAAGTCCTCTTCTAACGGGCAATCATAGAGCTTGAGAACATGAAACTCATCCAGCCTGATAATGCCCTCCTCTTCCATGCGCTCGAGCGTGTCCGCCCGGCCGGTGCCCGCATCCATCTTGCTGTCGCGCACGGCATAAACAACTGCATCGTGCGTGCCGCCGAAGGCTAAATTGCTGAAGTCTCGGTGCGGATCTATGCCATGCTCCTTGAGCTCTCTCAACGCCATCTGCCAGCCGCCGAATGATTTCTCTTCAACGGCCATGAAGGTCTTTTCTCGAAGGTCATAGAGCTTCTTGATGTCCCTGCGGTCGGCCCTGGTGAATATCACCCCGGCGTAGGTCGTGTAAACCTCGCCTCGCCGCAGGTTCTTCAGCGTCGCGATGCGGCTGGCGCCGTGTTTCACTTCCATCTCCACGTAGAAGGACGGGTTTGCCAGCATGAAGTCCACCCCCTGGTTCTTGAC
>JAUWNP010000216.1 GCA_030612585.1 Anaerolineae bacterium
CCCGACGCCCCCCCGGGCCCCCGGCCATCATCCGGCCCCCAGGACCGCCGCGGGTCCCTGCCCGCCCCGGGGGCAGGGGGGGGGGGGGGGGCCGCGGGCGGCCGGGGAGCGAACCGTTCGGCCGCGGCCCAGGAAACGGGCGCGATCGCTCTCGTGAGCGCCGGTGATCTTGCCCTCCCGCCCTGCGACCAGCAGGTGAGGCGGGATCAGCAAGTGAGCCAGGTAGATCGGCTCTTCCTCGGCCGAACGGGGGCGACGGTGGAAAAGCAGTCCGTTTATCTCTGGCAGGTATTCGCTCTCGACGAAGAGTTTGCTGAACGCCGGATGACGCCCGTCAGCGGTCTGAGACGCGAGCACAATTTCGCCATAGGAGGTTAGCATCAGCCGGCGAGTCCGGCCGCTGTGGTTGGTCAAAGTGATACGCCGGATCTCGACGTCGTCGTCCGGCGCGACGGTGATCTCCATACGCAGGGAGATGTCGTGATCTCGACGCCGAAATTCGGCCTGGTGGGCGCAAAAGAGCACCTCCTGGCTTTCTGGCGGAGAACCGGTTGGTAACAAACCCGCCGACCAGAGATCACCGTTATCTCTGTCCTGAACGTAGAGCCAGGTTCCCCAATTGTCCAGGGTGGTATCGGCGCGCCAGCGGGTGAGGTCCACCTCCTGCCAACCCTGCGACGATCTGAGGGCACAGCGGCTGTAGCCGCCGCCAGTGCTGGTGATGAGCAGACCGTAACGCCCGTTGGAGAGGAAATGCACCTGGGGCAGTGGACCGTCCACGGGCGCGCGCCAGGGTTCTGTAGTCAGACGAGGTTGAACCGGGCGAATGATACCAATTTCTTCCGGGTACAGTCGCTCGACGGGGACCTGCCGAGGCACGTGCTCGTGCAGGAGCAGGTCGGTGCTCTGCACGCGGGGATCGGCGTGAAAACGGCGTATCATGGCCTCGTCCTGGAGATAGTTAGTCAGAGCCAGCAGGATCATGCCCTGGTGATGTACCATGTGCGAACGCACGATCCTGCTTTTCTGTCCCAGGGGGAGCCGGGAGCGGGTATAGTCAAGGGCCTCGTAGAAGCCGTAGGGGCCGAGCATCTGTTGTTCGGTGAGACGAGCGATGTTCTGCATCACGGCCTGGGGGCGTAGCGATAGGGCGAGCAGCGAGGCGTATGGTGAAATCACCAGGTCCTCGCCCAGGCCGCGTTTGAATCCCAGCCCCGGCACACCGAATCCGCGATACTGGTAGTTCATGTTGGTATCAAAGCCATAGTAACCCGCCTCTGAGATACCCCATGGCACGTCTCTCTGGCGGGCGTAGGCGATCTGGCGAGCGATGGCCGCCCGGCAGGTTTGGTGCAGAAGCGTGCCCTCGTAACTCCGCACCAGCAGAGGGGGCATAAGATACTCGAACATGCTGCCGTTCCACGAGAGCAGCGCCCGCGTGCCGTCAATCCGGCAAAGGGGACGGGCCAGGTGGAGCCAGTGACTCTGGGGGACGTCCCCCTTGGCAATGGCCAGCAGGCTGGCTAGCCGCGCTTCGGAGGCCAGCAGATCATAGTGGTTGCTGTCCAGTTCTTCGGCCTCCACGTTGTAGCCCAGGTGGAACACCTGGCGTTGCGAGTCAAACAGAAACCGAAAGTCCATCGCCCGGAAATACGCCTCTGATTGCGCGCTCATGTCCTGATAGCCGACGAGCGAGCTGCCAGCCATCATATAGGCCGAGTACAGCCCCTCGGTCAGGCGCGTGCACCAGGCGCGAGCCTCTTGTACCATAGGGAGGGGAGAGGAGAGCGGAGAGGGGGGAGAGGAGAGCAGGCCTTGCAGTTGGTCCAGTCGCGCCCGTCCTGCCCGGCAGACCTTGGCCACTTCGTCGAGCCGTAGCGTGCTTGGCAGGGCCTCCTGTAGCGCCTGCCAGGCGTCGGTGATGGCTGGATCCGTCTGTACCTGGGTGAACAGCGCTGGCGGCTGGCTCAGGGGGCCAAGCCACGGCAGCAGTAAGTCCTGTTCACTCTGCATGTTGAGCAATTGGTGGCGCACCTGCCCCGACCAGAAGCGCAGGTTGCGCAGGGTCGTGGCATCCAGAGCAGACGAGCCGGCCTTGACCAGCGACAGCAACAGGTGCTCCAGTTCTTGCCAGCCGTCGTCGTTTAGCCTGGTCAGCAGGAGCGGCCAGCCAGCGGGGTCATCCCGCCCCGCCAGCACCTGCTGCCGGATGTGGGCCAGGTGTGCCCCCAGCACCGTGCCCGCCTCCTGCAGATCCATCCCTTCCAGCCCATCCACGATCTCTGCCAGGATGCTTAATGTGTCGAGCAGACCCTGCCAGCGCTGCCAGCGCAGGACGGGCTCGTGGGGCAAAGCCAACAAGCCCTCCTTAAGAGCCAGCAGACAGCCCGCCAGGTTGCCGCTATCCACGGTGGACACGTAACGCGGAGGCAGGGGGGCCAGCGTTTGTGTGTGGTACCAGTTCAAGAAGTGGCCCCGATGCTGCTCCAGCCTGCCCATGCTATCGAAGGTGTCGCGCAGCCGCAACGCCAGTTCCGTGAGGCCGATGTAACCCAGGTCGTAGGCGGCCAGGGTAGAGAGCAGCAGTAACCCCAGGTTGGTGGGTGAGGTACGATGCGCGACTCTCCCGATTGGATCTTCCTGGAAATGGTCGGGGGGCAGCCAGTAGTCATCCGGGCCGACAAACTGTTCAAAATAGACCCAGGTGCGGCGGGCCAGGCGGCGCAATTGCTCCCGTTGGTCGGCGGAAAGCGGGGCTTGTTTGTGGACCACAGGACGGCTGATCCAATAGGCGATTGGGGGCGAAACCAACCACAGGAGTAAGAGCGGCGCGGCAATGGGCAAAACCGCCGGGTTGAGCATTCCTATCAGCAAAGCCAGTGCCAGGGCGAGGATTGGCGCAGCGCCCATCTGATGCCACATCAGCGCCACTTTCATTTCCTTGCCGAACAGGCGGATCGTATGCGCGGCCGCGGTCCATTCCAGCAGGTGCCTGTGAGTGATGGTCAGCCGGACCAGTGTGCACCCGATAGCATCCACCATGAGCAGTGTCTCATAGAGGAGAAAGACCAGCGCCAGCAGCCAGCGGATGGCATCTGCCCGTACTGACAGCGCGGCTCTACTCGACGGTATACCCCGCAATCTTCGAGCCAACCCGGTTACGATGCCGGTAACGAGGGGCATGGCCGGCGCCAGCACCGCCGCCAGTGTCCACACCAGCGCCGAGCCGGGCAACCATAGCCAGCCGGCGATCAACAGGGCCAGCAGTGCGGGCATGAGCAGGCTGCGGCGCAGATTGTCCAGTATTTTCCAGCGATCGAGCACAGAGAGGTCGTTGGGCATCGTCCCGCCGTCCGCGTGAGGCACCCTGGGCAGCAGCCAGGGCAGCAGTTGCCAGTCACCGCGCACCCAACGGTGCAGCCGGCGCGTGTAGGCGATGTAGTGTAGGGGATAATCCTCAAACAGGCTCACGTCTGTCACCAGCGCGGTGCGCCCGTGGATGCCCTCAAACATGTCGTGACTGAGCAAGGCATTGCCGGGCGCTCGTTCGGCCAGGCTGTTCTTAAAGGCAGCCACGTTATAGATACCCTTGCCAGCATAGAGCCCTTCGCCAAAGAAGTCCTGGTACACGTCGGATACCGCCCGCGTGTACAGGTCCACCCCGGTCTCCTGGGCGAAAACCTGCGTGAACAGCGACTGGTTGACACTGGTTGGCTTGATCTCCACCCGCGGTTGGAGCACGGTGTATCCGGCGATCACAGCGCCGCTGTCCGGGTCGAATTCGGCGTGGTTCAGTGGGTGTGCCAGGGTGGCGACGAGGCGGGATGCACTATCCCGCGACAAGGACGTGTCCGCATCCAGCGTGATGACGTACTTGATCTCTGGGAGAAGGTCGAGATCCCCCATTTGCACGGTGTAGGAAGTCTCCTTGCTTCCACCAAGCAGGCTGTTGAACTCGACCAACTTGCCCCGCTTGCGCTCCCAGCCCATCCAGCACTCCTCGCCCGGGTTCCATTCCCGATCGCGATGAAAGAGATAAAAAGGTCCGGAGGAGCCTCGGCTGTATTTTTTGTTGAGGGCCTGGATACCGGCTTTGACCTGCCCCAGCAACCTGTCATCGTCTGGCATATGCTCTTGTGGCGCATCGGCAAAATCGGTGAGCAGGGCGAAGTGCAGGTGAGGGTCCGCGTTGCCCAGAAAGTGAAGTTCCAGTTGGTGCAACAGGGATTCGATCTCGCTGGCTTCGGTCAGAAGCGCGGGGACGACTACCATCGTGCGGTACTCGGCCCGAATGGCTTCCTGGAAGTCCATCCTGGGCAACACGCGGGGCGGCACGGTATGGGTAATGAACCAGTTGACCAGGTTGACGGCCACAGCCGTAGCGGGTAATAACACCAGCAGGCCTGCCCCAATCAATTGAACGAGAGTCCCGCCGGCGACAAGAGCATACCGGACCAGGCCGAGCATGATGACCAGGGTGAGCAGGGTTATGGTGCCCAGGTAGACCGGGGTGGGATGGCCGAACAGCCAGCGAGACAGACGCACGCCCCAGGGGGGGCGATAGCCCAGGCGGGCCTCAAGTTGTCTCTGGCCTCTGTCCAGGAGGTAATAACCGATGTGGGTGGTGCGGGGTGACCTTTCCTTGCTCCGCCGGGCTTCTTCAGCCAGCCGGACTGTCTCTCGTGCGATCTCTTCCTCATCCTGATTCTGTTTCTGATCCTGGCCCATCCGGCCCATTGCCTGAGCCAGTTCCTCGATCACCCCGCGATACCGGTCGCGTGTATCAAAATCCATACGGGCATAGACGTTCGCCGGATCACGAGACAACACCTGCTCCACCCGGCTGACGCTTTCGAAGAAGACTTCCCAATCCTGGGTCGCCAGCAGACGCAGGCTGAGGATGCAGTTGGAGATGATCGTCTCGTCTGCTAGCCCTTCTGCCAACCCTTCGGCGGGCTCAGGACGGTGCTCATTCAGAGATGGCAGAGACGGGTCGGGTGGGGGGGGCAGTTCCGTGACACGGGCGATGGCCTGCGTTAGAATATCCAGGACACCCAGGCGCAGCATGGTCGGCAGGGCCCACAACTCGCCCATCGTCAGCGGTGTGACACGTTGGTAGGCCTGAACAAAGAGTCTCACCTGGTCAAGATTGAGGTGCTCCTCGTGGCACTCGATGATCTCCTGCGCTATGGCGTATATTCGAGGGTGGCCTTCCAGGGGGGACGTGGCGAGCTTGGGCAGGCGGCGATAGTAGCCTGGCGGCATATCCTCGCGAACCTGGCGCAGCGCCTGTCGCACCGTGTAGAAGTTGTCCAGCAGCCATTCGGCCGCGTAGGAGAGGGCGAGTTGCACCTCAGACGCCTCTGCAAAACGGCGGTAGGCGTCGTGTAAGAGCGCCTCCTGCCCCCGCAGGCGGTCCAGAAGCGGGGGCCTGCGCCTGGGACGCCGGGAGACGGTGTGGCTCCTGGCCAGTTGACACGCCAGGTTTTCCAATTGACTGTTTGGCATGCGCTAGTGTCCCTTGTGCTCTCTCGTAACCATCTCGGCCTGAGTGTGCTCCACTTCGTCCGGAGAAAGGTCCTGCACGATCAGGAGCGGAGTACTGCCATAGGCGATGAAGTTGACGACCAGGCTGCCATAAGGCCATTCGGTCCTGCCAGAACAGCCATGGGCGCTCAATACTACCAGGTCTACGTTCTCTTGCTTCACCAACCTGTGTAGCGTTGCTGCGGTGTTGTCGCTGACAAGCACGCGGGTCTGGACGGCCAAAGGCAGCCGGGACCGAAGATTCTCCAGGCATCTGGTCGCTTCCAGCCGGTTGTGCTCCGTGAGCCGGTTCACCAGTTCCAGATCTTCCTGTGTGGGGGGCGCGCGACAGACCATTTCCGGCCTGCACACCACGTGTACCAGCAGCAGTTCGGATCCGTGGGAGCGGGATAGGGTGGTGGCCAGCGGCAGGGCGCACTCGGCCCTCTGCGAGCCGTCCAGGGGAATCAGCATGTGCCGATAGCGCAAGCCCGTCAGGTCGCCAGCAACGGGTTGATAGGCCCGCACGATCATCACCGGCACATAGGCACGCAGTATGATTTTCTGGACGATGCTGCTGACGTTCCAATCGCTCAAGCCGCTCCGTCCGTGGCTGCTGAGAATAATCAAACTGACGTCGTGGCTGCGCACGAACTCGACGATGCGCTCCGCCGCCTGGCCCTCCAAGAGGGTGCTCTCCGTCCGCAGGCCGGTTTCCTGCAAGCGGGCGCTCAACCCGTCCAGGTAGGCCCTGGCTTCGGCCTTGCGGATGTGCCAGTCCAGTGGGTCAACGGACCGGGTTGGGCCGGCGGCCTGGGGGCGCTCCAACACTCGCAGTAGCGTGACCTGGGCCCCACAGGCCCGGGCTACCGCCATAGCGTGAGGCAGTACACACTCGGCGAGTGAGGATCCGTCCAAGGGAACGAGTATATGGTCAAACATAGTTCTCACCTCCTGGCAGAGTGAAGGTAAACACACTCCCCCTGCCTATTTCACTATCCACCCCCACCTGCCCGCCGAGTTTATCCACGATGCGCCGCACGATGGACAGTCCTAACCCGTGACCCTGGGCACGAGTCCGGTCGAGCCGCGTGAAGGGGGTGAACAGGTGGGACCGCTCCTCCGGTGGTATACCGTCGCCGTTGTCGCGTATCCAGAAGCAGACGTAACCGTCTGCCTGCGCCGTCGCGCCCAGTTCCACGCGGGGCGGTTGGCCGCCGTACTTGATGGCGTTGCTGAGATAGTTGACCCACACCTCTTCGACCCACAGGGGGTAACCCAGCGGTACTGGCCAGGTATCGGGCAAGATGATCTCGGCCTGGTGTTCCTCAATCATGTAGGCCAGTCGCTGCAGGGCCTCGGCCACGATGCTTGCCATCTCCAGTGGCTCTGGTCTCGTTTCTGCCTGGCGCACTTCTGCCAACACGAGTAACTCGTTTATGATGTTGCTCATCTTGTGCCCGTTCCGCACAATAGCGCGCAGGCATTTCTCTCGCTCATCATCCGGCAGTGTAGCGTTATGCTCTTCGGATAACACCCCGGCAAAGCCGATGATAAGGCTCAATGGGTTCCTGAGGTCATGTGCCACGGTGTGAGCGAAGGCGTCCAGTTCCTCGTTGCGTGTCTGCAGTTCGGCGTTCAGGCGGCGCACTTCCATCAGGTCATCAAAACGGGCCATGGCGATGGTGATGGCGCGTTCTATCTCGCGCGCGTTGGATGGTTTGACCAGGTAGGCCCCCACACCGGCCGCGCTGGCCTCCTTGACCAGGTCCGCCGTCTCGTAGGCGGTCAGCACCACCACCGGCGTGGGACAGTGTTCGTAGATGCGTCGCGTGGCCTCGAGGCCG
>JAUWNP010000057.1 GCA_030612585.1 Anaerolineae bacterium
GAGATCAGCCTGACGGAGCAGCGGCTGCGTGCCTACGGGGATGAGCAACTGGTCTACGACTTCACCTGCTCAAGCGGGATGACGAGCACACCGACCATCGCCGGGCAGTTCCAGGTGCTTTTCAAAGAGGACAGCGCCTACGCCTCGCGCTGGGGTCTGGAGATGCCCTACTTTATGGCCGTCTATCAGGAGGGGCTGGATTTCGCCAACGGCATCCACGAACTACCAATCACATCCTATGGAGAGCGGTTATGGGCCGGTGTCCTGGGTTGGCCAGCCTCTTATGGCTGCATCATCCTTAACGTCGGTGATGCGGAGGCGCTCTACAACTGGGCTCCGGTAGGGACGCTGGTACGCATCACAGGCGTGGCACCGGGTACGCCGACCTACGAAGAGCAGTAGGCGGGAGACAACATATCTTACACAACTGAGGAGGTTACTATGCCCTACGGATATCACGGCAAGATCTTGCACGTAGATCTCACAACGAGGAAGTTGGAGGTGGAGGAGCCTGACGAGACCTTCTATCGCAAGTACATGGGCGGGAGCGCGATGGGGGCCTACTACCTGCTGAAGCACACCCCGTCCGGGGCCGACCCTAGGGGGCCGGAAAACACGCTGAGCCTGATGGTCGGCGTCGTCACCGGCGCGCCCTTCTCCGGTCAGTCCCGTGTCACCGCCACGGCCAAATCCCCCGAGACCGGGCTGATCGGCGACTCGCAAGCCGGCGGTTTCTGGCCCGCCGAACTGAAAGCCGCCGGCTTTGACGGCGTCGTGATTCACGGCAAGGCCGAGCGGCCCGTCTACCTGTGGATGCACGACGGAGAGGTGGAACTGCGGGATGCCGCCCACCTCTGGGGCCGCTTCACCGCCGATGTAGAGGATGCTGTCCGGGAAGAACTGGACGATGTACACGTCCAGGTCCTCCAATGTGGCCCGGCGGCCGAGAAGGGGGTGCGCTTCGGGGCACTCATCAACAACGCCAACCGGGCCAACGGGCGGACTGGTATGGGTACGGTGATGGCCGCCAAGAACCTCAAGGCGGTCATCGTGCGGGGGCGTAGCCGTCCCAAACTGGCCGACTCAGGGGCGGTGAGGGCGTTGGCGAAGTGGGGGGGCGAGCACGTCGGGGAATCGGGCGTAGCGGGAATGAGGCTCCTGGGCACCGCCGGCGTCGTCCTTTCCCAGGACAAGAGTGGCGGCCTGCCTACCCGCAACTGGTCCAGCGGCACCTTCGAGGGAGCCGAGGCCATCAGCGGGCAGCGGATGGCCGAGACTATCCTCAAAGAGGGGGACACCTGCTTCGGCTGCGTGGTGCGCTGCAAGCGTGTGGTGGAGGTGGCCGAGGGGCCCTATCAGGTGGATCCCCGCTACGGCGGTCCGGAGTACGAGACTCTGGCTACGATGGGCTCCTACTGCGGTGTCTCCGACTTGGCGGCGATCGCCCGTGCCAACCAACTGTGCAACATGTACGGGATGGACACCATCTCCTGTGGCGCGACCGTCGCCTGGGCGATGGATTGCTTCGAGCAGGGACTACTCACCTCAGAGGACACCGATGGCATCGAACTCCGCTTTGGCAATGCCGGGGCGTTGGTACAGATGGTGGAACGCATCGGGAAGCGAGAGGGCTTCGGGCGCGTCTTGGGGGAGGGCTCCGTCCGTGCGGCCGAAATCATGGGCGTGGGCCAGGATCTGGTGGTGGCGGTGAAGGGGCAGGAACTCCCCGCCCACATGCCCCAGGTCAAGCGAAGCCTGGCCCTCATCTATGCCGTCAACCCCTTCGGTGCGGACCACATGTCGCATGAGCACGACCCTTCCTACAAGTACTACCCGGGACGAATGGCTGAACTGGACCTCATGGACCCCCAGCCACCGGACGTACTGAATGCAGATAAGGTGCGCTATGCCTTCTATACCCAGTGTCTCTACAGTTGCCTGGACAGCGTGAGCGTGTGCCAGTTTGTCTTCGGCCCGGCCTGGCAACTCTACGGACCCAGCCAGTTGGTGGAGGCGGTGCGGGCGGTCACCGGCTGGAACGCCAGTCTGTGGGAACTGATGAAAGTAGGAGAGAGGCGGTTAAATTTGCTACGGGCCTTCAACGCCCGCGAGGGGGTCGGCGCAGAGGCGGACACGGTGCCGCCCAAGTTGCTGACCCCGCTGCAGGGTGGGGCTAGCGACGGAGTGGCGGTCACCGCCGAGGAGGTCGAGGAGGCCAAGGCACTCTACTACCGGATGGCTGGCTGGGACGAGAACGGCCGCCCGACGCGGGCCAAACTGGAGGAATTGGCCCTGGGCTGGGTAGCAGACGAACTGAGGCTCTAGCGATTCTCAAGTGAGAGGAGAAAGGGCTGGAGAGGCGGTTACGCCTCTCCAGTCCATCGTTTAACCAGATGGTTATATCATACGCTCCGCCTGCGGTGTGTGACCAGCACGCTGCCCAGAGCCAGCACCGGCAAGGCGATACCTGGCAAGCAGGGACACAACTGACAGAGGCTCTTTTGCCCCTCTGTTGGCGGAGAGACAACCGGCGGGGAGGTCGGTTCAAGAAGTGGCTCCTCGGTCGCTTCTGGCGTGGCTGGCACAGTAGCAGTGGGCTCTTCGGTCGGTTCTGGCGTGACCTGCGCGGCAGGCTCCTCACCGGCCTCGATCGGTGGGCCGCCCCAGGTTAGCGAAAGTTCCTGCACGGGCTCCTCTGACAACAGGTCCATCTCCCAGGTGACAGTATTCTCTGCCTCATCATAGGTAGCATTCTCCTGAGGCTCGTAGGCGGAAATGGACGCCGGCGCAGTAACGCGATAGAATAGGTTGATGTCCATCATCTCGAGGATCTGCCGCTGCATCTCCTCTTCCTCTGCGGTCAGCGTTGCTTCCGGCAGCGGTGTGGCTTCCATCTCCCCGCTGCTCTTGGCCACTTCGCTGCCTACCTCTTGCGTGTTGACGGTGATGCGCATCGTCGTCGTATCGCCGGACTGCTCGAAGGTGATCTCGTCGCTGCCGCCCAAGGTCGGGTCGTCACTGAGCGCAACCAGCTCATCCAACGAACTAAAAGGTATAGATACGCGGACGCCAGTAACCTCCTTCTCCGCGTCCACGTACTCTTCACAGGTAACGCGTGGATCTTCTGCACACTCGTCCCATATACTCTGCAAGGGGTCCTCGATCTCCT
Organism: Anaerolineae bacterium; assembly: GCA_030612585.1. The sequence continues at coordinate 3,170 of JAUWNP010000057.1, forward strand.
CCCCCGGTTCAGGTGTGACGAGCATCAGCATCTTATAGGCATCGGTGTCTATGGCGGTAATCATGACTCTCTCGCCACTCCCGTCAGCGTTGATGATGGTCTGGATGTCAATGGTGATGCACCCGGTCAGTAGCAATGAGATGCCCAGGCTGACGAACAGGAATAGTCTCTTCAACATTGGCCTCCTCCTTGTGCTTGTTACTGCATGCAATATCACTTGAGTGTGGCTGGAATTTATGGTAGTGACGACTTTAGTCGTTCCAAGCGACTGAAATCGCTACTACTTTTCACCGGTTTTTGGCCAGGCTCATGCCACTTTTACTGTGTCTCGGTCACCTTCTTCAGCCCACGGGGGTGGTCGGGGTCGTATCCTTTGGCCCGCGTGACGTGCAGGGCCAGTAACTGCCCCGGCACGACGCAGGTGAACGGTGAGAGCCACTCCGGCAGGGCGACCGGCAACCGCAACGGCGTGCGGGCCAGTCGTAGCGCTTCGTCCTGCCCGGAGATGACGATGAGTTCCGCCGCCTTCTCAGGGGCAGCCAGTTCGCGGGCCAGGGCGAGCACGTCTGGGTAGACCGCGCCCTGCGGTGCGACGACGACGGCGGGGAAGCCGCGTTCGACGATGGCGACGGGGCCGTGGCGGAAGTCGGCCGAGGAATAGGGTTCGGCGACGATGTAGGTCAGTTCCTTCAGTTTGAGCGCGATCTCGAAGGCGGTGGCGTAGTTATAGCCCCGGCCCAGGACGACGCACTCGGTGGCGTAGGTGTAGCGCTGGGCGGCCAGGGCGACCGCTCCCTCCAGTGCCAGCGTCTTTTCCACCGCCTCCGGTACACTCCGCAGTTCGTCTAGCCGTTCTTCCCGTTCTTCGTCGCCGGTCAGTTGCACCGCCAGCAGCGCCAGCGCCGCCAGTTGCGCGGTGTAGGTCTTGGTGGCGGCCACAGCCCGCTCTTCGCCCACACCTAACGGGAGAACGTGGTCGGCGGCCTGGGCCAGCGGGGATACGGGCGTGTTGGTCACGGCGATGGTCAGTGCCCCCTGTCGTCTCCCCTCCTCGACGACGGCCACGATATCGGGCGACTGTCCCGATTGGGAGACGCCCAGCACAAGTGCGTCGCGCAACTGCGGCGGCGTGCGATAGATGCCGAATAGCGATGGGGTGGCCAACGCCACTGGCAGCCGGTTCAGTCCGCCGAAGAGGTACTGGGCGTAGCGGGCGGCGTTATCGGAGGTTCCGCGTGCAGCAATGACGGCGTAGCGCACGTCACGGGCGCGAATAGCAGCGGCGATCCGCGCGGCGGTCCCGGCCTGCTCGTCCAATAGGCGGGCCAGGACCTCTGGCTGCTCATGAATCTCGTCGCTCAGGCGACTCGCCTTCATACCCATTCTCTGCTCCGCTCGACCGCCTTCTTCCACCCAGCGTATGCTTCCTCGCGCCGGGCCTCGTCCCACTGCGGCTCGAAGACGCGGTCCACACCCCAGTTGGCCCGCAGTTCGTCCAGGCCCGACCACAGACCTGTCGCCAGTCCCGCAGCGTAGGCCGCGCCCAACGCCGTCGTCTCGTGCACTACCGGGCGCACCACCGGCACGCCCAGCACGTCGGCCTGCAATTGCATTAGGAAGTCGTTGACGGTCGCGCCGCCGTCCACTTTGAGCGCGGTCAACTTGATGCCGGAATCAGCGCGCATCGCCTCTAATACGTCCCGCGTCTGGTAACAAATCGCCTCCAGTGTGGCGCGGACGATGTGGGCGCGGGTCACGTAGCGGGTGAGGCCGACGATGACGCCACGGGCGTCCATGTCCCAGTAGGGGGCGAAGAGGCCGGAGAAGGCTGGGACAAAGTAGATGCCGCCGGCGTCCTCCACGGACCGGGCGACTTGCTCCGTCTCGGCGGCATTTTGGATGAGACCCAGGTTGTCGCGCAACCACTGCACCGCTGCGCCGGTGATGGCGATGGAGCCTTCCAGTGCGTAGGTCGTGCCCTCCGGCAGGCCGTAGGCGACAGTGGTGAGGAGACCGCTTTTCGAGGGAATAAGTTCGAGGCCGGTGTTGAGCAGCATGAAACAGCCCGTGCCGTAGGTGTTCTTCGCCTCGCCCTCGTCGTAACAGGTCTGGCCGAAGAGGGCCGCCTGCTGGTCCCCCAGGTCGCCGCATACCGGCACCGGGCCGCCCACGGGCCCGTCAGCCTGCGTCGTGCCGTAGAGATTGGGATCAGACGAGGGACGGATGGCCGGCAACATCGTGCGCGGGATGGAGAGAATCTCCAGCAGTTTGTCGTCCCAGTCGAGTGTGCGCAGGTTCATCAGCATCGTGCGGGATGCGTTGGTCACGTCGGTGACGTACGCCCCGCCCTTCGACAGGCTCAGGGCATCGCCCTTCGATGGACGCGGGGTATTGCCCTGCGGCCCGCCGGTCAGGTTCCAAATGATCCATGTGTCCACGTTGCCAAAGACGGCCTTACCTGCCTCCGCCTTCTCCCGTAACCCCGGAACGTGATCGAGCAGCCACCTGAGTTTGGGGCCGGAGAAGTAGGTGGCGATGGGCAGGCCGGTCTTCTCGCGGAAGGTCGGCTCCAGCCCGTCGGCGATGAGTTGCTGGCAGAGTTCGCGGGTGCGCGTATCCTGCCATACGATAGCGTTGCAGAGCGGCTCTCCAGTGTCGGGGTCCCAGACGACCGTCGTCTCCCGCTGGTTGGTGACGCCGATGCCAGCGATCTCCGCCGGCCGGATATTTCCCTTGGTCAACGCGCCAGCGATGACGCGGCGCGTCTTGGCCCAGATCTCTCCCGCGTCGTGCTCGACCCAGCCGGGCTGGGGATAAATCTGGGTGTGCTCCTCGTACATTGAGGCGACCACCTGACCCTGCCGGTCGAAAATCATAAAGCGAGTGCCGGTGGTTCCCTGATCAACTGCGGCTGCATATTGTGCCATGTCATTCCTCCCATGCGGTTTCGTCGTGCTGCCCAAGACTATACCGCTTTTGGGAGAAGTTGGCAAGCGGGTGTGATGCGTGAAACGTGAAACGTTATGCATGCCCAGTCACGTTTCACGTTTTGCGTTTCACGTGTTATACTTGTGCTCGCTGCAAATCGGAGGTGAATCCCTATGCAAGCCCTGAAACGTCTCTTTGGCTACGTGCGACCGTATTGGAAGCCGCTGGTTGTTACGGGTGCCCTGTTGCTGCTTCGCACCGGCCTGAACCTGCTTCCGCCCCTCTTCCAACGGGAGATCGTGGACCAGGTGATCGGCGGCCGCGACCTGTCCCGTCTCGGCGTGATGATCGCCACACTGATCGGCGTGTACGCCGTCTTGCAGTTCGTGGACTTCGGCGACCTGTACGTGCGCCACGCGCTGGGCGAGCGCTTCATTTTCGATCTACGGGTGCGCATCTACGCCCACCTGCAACGACTGTCCCTCTTCTTCTTCGAACGCACCTCCACCGGAGAACTGATGTCGAGGGTGACCAACGACGTCAACGCGCTGGAGCAGTTCGTCACCCACGGCGTCGCCCTCACGGCTGTGGACTTGCTCCGACTGCTGGGAGCGTCGGCGGTGTTGCTGGCGCTCGACTGGCAACTGGCGTTGGTCGTGCTGATCCCGCTGCCGGTTATGGCCTTCGGCTTGCGGCGCTTCAACCAACGTGCGCGTCCCATCTACCGCCGGGTGCGCGACCGGCTGGGCGACATCAACGCTAAATTGCAGGACAACCTGGCTGGCATCCGCGTCATCCAGGCCTTTGGACAGGAGGAGGCGGAACTGGCGCACTTCAGTGACACCAGCGAGCGCTACTACCGGGAACGGCTGCGGGGCCTCCGCACCTGGTCCACCTTCTTCCCTACCCTACACTTCTTGGCCGCGCTGGGAGGCGTGCTGGTGCTCGGCTTCGGCGCGCGGCTGGTTGTCAATGGCCAACTGTCGTTGGGGACGCTGGTGGCCTTCATATCCTACACCATCTCTTTCTACGACCCTCTCCGGCGGCTGACGGAGGTGGATAACGTCTTCCAGCAAGCCATTGCCGCCGGTGAGCGCATCTTCGAACTGCTGGACGAGGTGCCGGAGATTCAGGACGCACCAGACGCGGTCGCGCTGGACGAGATCGAGGGGGATGTGGTGTTCGACGACGTGCACTTCCGCTACGGCGACGGCGGGGAAGTGCTGCACGACGTCGAGTTCCGCATGGCTCCCGGTGAGGTGGTGGCGCTGGTCGGGCCTAGCGGGGCGGGCAAGACGAGCATCGCCAACCTGTTGTGTCGCTTCTACGATCCCGGCCACGGCCGCATCCTGATGGACGGCCACGACCTGCGCGGGGTGCAGATCCGATCGTTGCGCCAGCACGTGGCTGTGGTGCTGCAGGATACCTTCCTGTTCAACACGACGGTGCGCGAGAATCTGCTCTACGGCAAGCCCGACGCCAGCGAGGAGGAGACGGTCGCCGCCGCGAAGGCGGCCTACTCCCACGAGTTCATCCAGCAACTCCCTCAGGGCTACGACACGGAGATCGGCGAGCGGGGGGTGAAACTGAGCGGCGGGCAGAAGCAGCGGCTGGCGCTGGCGCGTGCCATCCTGGCCGACCCGCGCATCCTGATTCTGGACGAGGCCACCTCGTCGGTGGACGCCGAGGCAGAGCACCTGATCCAGCAGGCGTTGGAGGAGGTGATGAAGGGGCGCACGTCGCTGGTCATCGCCCACCGGCTAAGCACCATCCGCAACGCCGACAAGATCATCGCGCTGGAGGAGGGGCGCAGCCGCGAGGGGGGCGACCACCACGAGTTGCTGGCCCGGGGTGGGTTGTATAGCCAACTGTATCAGCGGCAGTTGGAACTGGCGGCGACTGGGGCAGAGGAACAGTGACGCCTGAAGTATCTATGCAACCGACCGGGCGACAGTTGGATTTCCTGTGGGAGGAAATCAGCACCGGGAACAGCGTGCTCTTTGTCGGGGCGGGCGTCTCATCCGGGCGCTTTCCCCGCTGGCAACACCTCATCAATCACTTGCGCGACGAGTTCGGCATCACCAGCCAGGCCAGCGACGCTCTCGACATCCCTCAGTGGGTCGTCGAGGCCCACGGGCGTGCGGCGCTGGAGAGCCGGATGGTCGAGGTCTTCCGCGATCCATCCAAGGAACCGACGGAACTACAACGGCTGCTGGCCTGCTACCCTTTCGATATCGTCTTCACCACCAACTTCGATCAACTGATGGAGCAGGCATTGCAGGCGCAGGCGCACCAAGTCAACGTGGTCATTGAGGACAGCCAGGTGGGGCGCATCCGCAAGGATGATCGCGTGACCCTGGTCAAGATGCACGGCTGTGTCTCCGCGCCCGACACCATCGTCGTCACCCGCGACGACTACGAGACGTATGCCCAGCACCATCCGGCCATCGTCACTTACCTGCAATCGTTGCTGGCGACGCGCACGTTTCTCTTCGTCGGCTTCAGCCTCACCGATCCCAACTTCCGCGCCATCTATAGCACCGTTCAGCACGTGCTGGGTGCTTACCGTCGCTTCGCCTTCGCTACGATGCTGAAGAGGGGTCACAACCCCCACCTGTGGCGCTACTGGTATCGTAAACGGCTCATCCTCATCCCTCGCCAAGATAGCGACGCTGTGCGGGTCTTCTTAAACGCAGGGTTGCAGAAAGTAAACGCGCGGGTGGAACGACGCACCAATCTATACACTATGCTCTCCGCGCTGGAACAGGAAGGGAGCCGCGTCGGGCAAGCGATACGACAACTGGCCGAAGGTCTCCCCCACCTGGCGCAGGGAGTCCGTTTGCAGGATCAATCACCCGATTTCGGTGTCTCCTGGGAGGATTACACGGCCGAGGAACTGCGGCGCGTCTACGCGCTGCACAACTTCCTCACGTTGATGGCCCGCATCGGACTGACGGTCCCAGCGAGGCTCTGGTTGCGATTGGGTAACACGCTTTACGCACTGGAGAAGTGGCCGTTGGCCGTTGAAGCGTACCGCGCCGCGCGGCGTAGTTGGGATCAGGAGAGCGATAATATGCAGGAGCACCAGGTGCTCCACTACGCCCAGGGCAACCTGGCCCGCTGTTACATCGCCCTGGCCGACCGTCGTCGCAGTGAGGAGAGTCTGCAACTCGACGACCGGTTGGCCTCCGAGCAGGCGGAATATGACTGGGCCGAGGCACTGCTGCGTGAGATTATCCTTGAGCCACACGCCGCAGAACCGGCGCTGAATTGGGAATGGCTGGCGGTGCGCCCACCCGATCTGGAGGAGCACGCCTACGTGACTAATCGCTTGGCCGAGGCCGCTATCGCGCGGGGGCGGCTGGCACAGGCGATGGGACTGTTGCAGCAATCCATTGTATGGCAGGAGCAGGGGGTCGAGCCGATCTACAAAGTCCATCTGAGCGGGCCGCCGCTGGCCTACGCGCTCAACAACCTGGCCAAGAGTTACCGTCTACTGACCGAGATTCGTTGGGCGCAGGGGCAGTTCGAGGCGGCGCAGGAGTCTCTGAGACGGGCGTTGGCTTACTGTGCGTGGGCAGTCGAAGCGGACGCGGGCCTCCCCTTCCCCTACGGCCACGTCTGTGCGCTGCTCGGGCAAGCGCGGCGCTACCCGGGCGCCGACTGGGCCGCCGATCGCGCTCTCTGGCGGGCGCGCATTGAGACACAGGCAGTCCATTCTGGCATGGTGTTAGATGTAGACCGGCTGCGGCAGGAATGGCCGGAGTTTTGGGAATAGCAGTCACCTCTTATCACTTGACAGTTCCTACTTGTGCTGCTGTAATGCTGCTATGACGGCTTATTAGAAGGAGACAGCGAGATGAGCGTGGATGTCAAGCGCATCACAATTCGGGTTCCCCCGGCATTGCACCGGCAACTGCACCAGACTGCTGCTGACCAGTCGGTCTCTCTCAACACGCTGGCGGTCAGGGCACTGGAGGTCTACATCGAGGGCGTCCCAGCAGACCAGGAACGACTGCCGCTGCGAGAACTCAGCGCCCTACTGGCCCCTGCCGCTGAAGCGGCCGAACTTACCGAAGAAGAACTGCTCCACCACGCCCGCCAGGTGCGCCGCCGCATCTGGCAGGAGCGGTACGAGAAGACTGTCCAGTCCTTTACCGCTCAGCAAGAGAGCCGGTGAACCCCATACGTGTCTTCCCAGACGCTGGTGTGCTGCTGGCGATGATTGTCTTTCCCCGCGACCGGGCCGGTTCACCCACTCTGGCTGGCGAGGTACTCCAACTCTACGAGGAGGGTGCTTTCGATCTGGTCATCGGCCAGGCAGTAACTGATGAACTGGACGAGGTGCTGGATGAGCGGTTCCCGAGGCATCGGCCCAGGGCTGTGTCCCTGTTGATGCCTTTCGCCGAGCAGTTAGTTCGCTGGCCAACCCCGGCAGAAATCGTCACTGTCTTGCCTTTCTGTAGCGATCCCTCCGATGCCCCTATCTTCGCCTCGACCATCATTGCTCAGCCGGACATTGTGCTATCTAACGACTTCCGGGCCTTCCACACTCCCCAGGCGAAAGCCTTTTGGAGAGAGCACGGCATCGCCGTCGAGAGCCTGTATGGGCTGCTATGTCTATTCGGCAGGCGGGAGCGGAGGGGAGGGACCGAGTCCACCGGTTGAGCACGATCCGCGGCGCCGACAAGATCATCGCACTGGAGGAAGGGCGCATCCGTGAGGTGGGCGACCACCACGAGTTGCTGGCGCGGGGTGGGCTGTACAGCCAACTCTGCCAGCGGCAGTTTGAACTGGCGGTGAGCAGGACGGAGGAGGGATGAGGTCTAAAAAGCGCGACCGGCGACTTCATCGCCGGTCTACGGAATAACACCCCGTGAACGGGGCTAGCCGGATTGATCCGGCGCTGCGATATAGCCCGGACAGTTCATGTCCGGGCGCGTCTGTGCAAGAACGTCGCAGTGCCCTACTTTCCCCGCCAGACCTTGCGCGTGATGATGATAGTTAGGATGAGGCCACCGAACCAACCGATGATCGCCCCTGCCCAATCAACGGGGATTTCCATCTCTAGAATATAGAGGTCATAAAAAGGCACAACCTCGGGTAGCACCCAGGCCATCCCTAAGCCGACGCAGAGAGTAACCACTAGGCCGAGCAGCAATACAACTATGCCCCAGAACTGCCTTGGCTCAGGCTTGGTGGGAACAATCGTCTGTGCCACAGGCTGCGGGGTGGCTCCGAGAGCAGCACGACTGGGGGGCTGATCGGCCACCCAATCGGTGCCATCGTGGCGGTACCACTCCCCGGTCTCGTAGCCCACCATCCACCAGTTGCCCTCCTCGTCCTCCACCATCATTTCCCGCAGGTGGGCCTTGAACTGCACCTCAGTCAGGCGACCGGCGGTCAAATCCTGGCGCAGTTTTGCGACCACGCGTTCGACTTCGGCGAAGTTCATTGTGCTCCCCCTGAGTGATGATCCCGCCAGTACAGCCCCCACCGCCGTACCGGCCCGACCAGCCAGCGCGCCAAGAGAGGTATTAGAAGAACATTGATCGGCAGTACTGCGACCACCCAGAGACCAAAGTTCTCCCGGAAACTTACATATCCCGCCAACGAGCCAGCCGTCGCGGCAACCAGCGCACATATCACGCCCATCACAGCAGCGATCCTCAGTGTGGCTTTCCAGTCTTGCGCATCCTTCACCATCAATCCGGGCAAGACCCCCAGCGTGAACCCGCAGAGAGCGAAGGCCCACGGGTTGCCGTACGCCGCTGACTGGTTTACCAAAAGTTCGCCCAAGACCCGTCCTCCCAACACACCAGCGAAGCTTCCTGGCCACGGGCCGAACAATATGCCGAGTAAGGAAGGAACGAAGACAAATAGCAAAAACGGGAAATCCTTGTTGATCTCGATAACGACCCCATTTCCCAGGCCAAAGAGAGCGGCCCCCAGCAGGGCCAGCCCCAGTTCAAGATAGAAGTTGAGACGGGAGACAGACCGCCGTGCAGGCAGAGTGCGAGCAGGAGGTTGGTCAGGTACCCACTCGGTGCCATCGTGACGATGCCACTGCCCTGTTTCGTAGCCCACCATCCACCAGTTGCCCTCTTCATCCTGCACCATCAGTTCCCGCATCCGTGCCTTGCACTCGTCCTTAGTCAGGCGGCCGGCGGCCAAGTCCTGGCGCAGTTTGGCGACCTCTCGTTCGACTTCGGCAAAGTCCATTGTGCACCTCCGGCTGATCTCTATTCCTCCGGTAGCCGACTTGGCCGTGGACGTTCAGGCTTCGGACGCCGGTCTTCTTCGGGGAGCGTACTGGGACGTGGGCCGGATAGCGGGCGCGCCGTCGCCCGGCCCATCGCGGCGATCAATTTGCGCAGTCGCGCCACCTGCTCGGCCGCGTCCCGGTAGCCGGGTCGCTCGGCCTCCAGTTGCTCGAAGCAACGCAGCGCCTTCTCCCATTGGCCGGCGGTGAGCGCGCCGATGCCCTCGGCATACTGCGCGGCCAGCCGGGCCTCCTCCTCCGCCGGTTCCCGCTTCCCCAAACGGCTGCGGGCGATGACGATGTCCCCCTGCAGGTCGAAGGTCCACTTGCCGGGGGTCTGCTTGGGCGTTTCACCCGTCACCCGCTCGTAAACGTAGTCGTAGAGTTCGTCGAGCGAGATCCAACCATCGCCACCCAGGTCGGCCTCGCCGGTCTCCAGTCCGCGCACCAGGCGGTGGGTGAAAACGGAGCGGCTGCCCACGCCGATGACCTCGTCCCCCTGGAAGGCGTACTGGGTCGCGTTGGAGGCGGTCAGTACCACCCGGCCCCGTCCCTCGAAGCGGTCGCGGATGTCCACGCTCTCGCCTCCCTTGGCGACCATCCCCCGCGCAAAGGCCCCACTGTGGCAGCAATCGAGGATCAGCACCTGGCGGCGGGAGCGGCTGGCGGTCATCGTCTCGTTGACGAAGGTGGCCGGCACCGCCGTGGCGCGGAGCAGCCCGCGCTCGGTGTCGGTGGTCGCCAGGTAGAGCCGCCCGTCGTCGTCCTTGACGCCGTGACCGGAGAAGTAGAGCAGCAGCAGGTCGTTCCGCTTGCGGCCAGTGAAGAAGGCCTCGATCTCGCGGCGCACCTCGTGGGAGGGGCGGTTGATCAGTTTCTTGACCTCGAAACCGCCGATGGTGGCATCGGCCAGCACGCGCGCCAGGTCGGCGGCGTCCTGACCGGGTGCGACCAACTGTTGCAGTGTCTTATCGCTGAAATGGCTGCTGGCGACGACCAACGCCAGCCGTCGGCCTTCTGGGGTCATGCCGAACTACCCTCCTTGGGGAATCCTTGCGAAGGTTTGAGAGTAACCTTCGCAAGGTCAACTGGCCTGTCGCAGCGTGCCCATGATTGCGTTGACGAAGCGGGTCATCTCCTCGAGCGAGGTCTCGGCCGGGGAGTACGCCAGTTCAACCTCCCTGTCGCCGGCCCTGGCCTTGAGGGTGACTGTGCGCCCCTCGCGGCGCAGCGCCCAGGACTTCAGCAACTCGATCAGGCCGGTGAACACCCCGGCGGAGGCCAGGGCGACGACGAGGCTGCCGATGGTGATGGGGCCTCCTTTGGCTCCCGGCGGCAACGTGATGCCCGGGGCCAGCCCGACCGTTTCGACGTCCAGTTCGTCAATCTCGTCGCGCAGTTGCCGGGTGAGGCGGTCCAGTTCCACGTCGTCCACTTCGCCCCGAAGGGAGATGGTCAGGTCAAGCAGTTGTTCGCGCATGGGTTTTCTTCTCCTGCTGGCAGTGAGGCGAGACTTTTTTGGAACCGGCAATTGACATAATCACGTCAGGAAGCCATCATTTCGTACTGCTGTAGCCTTTCCTGCACCCACAAATTGACCAGCGTGCCTATAGATACCCCCTCGCGTTCTTGCACCTTGCGCATCAACGCATCCAGCGTATCGGAAAGGGTTATAATGTATTCATGGGTTGGATAGGCGACTACTTCACACTCAACTGGAGTCAGATATTCTGCGTAGTCTGTCACATTGTGAGTATCCCAGAACTCGGCTAGACCCTCAAACGTCTCAAACTCTTCAGGCAACGGGTCTCGGGTTTGGCTATTTTTTCCTTCCATATCGTCTACGCTCCTTGGGTATCATATCTCTGGCTGTGATAATCAACGCATGATGGTCCAGTTTGTAGATAAAGATGATGGTTAGATATCGTCCTGCATCCGTTTGTCCAAATGCAACGTACACATCTTCACCCTTGTGATGACCTTTCTCCATTCGTTCCACGCGGGGCCGGTTCGCGAATGCCTCTTGAACTTCTTCTATGGTCACTTGATGCTTCCACCATAGTTTCTCCACCACTTCTTCGCGCCAGATGTAACCTCTGATTCTCATTGGAGTTCGCCTCTGTTCTGTGGCGTAGATACCGGGTCAGAGTGCACGCCCCCGTTGTCGTTGTGTATCCCTCGCCGCTGCACCCAGTATACAACAAAAAGGGCGGGCCTGTCAAGCGTACATTCGTGATTCGTACATTCGTGATTCGCACATTCGTACATTCGTACATTCGTAATTCGCACATTCGCTCATTCTTCCTGCCTCAACACCCACAGTCGCACCAGCGCCAGCGCGCCGTCGGCGGCCCACTCCCGCACGCGGGCGCGGTCGCCGTTGAAACTGAGCCGGCGACAGATCATGTGACCCCGCAGGTTCACCGCGATGTGGATCGCGCCGTAGGGCCGCTGGGGTGTGCCGTCTTTGGGGATGGCGACTGCCCCCACACCTACGCCAATGTCGCTGCTGGCGGCATAGCGCGCGGTCGAAGCCATCGTCAGCGCGGTCTCCTCATCTGCCAGGTTGCATCCCCTGGGCTTATCCAGCGAGGCTATTTCCTCGTCTACCACTGCACTGCGGCGGAACCAGCGCTCGTTCCCCTCTGGCTCGGTCAGGCGGGCGGCCACCAGCCCCCCGGTGCCCAGTTCCGCCGTCGCGATGGTCAGCCCGCGCTCGACCAGCAGGTCGGCCACGACCTGGGGCAGGTCACGCCCGTCCTCGCTGATGATGTACCGCCCCAGTTCGGCCCGCAGCGCCGCCAGGTCCGTCGCCAGCAGCGTTTCCGCCTTATGCGGTGTCGCGGCGGCAGCGACCACCTCGACGGTGATGGTGCCCCGATGGGGGAGGAGCCCCAGGAGCGGGTTACGGCCTCGCGCCAGCATGTGCCGGACGCGCTCGTTGATCTCCGATTCCGGCAGGCCATAGACCTTGAGGGCCGCCCGCCGGACGTGGTGACCGGCTCCCGCCAATTCCCGCAGGTGGGGCAGGATGAACTCCTCCAGCATGCCCTCCATCTCGTAGGGAATGCCGGGGGTGACGAAGAGGTGCTTCCCATCCGCAGGCAAGTAGAACCCGGCAGCGGTGCCCCGGTCATTGTAGATGATCGTGCTTCCGGCAGGCACCTGGGCCTGGACGCGGTTACTCTCCGGCATCCCGCGACCCCGGCGAGCGAACCGCTCCCGGATGCGGGCCAGCGCCCCGGCGTCCTCCACCAACTCCAGGCCAAAATAGGTGGCGACAGCCTGACGGGTCAAGGCGTCCTCCGTGGGCCCCAGCCCGCCGGTGGCGATGACGACGCCGGCCGCATCCAGCGCGGTACGCAGGCCCTTGTGAATGGCCTCTGTATCGTCCTCCACCGTCAGGTGGAGGATAACATCCAGCGGTACCGTCGCCAGTCGTCGGGAGATGGCCTGTGAGTTGGTATCCAGCCGGTAGCCGCAGGTCAGTTCGTCGCCGATGGTAAGAATGGCTGCTTTCATCTGATCACTTCTCGTGCCACCCGCCGCCCCATCTCCACCGCGTAGTTGGTGCCCCGGTCCCATGGATAGACCTGGCTCATGCAGGCCAGGTACAGCCCCGGCACGCCCGTTTCCAGTGACGGGATGTTGCGCGAGTGGTTGAGCGTGGGCACCGGCTGGGCATACTTCTCGGTGAACATCCAACTGGCGCGTATCCAATCGGGGTGGAAGTCGGGATTGATCTTGACCAAGCCTGGCAGATAGGTCTCCAGCAACTGCTCCTTGCTGTAGCCGAAGTAGGGGTGATTGGGTGGGAGGTAGTCGCCGCAGTAGACCAAATGGTCGCCGCCGTAGTGCTCGGGGGAGATGTAGTTAGTGTGCTCGACCAGCCCCATGAAGGGAAGGCCCTCTCCCTTGGGCAGGTTGATCCAGTAGTGGCCCTCGGTCAGGCGATGCTTGAGGGCCAGGACGAGCACCACCGCGCCCATTGACTTGAGTCGCTCCAACTTCGCGGCGTAGTCGGGAGGGAGATCGGGGGCCAATTGTAACATTGCCTGTGGAGAGCAGGTGACAATGACCCGCTCGTGCTTGGCGAGACCTGCCGTTGTCTCCAGCCGCAGGCGTCCATCGGCAGTGGGGCAGACTGCCTGCACCGCCATCCCTAACCGTACCTCTCCACCCTGTGCCTGCACCCGCTCGGCCAGCAGGTCGGCCAAGCCCTGGAAGCCGCCGACGAAGTAGCCCAGTCTAGCGGTACGCTTGTACAGCCTGGCCCACATCCAGGCCATGTTCACGTCCCGATAGTTCTCCTCTCCGAACTTGCTAATGAGCAGCGGCTTCCACATCACGTCGTAGGTTCGCTCGCCGACCATTCGGCGCAGCCACTCATCGGCCGAAACGTGCTCCAGCGGTCGCCAGTTCCTGGTCAGTGTCAGGTAGACACCTACCAGCCCGAACCGCAATCGGTCTATCAGCGGCAGCGGGGTGAACCAGAGCACGCGGATGGTGCGGTGTAGTGTCGCCAAAGGGATGAACTTGAGCGCGGGGACGGGGCTGTCAAGCGGATAGAGCCGACCTTGATAATAGAGAGTGGTGGTGGGACGAGGGAAGAAGAGCCGGTCGCGAGCACCCAGTTCGTCAATCAGACGGATGACGTCGTCGTCAGAGGCGAACCAGTGGCGGTAAGAGCGATCGAGGGGCCACTCCCAGCGCTCATCGCGGAAGCCCGCCGCCAGCCCCCCGGCGTATGGCCGCGCTTCGTAGACGGTGACAGTGTGACCCTGTTTCGTCAGATCGTAGGCGGCTGTGAGACCAGTGATTCCTGCACCAATGATGCCGATGTTCATAGGCAAACCTCAAACCTCAAATCCCAAATCCCAATGACCAAACCCCAATAGCCGCTACGTAGAGGGTTCGTCTAAGTGTTAGACCTCAGACCTCAGACTTCGGACCTCGGACTTCAGACGTCGGACTTCTGACTTCCGCCAGCGTCCGTTTCAAGTCCAACTTGCCGATGCCGGTGTGCCACATAAACCATAGCCCGGCGAAGGTCTCCGTGCACCACAAGACGGCGTGCAGCAACGTCTGGTAACTGATGGCCGTGTTCTCTGGGACGCCGACGCGGGTCAGTACCAGGATAGCAGGGGCGTCGAAGGTGCCCAGATTGCCCGGCCCCGAGGGCAGCGCCGTGGCCAGGTTGGCCGCGCCACTCATCAGCAGGAGGTGGTGCAGGTCAACGCCGAAGCCGAACGAGTTCATCAACAGCCGGTAACTGAACGTCTCGGCTGTCCACACGGCGATGGAAAAGACCAGAACGAGGGTCAGCGTCAGGACGGACCTGATGGAGGCGAAACCGTGGATGAAACGCCCGGCGATGTCACGCAGTCGTGGGCGGAAATGCTGCGGGGTGAGGCGGGCAATGAGCCACTCTGTCAGGCGCTGGACGGGGGCGGGCCACAACACCAGCGCGTAGACCAGCGCCAGTGCAGCGCCGAAAACCGCCACTGCCAACCACACTACGTAGCGCAGGTAATCGGGAATGCCTCCGATGATGGCTGCCAGGATGAGGAACGAAATCATCGTCAGCCCGTCGAAGACACGCTCGACCAGGATGGAGGCCAGACCGACGGCGACGGAAACTCCATTGCGCTGCCGCAGCAGCAACACGCGTACGATCTCGCCGGTGCGAAAAGGGTAGATGTTGTTCGCCCCCCGGCCCATAGCCATCGTCGGCAGGAGTTCTCGCAGGGGAATGCGACGCTCGGAGGAAAGAAGTGCCTGCCAGCGCGCGGTACGGGCCAGCAGCGCGAAGAGGTATAACGTCACCGCCGGCGCAATCCAGAGATAGTGAGCCTGCCTGAAGGCCCGCCATACCTCCGCTGGCTGCAGGTTCTGGACAGCAACGTACAAGGACACGCCGCTCACTATCAGGCCGACGACGACCCTCCAGTTGAGACGACGCACTTGGCCCATTCTGGTTCTCACCTATCCTCTCTCCAGATGTTCCTCTGCCTCCTGCTTCTTGCCTCTTGTCTCTTGCTTCCTACCACCTGCCACCGCTCAGCCGGCCACCCGTGTCTGCCGCTGACGCCATGCCTCGTAGAGCACGATGGACCCTGCCACGGCTGCGTTGAGTGAAGTCACCCGGCCGAGCATGGGCAGTTGCAGCAGGAAGTCGCAGTGTTCCCGCACCAGTCGCCGCAGCCCCTCCCCCTCGCTGCCTACCACCAGCGCCAGCGGGCCGCTCAGGTCGGCCTGGTCGTATCGTAACGCGCCGTGCGCCGCTTCCAACCCGGCCACCCACACGTCGTGTGCCTTGAGCCTGCCGATAGCGTTCACCAGATTGGTCACCTGTGCCACCCGTAGGTGCTCCACCGCGCCCGCCGAAGCGTGGACCACTGCCCGAGTGATGCCCACCGCCCGCCGCCGCTGGATCACCACCCCGTGCACGCCCACGGCTTCGGCCGTGCGCAGCAAACCTCCCACATTCTGGGGATCTTGCAGCAGATCGAGCAGCAGGAACAGAGCCACTTCGTCACGCGATTGGGTCAGCGCCAGGATTTCGTCGAACGAACTGTAGGGGTAGTCGCTCGTCTCCAACACCACGCCCTGGTGGTGGACGTTACCGAGCCGGTCCAGATAACGCCGCTCTGCGCGACTCACCGGCACCCCGGCCTGCTCGGCCAGGAAAACGATTTGGCCGACGATGCCCGTTTGCCGGACACCTTCGGCCAGCAAAAGTCTATGGGGCTTGCGCCGCCCGGCCCGCAGCGATTCACAGACCGCGTTCCGGCCGTAGAGGCTCTCCCTCATCCTCCCCCGCGCTCCACCCGCCAGGCCGGTCCCTCGGGTTGGTCCTCGACCACGATGCCGAGTTCCGTCAGCCGGCGGCGCAGCGCATCCGCTTGATCCCAACCCTTGGTATCTCGATATTGCTGCCGGATGTCTAGGATGATGTCCATCAGCCCCTCTACCAACTCACCTCCGATCTCCTGCGTCAGATCATTGGGGAT
Organism: Anaerolineae bacterium; assembly: GCA_030612585.1. Next base: position 19,373 of record JAUWNP010000057.1, read on the forward strand.
AATGCCCAGCACCTGCCCCCCCAACTGGCGGTAGAGACCGTCCATCGCCGCTAGTGTGCCCCGGCTCACCGGTCGCCCTGAAGCCAGCAGCGCGTTCACTTCCTTGCTCAGGTCGAAGAGGGAGGCAAGGGCTCTGGGTGTGTTAAAATCGTCGTCCATCGCCTCCACGAATGCATCACGATGGGTATCAAGGTCGGTGATATAAGAAAGGTCTGCTGTGCCAGACGGCATTGCATGCTCCACCCGCATCCGTAGCGCGCGCACGGTGTTATGCAGCCGCTCGACCCCACGCTCGGCGGCCAACAGCGCCTCGCGGCTGAAGTCCACCGGGGATCGGTAGTGACTCGAGAGGATGAAGAAACGGATCGCCTCCGTACTGTAAAGACTGAGTGCCTCTTTGATGGTGAGGAAGTTGCCCAGGCTCTTGCTCATCTTGACACCGTTGACGGTCAGGGAACCGGCCAGAACCCAGTAGTGGGCGAAGGGCTTGCTGGTGGCGGCCTCCGCCTGTGCAATCTCGCACTCGTTGTGGGGGAAGATATTGTCCAGCCCACCGCCGTGGATGTCGAATGTCTCACCCAGGTACTTGGTCGCCATCGCCGAGCACTCGATGTGCCAGCCTGGATAGCCCCATCCCCAGGGAGAGGGCCAGCGCAGAATGTGCCCCGGCTCGGCGTGCTTCCACAGCGCGAAATCGGCTGGGTGTTGCTTCTCCTCCCGCACCGCCACCCGTGCGCCCGGTTCCAGTTCCTCGATCTTGCGTCCGGAGAGTTTGCCGTACTCGGCGGACTTCTCCACCGCAAAATAGACGTCGCCTGCTGCCGTCTCGTAGGCAAACTCCTTCTCCAAGAGCGTCTTGACCATCTCGATCTGCTCGGGGATGTGGCCACTGGCGCGGGGAGAGATGTTGGGGTGGACCACCCCCAGCGCGTCCATGTCCTCGAAGTAAGAACGGGTGTAAGTCTCCGCCAGTTCCATCGGTTCCACCCGCTCCCGTCGTGCTCCTTTCAGGATGCGGTCCTCGCCAGTATCCAGGATATGGCCCACGTCGGTGATATTCTGCACGTAGCGGACCTTGTAACCCCGGTAGCGCAGGTAACGCACGATAACGTCCATGGCCACGTACGTTTTGGCGTGGCCCAGGTGGGCGTGGTCGTACACCGTCGGGCCACAAACGTACATCCCCACTCGCCCCCTCTCCAGCGGCTTGAAGGGCTCTTTCTCGCGGGTCAGGTAGTTGAAGATTTGCAATCCCATGCGTTGTCCTCCATCGGTCCTCACCTCGACAGGCGGGCGAAAAGCATACGGCCAGCCGCCGTCTGTAGCACCTTGGTCACTACAACCTCCACCTTTCGCTTGATGTAGGGCTGCCCGTCCTCCACCACGACCATAGTACCGTCGTCCAGATATCCTACACCCTGACCGGCCTCTTTTCCCTCCTGAATGATCTTGACGGTGAGCGATTCGCCGGGCAGAAGGATGGCCTTGACAGCGTTGGCCAGTTCGTTGATGTTGAGCACTCTCACGCCCTGCAACTCTGCCACGCGATTGAGGTTATAGTCGTTGGTGACGATGGCACAGTGCAGTTGCTTAGCCAACAACACCAACTTGTCATCCACTTCTCGCACGCCTTCAATGTCCATATCGGTGACACGGACCGGCGTGGTGGATTCGCTCTGGAGTCGACGCAGCATGTCCAGTCCGCGGCGTCCCCGGTTGCGACGCAGGGCATCGGAAGAATCGGCGATGTGTTGCAGTTCGTTCAGCACAAAGCGCGGTACCAGCATCTCGCCTTCGATGAACCCGGTGTGGCTGATGTCGGCAATGCGCCCATCAATGATGACACTGGTGTCCAAGAGTACAGGCACATGTCCATTGCCCCCGTTATCTGGGTCCTCGCCTCTCTTTGGTAGTCGCCCGCGAATGAGGCTGAAGATGTCACGTTGGCGGGTGATCATCACCATGACGCCCAGATAGCCGAAAAAGACAGCGCAGACGAAGGGAAGAATCTGGCTGAGAGGTGGTGGGAGCAACGAAAGTGGGAACGCGAGCAAGGCAGCCACAATCAGGCCGATGGTCAGTCCGAGAGTGGCGGCCAACAGTTGATGTGCTGGTGTCTGACGGATGCGCTTGCGCAGGGCCACGAAAGGCCGCACCGTCACGTAGGGCGTCAGCACCAGGCCAATCAGTGCGCCGACGAGCAGAAAGATCGCTGCATACTGGTAGGATGACCCTCCCAATTGGTCTGCGACGCGGATGCCCAGAAAGGCTCCCCCAGTAGCCATCAGGACCATGCCTGCAATACGAGAAATGAACTCTGCACTCATAAATACCCTCCCTGTGATAAGACCTGGTCCGCGAAGTCGGCACAAAAACAGGTGAGCACCAGCAAGGCCCTCACCTGCCACAAGGCACCCCACGCAGCCTGACACTGACGCGCCTGGGTGCGGTTCTGATCTTTACGCCCCGGGTTGGGGCCGGTCTTCCGACCGTGCCCCGCCGACTTCGCGGCACAAAATGGATAAACCGATAAATGCGCGCAATCGAACCGCACGAGGGATGATAAGGGATCCCCACTGATAAGGCCAAGTGTTCATATATTAGCACATTCACCGCTAAAAGTCAAAGGCGGGGAGTCCAAAGAGTGCATTTTAATAAGGTAAAACCTGGTCACCTGACCAGGTAAAAGATTGGTCACCTGACCAATCCCCAAACCCCTCAGGTGCCCAATGCTTCCAGCGGGATTCTGTGTTATAATGGGTGCAGCGATAAAGATGGGCGAAACCTGCAGACAGTTTCTTGCGTAAGGAGAGTGATAAGGAGAGATTTCGAGTTTGAGTAAAGGAGGCTTCAAAATGAGACGATTCGAAGTGCATGTCGTTGGTGGAATCCTGCTGATTGCCGCAGGGGTCTTGTTCCTGCTCCAGAACTTTGGAATCCTTGCGGTTGGCGCTTACTTCTGGCCGCTCCTCTTTGGCGCTGGCGGCGCGGTCTTCCTGTACGTGTTCCTGACCAACCGCGCCAACTGGTGGGCGGTCATCCCGGGGTTTATCCTGCTCAGCCTGGCGGCGCTGATCGCCCTGGATCAGTTTGCTCCACAGGTTGGCGAAACGTGGGGCGGCGCGCTCTTTCTATGTGGGATCGGGGCAGCCTTCTGGGTAGTCTACTTCACCAAGCGTGAGCAGTGGTGGGCCGTCATCCCCGGAGGCGTGCTGCTCACAATCGGACTGGTCACTGGCCTTTCTTCCGTCCTCGAGGGAGTTGAGATGGGCGGGGTCTTTTTTCTGGGCCTGGGGTTGACCTTCGGTCTGCTCTCTCTCCTACCAACCCCAGAAGGACGAATGAAGTGGGCCCTCATTCCTGCCGGTGTGCTTCTGGCGATGGGACTTATAATCACAGCCGCCGCCACAGCGGTTTTCAACTACCTCTGGCCGGTAGCCCTGATACTGGCCGGCATGGCCCTGCTACTGCGTCGTGCGAAAGGAGGATAATATGAACGAGCAAAAACGAAGGAGCGGTTTGATTGGTCCCACAATCCTGATCGGTTTGGGCATCGTGTTTCTGCTGAACAACATGGGAGTCTTAGATTGGAATGTCTGGGAGGTGATCTTCCGCCTGTGGCCGGTCTTGCTCATCGCTGCGGGCTTGGATTTCCTCATCGGCCGCCGCTCGATATGGGGTTCACTGCTGGCCCTGGTGCTGACATTGGCCGTCTTCGCGGGCGCGTTGTGGCTGTTTGGGGCGGGCATCGGAATCGGGCAGGCGTTGGCCACTGAAGAGATCAGGCAGGATTTGGGCGGGGCAACCCAGGCCAGAGTCGCCATTGAGCCTGGCGTCGGGACTCTGCGCGTCCATGCGCTCCCGGAATCGACCAACCTGGTCGAAGGTCTGATCCGGCTGGGCGAGGGGGAAAGGGTGCCGCGCGACTTCTCAGTCGAGGGCGAGACGGCGACTTTCACGCTGCAGAGTGAGGGCGTGTCTGTCCCGTTCGTCGGCGGGTGGGGTGATGAGCGGGCCTGGGACCTGGGGCTCAATCCCGATGTGTCCCTGCGGTTGGAGA
>JAUWNP010000290.1 GCA_030612585.1 Anaerolineae bacterium
AGCGTTCGTGCAGAAGAAGCTGCACGCCGCAACCGTATTGAGTTTGGCAGTTCCAATGCTGCCCAGGACGCTGAGAGCTGACCTCTCGGCATGGGCATTTTTAATTGTCGTCGATGTCCATTTCTAATTGTCGCTTGACAAATCCAAGCCGAGCAGGGTGAGTAGTTGCCACGAAGGTTCGAAAGGGCGAGGTGCACGAAGGAGCGTGTTGGTGCACTTTTCGTGCTTTTCTCGCTGTTTTCGTGCTCTTTTCGTGCTTCATGTTCCTGTTTCGCGTCCTTTTGAAACACGAAGGTTCGAAGGGGCGAAAGGCACGAAGAAGTGCACTGGTGAGTGAGCCTTTCGTGATCTTCGTGTTCCCGTTTCGCGTCCTTCGTGTTTCTAATTGACCAGCCTCTTGATCTGCAAGCGGGAAGCCCCAAAGTTCAGCAGCAGGCTCAACTTGAAACCCGATGCTTTGACGTAGTTGAGGGCCTGCACATAGTCTTCCAAGGTGGCGACCTCAACTCGACTGCGCTTGCCCTTGCGAGCCGCGCGAAAGGCCAGGTAGAGATTCTTGTAGGTTCTCATCTCAAAAATCGCCCAGATACATGGCCTGGGGGGCAAAGCCCCCCAGACCCCCCATCAGAAGACCAGAAACCAGAAGCCCAGAAACTCACTGTCCTGGCGCAACACCAGCACACCGAAACCCGAAGTCGTCGAAGCGGCCGACTGGACTGTAGTCGTAGTGGGAGGCTGCGCGAACGTTGCCCAAAGTGCCGCTCCAGCCGCCGCCGCGCAACACCTTGTAGTCTCCCGTCGCGGGGCCGGTGGGATTCGTCTGTGCCTCAGAGGGATAATCGCCGTCCCAGTCGGCCACCCACTCCCAGACGTTGCCCGCCATATCCTCCGCCCCGCACCAACTGGCGACCTCCGGGTTAGAGCCTACAGCAGTTGTATCATCCACACAGCCGGAATAGTTTGCCTTGTCGCAGTCTGGCGCATCGTTGCCCCAGGGATAGATGCGCCCCTCCAGCCCTCGCGCCGCGTACTCCCACTCCGCCTCCGTCGGCAGACCGTCTCCGATCCACTCGCAGAACGTCTGCGCGTCGTACCAGGAGACGTAGACAACCGGGTGATCGGCGTAGGCCGGATCTGAATAACGCTGGAGTCCCCCCGGCTCGTCGCAGATCGTGGCACGCACGCACTGGCCACGCACTGGCCGTACTGGGCATTGGTGATTTCGTACTTGCTGATGCGAAAGGCGTCCAGGTAAACCGGGTGTTGAGGTATCTCATCAGAGACTGCATCAGGGTCCACTTCCGGGTTGGAACCCATCATGAACTCCCCGGCGCGCACGTCCACCCACTTGATGTCGGGCTTGGGCGTCAACCAGCGCGGCCCCCAAATGATCAGGGCGATAATCAAGGCTCCCACTAACATGCCAGCTAGTGGCAGCGCCACGCGCCGCATCAGGCGCGGTGAGCGGCTCAGGGCCAATCGCAGTCGTTGCCTGCGCGGCAGGTACGGACGCAATACCCACAGTGCGTCGGAAGCGCACGTGCGTTCCACGCCCCGCGCCTGTCGCCAGCACGCCGCCAGCCGGGTCGCCAAAGCACGAACACGATCTGCCTCAACTGGCTCAACGTCGCTGGCTGCAGTGCTCAGGCTCTGACGGGCTGGCTCGCCCTGTGGTGTTAAGAGCGCTTCCTGGGTCAGCGTCAGCGCCTGCTCTCCGTTCTCCACCCGCACCAGCCAATCCCCCACCGACCGCCCGTGGCGCAGCGCGCTCTGCAGCATCAATTCCTGCGCCTCCGCACCTAGTCGCAGCCGGTCGCGCTGAGTGTCAATCAACGCAAAGGTCTCAGTCGAAAGCAACGCTCCGAAGCGCTGCCAGTTATCCACGCCCTGCCGCAGCAATTCCTCCGCTTCTTTGCGCGCCACCGCTTCTGGGCTTAGTGTTATTTCAGCAATCAGGTATTCGTGGGCCAGTTCGTAGGCCCGCCCGGCCGCCTCTGCGCTTTCCACAGGGCGCAGCAGCCGCGCCCACACCAGTTTCTCCAAAACGGGCTGCAAATCGGACGCATCCACCCCCAGCGCCAGGGCCAGTTCGTCTCCGGTTTTCACCGCCTTGGTGGATTGCGAGGTCACCAGTTCCTCCAGCGCGTCGCGGGCCAGCGGCCGCTCGTCGCTCTCCAGCCGGGCCAACTCGTCGTCCAGGTACTTCTGCAGCACGCCACGGGCGCCGCCTAGCCGCTCGTACGCCGCCAGGGTGATCTGACGTTCCTCAGACCCCAGCCCGTCGTACAGCGCACTGCACACAATCTGCAACTGGGGCGGCATCACTGCTGCTCCCTCGCGTCCCGTCAGGTCGTCCAACAACTGTTTGACCAGCGCCGGCTCGTAGCTCACTCCCAGCCGCTCAACCGGCGCGCTGGTCGCCTGGCAGGCCTGGTCGCGGGTCAGGGGCAACAACCGTAGCCGAGTGCGGAACACCTCGGGGATGCGCCCTTCAATCTCGCTCACCGATGCCAGCCAGTCCTCGCGCAGGCTCAGCACCACTTTGACCGGCACATCGCGGGCGTCGTACAGCGCCCCCAACTCGGCGATGAAGGCCGCGCGAAACTCGGGGCTCAACCGGATGAAAAACTCCTCGAATTGATCGAGGACGATGACCAGCGTGCGGCCCAGCGCTTTGGTCGCCCCGTCGAGGAAGTCCACCAGCAACCCGTCTTCGGGCAGATCGGCCTCTGCCAGCCTTCGTCGCACCACACGGCGGATGACGAGGGCTGGGTCCTCCAGCGCCCGCACGTAAGCGATCTCGTAGGGTGGCTCGGCACGCTCAAGTCTGGGCACGGCTCCGGCCAGCAGCAGCGAGGTCTTGCCCACCCCCGAAGCGCCGTACAATAGCACCAACCGGTGGGCGTGGATCAATGAACTCAGTTTCTGCGTCTCCTGCCGTCGCCCGAAGAAGATGGCCGCGTCCCTGGCCTCGTAGTAGTCGAGAAGTTTGTAAGGGCGCTCGGGCAGAGGCACGGTGGGTTCCTCGACAAGCATTGGTGGGACAGCAGGGGCCGGCCTTGCACGGGCCGCCAGTTGCTCGGTGAGTGCTTCCAGGAAGGCCGTGGCGTCAGTCTCAACTACCTCGATGCCGTGACGCTTACACCACCGGGACACCCTCGGCGGCGGCGTTTCCCCGAAAGCGTAGGCACGCCGGGCGTAATCGTCCAGTGGGGTAGTCACCTTGCGGTACAGCCGCTTGAAGTGCGGGTCGGCCAGGTCGTAGCCCACGAACAGGATCGTCTTGCGGGCCAGGTACCCCTGCAGCACCACCGAGATGCTGGCCTGACCCTCGAAGAAGGTTTCGTAGTCGTCCTCGGTCAATACCAGCGACTCAACCTGCTCCACCGATCCACGCAGTTTGTACAACTGTACATTGCGCTCATCCTCGAAGGCCACGTCCACGTTGCCGATGATCACGTCCAACGGACGCCTTGCTTCCTCGAAGGCTCTCTCCAGCCGCCGGTCGAGGCAGGTGGTGGCCAATACGTTGCAGTCGGTCAGCCCGGCGATCAAACGATGGGCCTGTTGTGGCTCATCGCCACGCTCCTCCAATTGGTCGCGCAGGAACTGGGCCAGCGTCTGCCGTCCTTTTTCGTCCTCATAAGACTGAGCCACTTCAGGGAAAGAGAGTTCACCTTCATCGGTCACGTTACACCGGGCAGCCAACTGGGCCACCAAACGGTCTATGACCGCTTGTCCCTCCGCATCACGGGTGATGCGCTCACCGATGAATAACAGCGCGTTGCCCCGTTCAAATTGCTCCAGTAGTTCTTTGGGAATGAGTATCATCTTCTTCTCCTCCCGACGTGCTGACCGCCACGGCCAATCTCTTCGATGATCTCGCATTTGCCGAGGCGCTTGGATTCAGTCATTGTACTACCCACCTTTCCACCAGGACAGATCTTCTGCCGCGATCCTGTACGCAGAAGGCCGCCCCCTGCGTGGGACGGCCCCTCGTGGTACACTTGGGGATACCAGGGCGTGCCCACGGTCCCGGTCATCGCCTCGGACTCCCGGAAAGAGACGAGGCGCTCTTATCCTTCTGGCATGGCCTCAGTATAGTGCAATTTGGCGCGAAGGTCAACCGGTGCTATGGCTGAATGAGCACCAGCCCCACCCCCATTCGCTCCAACGCCTCTTCCGCGTAGTAAGTCACGATGGCGCTGGAGTCGTCGAGCGCGGCGCAGAGGGCGGGGATGGCATCTTCGGGCTGGATGATACTCAGCGCGCGGGCCGCACCTGCCCGGGCTGGTACCTCTCCCTCCTGCAGCGCGGCGACTAGGGCCGGGACGGCGGGCTGGCCGATGCGGGCCAGGCCGTCGGCGGTGATGCGGGAGACGAAGGGGCTGGAG
>JAUWNP010000182.1 GCA_030612585.1 Anaerolineae bacterium
TCGCTGGCGGAGACGTCGCCCGGCAGCGTATAGCCCGGCAGGCTGGCGATGGCGACGTTGTGCGCCCGCCCGATCCCCACCTCCAGCAGCCCCCCGCACCAGACCGGCACGCCTCGTTCCAGGCACAGGTCGTGGATGCGGCGGGCTTGCGTCAGCCCGCCCACGCGCCCCGGCTTGATGTTGATGATGCGGCAACTGCCCAGTTCCAGTGCCGCCCGGGCGTGGGCCGGCGTGTGGATGGATTCGTCCAGACACAGCGGTGTGCGCAGTTGGCGCTGGAGCAGACTGTGCTCGTAGATGTCGTCGTGGGCCAGCGGCTGCTCGATCATCATCAGGTCGAACTCGTCCAGCGCGGCCAGGTGGCTGGCGTCGGCCAGTCGGTAGGCGGAATTGGCGTCCACCATCAGCGGCATCTTGGGAAAAGCCCGGCGCACCGCCCGCGCAGCCTCGACGTCCCACCCTGGCTTGATCTTGATCTTGATGCGCCGGTAGCCCCGCTCCACGTAGCCGGCCACCCGCTCCAGCAGTTCCTCCAGCGTGTCCTGGATGCCGATACTGACGCCGCTCTTGATACGCTCGCAGGTGCCGCCCAGGAGTTGCGCGACCGAGAGACCCTTCTGCCGCGCTTCGATGTCCCACATCGCCTCCTCCAGGCCGGTCTTGGCCATCCGATGGCCACGCACGAGGGCCAGCCGGTCGAAGACCTGGGCCGCTGTCCCGATCTCCTGGCCCAGTAGCATCGGGATCAGAAAATCACGCTGGACGTGCCAGGCGGTCTCCACCGTCTCGGGCGAGTACCAAGGGCCGTCTTCCACAGGCGACTCGCCCCAGCCCTCCACACCGTCGGCCCAGACGCGGACGACGATAGTATCGCGCCGGAAGGAGCGACCGAAACTGGTCTCGAAGTGATGCTTGAGTGGCAGTTGGATGTAGCGCAGTTCAATACGTTCGATGTGCACGGGAACCTCCAATAGACTTGAAACGTGATGCGTGATGCGTGAAGTCACGTTTCACGTTTCAGCAGGTAATACACTCGTGGCAGCCCATCCACCTCCGCCCGGACCACGTCGCAGGCGGTGTAGCCAGCGGCGAAGGCAGTCTCACACGCCGCCCGCACACTCAGCCGCCAGGCCAGCGCCAGGCCCATATCGGCCGCTTTGAGCGCCTGCATACGGGCCGGGATCTCGACCAGCAGTCGCTCGCCCTCCGGCTCTCGCACCTCGCCGGGCTCAAGCCAGCCGCCGGCGCATGGCCGACCGGGGTTGAGGATAACGGCACTGTCCCGGAGCAGGTCATCCAGGCGCGGCCGTTGCCAACCTCGCTTGACCCGCTCCCGCACCCACGCGCCACCCACCCACCAGGTCACCTCGAAGCGGTCGGAGGGGAGGCCAGAGTTGAGTTCATCGGCTATCTCGCCGTACAAATTGCGCAGGTAGCAGCGGCAGACAGCGCCCAGTTTCCCCAGGTTGAGCACGCCGTTGGCGGTCTCCAGCGGGTCGTAGGTCCAGGTGACCAACTGGATCCCCTGGCTCAGCGCCCACTCCCTCTGCGCCAGTTTCAGCCGGTAGCCTACGCCACAGCCCCGCCACTCCGGCACGACGCCCATGAAGTGGGAGCAGTGCTGCCAGATGGGGCCGCCGACAGCGGCAGGATTGTCGAGCGCGACGCGCCCGGCGAAACCAAACAGGCAGCCGATCATCTCCCCCGTCCCGTCGAAAACGCCCAGCACCAACCCACCGTGCCGCTGGGCAGTGATGAGCAGATGAGCAGGGATCGCCTCGACCGGATCAGAGCGCCAAATAGTCTGTTGCAGCCGCTCGCACGTCTGGTACTGCTCCATCGTCTGGAGCGGTGCGATGGTAATATCTTTCGTGCTCACTCATCCCTCCACGGAACATCTCTCAGCCCCCAAGTGCGTCTACACGCGCCCACATCTCGCGATGAGCCGGTCGTTGTCGCCTGAGTTGCTGTCTGGGCGGGAGGTTTCCAGCGCCCGCTCGTAGGTCTCGTGCGTTTCGTCAGACCACCCCTCGGCCAGAGCGACCTCAAGCCGCTTGTGTGGCAGAGAGATGGGCGCCTCCACGGGGGTCGCCTCCCAGGTAGCAATGCACCGGTGAGCCTGTGCGAGTACATTCTACCACGAACCGGCCAGAGTGTGCAAACGGGGCCGGAAGGGGGTGAGACAGACAGACGCACGAGTGCTCCCCTGGATTTTGGCTTTCCCGCCCAGATGTGATACAATAACGACCCGCAGTAATGGCTGCCACTTACCACTACATTGGGAGGAGAGAGCACTATGAAAATCCTATCCTACGATCCCGACGCTTGCGTCGGCTGTTACATCTGTGAGGAGGTCTGCTCCGAGACCTGGTTCAAGGTCACCGACACGGAAAAGTCTAGCATCCGCATCCACGATGATGGAGATGGTAACCTCAGCGCCGTCTTCTGCAACCAGTGCGGCGAGTGCATCACCGTCTGCCCCACCGGGGCCCTCTCCAAGGACCGGAAGGGCATCGTCCGCCTGCGGAAGAAACTGTGTGTGGGCTGCCTGTCGTGCGTCGGCTTCTGTCCCTACGGGGCGATGTTCTACCACCCCGACCAGACCGAACCCTTCAAGTGCATCGTCTGCGGGAAGTGCGTGGAGGAATGCCCTGCCGAGGCGCTGACGATCAATGAACAAATGACAAATGGACAAATGAGCAAATGACAAAAGGAAGGGAGACTATGTCTGAGAAAGTACAAGCAACTCGTCGTGTGCTGGCCGAGTACACCTACGAACCTGCGCCCGTGGAGCGCGGCTACACGGGCCAGACCCTGTACGTCAATCTGTCCAACAACACGATTGCCGCCAAGCCAGTTACCGACGTGATGAAGGAGAAGTTCATCGGTGGCCGGGGGTTCGACCTGTGGCTCCTGTGGCACGGGGTCAACGACGACACAAAGTGGGACGACCCGGAAAACGAGATCGTCATCTCGTCCGGCCCTTGCGGCGGCATCACCCAGTACCCCGGCGCCGGCAAGTCGCTGGTAGCCTCGATCTCCCCCCTCACCAATGTCGTGGTAGATAGCAACGTCGGCGGCCACTTCGGGCCACTGCTCAAGTTCGCCGGGTGGGACGGGATTGAGATTCAGGGGAAGGCAGAGAAGGACATCATCGTCGTGATTGACGGCCCCAGTGGACGCATCACGATTGAAGAAGCACCTGACGCGCCGGTGGACACCCACTTGATCGGCCACTGGCTCATCGAGCAACTGGCGGAGAAGGAACAGGACCGCTACTTCATGGCGTCGGTCTCCGCCGGGACCGGGGCCGATCACACCCGGATCGGCTGCCTGAATTTCAGCCTCTACGACCGCAAGCGGAAGGCCCCGCGCTTCAAGCAGGCCGGCCGGGGCGGCATCGGCACCGTCTTCCGCGACAAACAGGTCAAGGCGCTGGTCGTACGTAGCGGCCCCGTGCGGGGCGATTCCAACCATCCGGCCGACCAGGCACGCATCGCCCGCGTCGGTGCTAAGATGCACAAGGAGATCCACGACTACGACGACCAGCAGTGCCGCATGCGTCGCCGGGGCACCCCCTACCTGGTCCAGATTATGGACGACTACGACCTGCTGCCCGTCCACAACTATAGATACGGCTCTCACCCAGACACGCCCAAGATCAACGGGGATGTGTGGGAAAGGCGGTTCACCCAGGGGATGCCCGACGGCTGCTGGTACGGCTGCACCCTCGCCTGTGCCCATGCCGTGGACGGCTACACCGTGCGCACCGGCCCCTACAAGGGACAGAAGGTCATCGTGGATGGCCCCGAGTACGAGACCATCGCGGGAGTAGGTTCCAACTGCGGCATCTTCATCCCCGACTACGTACTGGAAATCAACTTCTACTGCGACACTTACGGCGTAGACACCATCTCCTTCGGCACCCTCACCGCCTTCGTTATGGAATGTTACGAGGCTGGCGTCCTGGATAAGGAAAAGACCGGCGGGCTGGAACTCCACTTCGGCAACGATGAGGCGGCCATCGAACTCCTGCACCAGATGGCCCGCGGCGAGGGGTTCGGCAAGATCGCCGGGCAGGGCATCCGCCGCATGAAGTCATTCTTTGCCGAAGAATACGGGGCCGATCCCCAGTTCCTGCAGGACATCGGCATGGAGGCCAAGGGATTAGAGTACTCCGAGTACGTTACCAAGGAGTCCCTGGCCCAGCAGGGCGGCTACGGCCTGACCAACAAGGGACCCCAGCACGACGAGGCCTGGCTCATCTTTATGGATATGGTGAGCAACCTCCTGCCGACCTTCGAGGACAAAGCGGAGGCGCTGCACTACTTCCCGATGTGGCGCACCTGGTTCGGCCTGTGCGGTTTCTGCAAACTCCCCTGGAACGACATCACTCCCCCCGGCAACGCACAAACCGACGAGCCAGCCAAGGTCCCCGAGCACGTCCAGAACTACATGGACATCTTCTCCGGCGTCACCGGGCGGGAGGTCACCAAAGAGGACATCATCGTTATGTCCGAGACAGTCTACAACTTCCAGCGAGTCTTCAACATCCGGCTAGGCTACGGGCGGCGGGATCACGACGACATCCCCTATCGCTCCGTGGGGCCGGTGACCGCCGAGGAATACGAATCGCGGGCCGAGCGGTACGACAAACAGTTGCGGGAACTTCTGGAGTTGGATCCGGAGGAGATGACCACCGAGGAAAAAATGGCCGCGCTGCGGAAGCACCGGGAGGAACAGTACGAGAAACTGAAGGACGCCGTATACAAGCGGCGCGGCTGGACCAGAGACGCGGTTCCTAAGATCGAGACGCTGAAGCAACTGGGGATTGACTTTCCCGAGGTCGTGGCCGTGGTGAAGCCATACCAGTAGCACACTTCCATGGATAAGCGAGGGAAGGGCGTGATCCTCGTCAACAACCGCGACGAGGTCGAGTGGGAGAAAGAGCTGACTATCTCCGCTCTGCTGGCGCGGTTCCGCTACACCTTTGCCCACATCATCGTCTCCATCAACGGGGAGGTGATCCCCCGCGAGGAATACCACACCCGCACCATACCCGACGGTGCAGACGTGCGGGTGATCCACCTCATTGCCGGTGGGTGAATGGAAAGAATAAACCAGCGACTGACCGGACTCTGTGCTCGTATGGCCAAGGCGGGGATGGACGCAGCACTGCTTCTCCATCCCCGTGATGTGCTCTACTACGCTGGTACTGTGCGCCCGGCGGTTCTCCTCGTCGCTCCATGCTCTGGCCAATCTCAGACCGAGCCACGTGTGACTCTCTTCATCCGGCGTGGCCTCGAGTACGCCCGGCGGGAAGCCACCGTCGCCCACGTCGAGCCGATGAGCGGGTTCGCCAGCGTCGCCGAGGCCGCCGTCGAACTGGGGCTGACTGGCGGTGCGATGGGCACTGAACTGGACGTGGTCCCAGCGCGGGTCTATCGGCGGTTGGCGGAGATCTTCCCCGCCTGGGAGTTGGCCGACGTGTCCCCACTGGTGCTGGCCCAGCGCGCCGTCAAGGACGAGGAGGAGATTGCCGCCATGCGCCGCGCGGCAGCCGTGGCCGACGCAGGCCACCGCGTCGTCCCCCAGGTCGTCGCACCAGGGGTCAGCGAACTGGCGCTGGCGGCCGAGGTAGAGGCGGCAATGCGGCGGGACGGCCACGAGGGATACCTGCCGCTGCGTAACCCCGGCGCGCGTGGGGACGGGGTGTTGCTGATGAGCGGGGAGAACCTGGCCGTGCGCGGCGGCCATGGGCTGGTGGTGACCGGTGCAGGGTTGAGTCTGGCCTCGCCCTACGGTGCCTCTCGCCGGGAACTGCAACCGGGCGACCTGGTGGTCGTGGACATCGGCTCGACCTGGGCGGGCTACGCTGGCGATGAATCACGCACCTACGTCGTGGGGCAGGCTACAGATGCGCAGCGGGCACTCTTCGCGGTAGCCCGTGCAGCGGAGGACACCGTGCTTGGGAACCTGCGCCCCGGTATGGCCGTCGCCGACCTGTATGCAGCAGCGGAAGCGATTGTCACCCAGGGGGCAGCGCCTCACTTTGCCCCAGGAAGTTTGGTTTTGCCCGGTTTCGTCGGTCACGGCATCGGGCTAGAACTGGACGAACCGCCCGTGCTCTGGCCCCGCGACGATCACTACCTGCAGGCAGGGATGGTGCTGGCAGTCGAGATCGAAGTCAGCGCACCCGTCCAGGGGATGATGGTTAAATTGGAAGACACCGTCGTCGTGCGCCAGGACGGATGTGAGTTGTTGACCAACACGGTACGCAAACTGATCGAGTGTGGGCTCTAGAATTGGGAAAGTTCCGATACGGAACAGCCCCGCCACTCACATAAGAGCGGCGGGGCTATGTTTTTTGCTGTTTGCTGAGTGGCGGACAACGTGGCTACGGGCACGAGCGACGCCAAATAGCCAGATGAAACGGGCGGAGGGAGTGCCGCCCTCGCTTGCTACCTGGCCGCGACGTCGGGCGTCGAAAGCACCGGGCCAGTGATGTTGTTGTAGATACCGCCCGTAACAACCTCGTGACTCTCGGGCACCGCGCCGTAGGTGGTATTGGGACCAGCCGAATCAACCTGGGCGTAGACCGGCGTACCTACGGAGAGTGACCCGGGAAAGTTGCTGAGGGACGGCTGGTAGTGTGCGTCGCCAATGGTCAGAGTGAGCGTGCCGCCCGGTGCTAACATCAGGCTCTCCCCTGTTACAAGCCAGACAACACCCTGGGTGCAGCGTCCATCGTCCCACGTCTGGTTGACCTCGGTCGGAACAGGGTCGGGAGCGACGTAAAGGTCCACCCTGAGCGCGAAGGGTGACAGGTAATCGGGCGCTAGCGCCAAATTGCCCTGGTTCTTGATGATGATCTCCACGCTATTGCTTGTGGCGATGATATGATCCACCACCAGGTCAGGATGATAGAGGCCAGCGATGATGGGTAGGTAGGTTCTGTAAACCGTTGGCTCTGCAATGACGACGGGTAGATAAAGTCTGTAACCCGTCGGCGCCAGGGCGACGACTGTCACCGTGACGGTGGCAGTATCAGTGCCGCCGCGGCCATCGCTGGCGGTGTAGGTAAAGGTGTCGGCGCCGTTGAAGCCGGCGGGCGGGGTGTAGGTACATAGTCTGGCACTGGTGCAGTCCGCCGTGCCGCCCTGCGTGCTGGAGGAGTCGTAGTCACTGATAATGAGGTCGTCACCGTCGGGATCGGTGTCGTTGGCCAGGACATTGATGTCCACAGGGGTGCCCTCGTCGGTGGTGGCGGAGTCGTCCACGGCCACTGGCGGACCGTTCGTCGGGTTGACCGTCACGGTGACCGTGGCGGTATCGGTGCCGCCGTGGCCATCGCTGGCGGTGTAGTCAAAGGTGTCGGCGCCGTTGAAACCGGCGGGCGGGGTGTAGGTACACAGTCCGGCGCTGGTGCAGTTCACCGTGCCACCCCGCGTGCTGGAGGAGTCGTAGTCGCTGACGATGAGATCGTCGCCGTCGGGATCGGTGTCGTTGGCCAGCACATCAATGTCCACAGGGATGTCCTCGTCGGTGATGGCCGAGTCGTCCACGGCCACCGGCGGATCCTGGACATCGGCAATTGTCACTGTCACTGTGGCCACGTTCGAGGTGGCCCCGTCGTTGTCGCTCACTGTGTAGGTGAAACTGTAGGTGCCGTGGTAGTCGGCGTCTGGGCTGTAGGTCACGTCACCGCTGACCGGGTCCACGCTGACATCACTCGGTTCACTCAGGACCGTCACCGTAGCCGGGTCAATGGTACCATCCACGTCAGTGTCGTTGGCGGTCACGACGATGGTCACCGGGGTGTCCTCGTCGGTGGTGGCGGAGTCGTCCACGGCCACCGGCGGGTCGTTTATCGGGTTGACAGTCACAGTGACGGTGGCAGTGTCGGTACCACCGTAGCCGTCGCTGGCGGTGTAGGCAAAGGTGTCAGCACCGTTGAAGTCGGTGGGCGGGGTGTAGGTACACAGTCCGGCACTGGTGCAGTCCACCATGCCGCCCTCGGCGCTGGTGTCGTCGTAGTCGCTGACGGTGAGGATGTCGTCGTCTGGGTCGGAGTCGTTGTCCAGCACGTTGATGTCCACCGGGATATCTTCGTCGGTAGTCGTCTCGTCGTCCACTGCTAGCGGATCGTTGTTCACAATGTAACACACTTCCAGCCAGGGTCTGCTCGCGACATCCCCGGTCTCGCTGCTCGCGTACCGGTCAATGGCTTGACCATCTGAGTTCATCAACAGCAGACCGTAGTTGGGCTCCTCACCACCAGCCCAGGCCGATACCAACCCGGTGACAGTGGCGGTCAGGGCATCAGGCCCGCCAGCAGCCACAAGACTGCTCCATTCGACAGTGTCGTCGTAGTTATTGGCAAAGTTATTCCACGTTGGTTCGCCCTCGCTCCATGGTTCCGTGATACGATAGATAGTAATCGTTTCCCCGGAGCCTCGCGATATCTCCTCGATACCGAACGTGGCCGATTCGACGGCCGCGCCATCCGGCAGGAAGTCAAGGCCAAAGCGAAACAACGACCGCTTCTCGCCGGAGCCGGCTAAGCCGGTATAAAGATAGGCAGTGTTGCTGCTGGTTTCAGGCGACGCTTCCCAGATATAACCGTCCGCCACCTCGCCAAAAGCGCCCCGCTGGATGGTTACACAGGTCGACACCGCGGCTGCGACGGAGGCCAGACCACTGGATGCGTGAGCCAGATTCTCTGTAACGAGAACGGCCCCCGACACTACCAACGCAAAAGCGACAAGAGTGCATAGATAGACTTTAGCCCTCATCGAGAGACCTCCTTTTCTAACGCTCAAAACGTTTCTGAGTCCACATGTTTTTCTCTGAAATGTAATATTACTATAGCACACCTCCCGCAACGAAAAGTGAATATCTAGTTAAATTCGCATTAGAAATCTGGCTCTCTGGTAGTTCGCATGGTACCCCCCACATCTGGGGGCATGGTATAATTGGCGAAAAGACCAGGAGGGTATACAATGTTGAACATTGTGGGTCTCAAGTCACGCGACATGATTTCAATTCCTTTGGGTATTC
>JAUWNP010000255.1 GCA_030612585.1 Anaerolineae bacterium
GCCCCGTGACGGCAGAGACGACGCCCTCCAGCGCGTCCACCATCAACAGCGTGTGCTGCCACACGTCGAAGCGGTGCGGCGACGACTGGGTGACGCCCTTGAGCAGTTCCAGTTCCGGCACCACGTGGGGCAGCAGGCCAAGTTCGTCGAGCCGCTGCAGGTGAAGGACTGCGTTCTGTGTCGCCAGTGTACGCGCAAACTCATCCCGCACTCGCTCTGCCGCCGGGGTGGTCAGCAGAGGCGCGTCACGGTGGACCCAGGCCGCCGTCTGCGGCTCGATCTCGAAGCCCAGTTCGGCCTCTATCCGCACGGCGCGCAGCAGTCGCACCGGGTCGTCCCGGAAAACCCACTCGCTCGTCGCGCGGATGTGCCTGGCCTCCAGGTCGGCCTGGCCGCCCGTCGGATCCACCAGCGTGCCCGTTTCGTCCAGCGCCAACGCGTTGATGGTGAAGTCACGCGCGAGCAGGTCGGCCTCCAGGTCAGCGCCTCGCAAGGCCGCGAAGTCCAGTTCCAGCCTGGCACCGTCCGCAGCCGTCAGCACGACCCGGCCGGCATCCCGCTCCGCGTCCAGTGGGAAGTAGGCCCCGCCCAGTGTATTGGCCACGGCCCGCGCCAGGCCCATCGCGTCCTGGTTCACGGCGAAGTCCCAGTCGTGTACGGCCCGGTCCAGCAGCGCGTCCCGCACCGCGCCCCCCACCGGCCACACCCGCGCTCCGCGTTCCCCGGCCAACCGGTGCACGACCTGCCAGGGCCAGTCAGGCAGGCGTATCTTTGTTGTCTTTGTCGTCTTTGTCATCGGTCACCTCCACGGTTGGCACGAAGATCACTCGTGGCTTCTCCTTGGGACGGCTGCGCTGGGCGGCCCGGCGTGCCTCGCCGGCTGTCCATCCCACTCCGACCACGTGCCCGTGCACCAGCGCCACCCAGCGGCCGGCGTAGGGCGCGAGGTCAGCCCGCCGTAGTCCCACGTCTTCCGTCATCGCAACTGTATGATAGCGGAGAAACCGATGATGTCAAGCCACCTAGTCCGCAGACCCGGAAACCGGCGAAATGTAGCGAAATAGTAACTTTTCCCCTTGACACCGGCGGTGAACCCTGGTATAAAGGTGTGCGTGATGAACGAACTATTTTTAGTCAACGGTAATTTTCACACCCAGGACCCAGCCTACCCTCAGGCCACGGCTGTAGCCATCCGCGATGGCCGCGTATGGGCTGTGGGCAGCGACGAGGAAATCCGCGCCCTGGCCAGGCCTGGTGCACAGATGATTGATCTGGAAGGGTGCCGGGTGCTGCCCGGCCTGACCGACGCGCATTTCCATTACTACGATTGGGCACTCGGTCGCCTCCGGCTGACTTTGGCCGAGGCAACCTCCCTCGCCGACGTGCGAGAGCGACTGGCCCAAAGAGTAAGCGAGACACCTCCCGGTCACTGGGTGCTGGGCCAGGGCTGGAACGAGACCCGCTGGCCCGAACCGCGCATGCCTACCCGGGGCGACCTGGACGACATAGCCCCTGACCACCCCGTCATACTGTGGCGCAATGACCTGCACCTGGCCGTGGTCAACTCGCGGGCGCTGCGGGAAGCGGGTATCACGGGGGACACACCTGACCCGCCCCAAGGTCTCATTGGCCGGGACGAATCGGGGCAGCCAACCGGTATCCTGCGCGAATTGGCTATCAACCTGGTGAGGGCCGTCATCCCCTCACCCACCGAGGAGGAGACGGTCGAGGCTATGCGTGACGGGTTCGCCGTCCTGCACCGCCTGGGTCTGACCGGCGTCCACGACTTCCGCATCATGGGCGGGGCCGATGGGCCGCCGGCCTTTCGCGCCTATCAACGGTTGCAGGCGGCGGGCGAACGTTCGGCTGAGCGCTCACGTCGAAGCCTGGCCCTGCGGATGTGGATGCTCGTTCCCGGCGAGCGGTTGGACGAGGCCATCGGGCTGGGTCTGCGCACCGGTATGGGGGGCGACTATTTGCGCGTGGGACACGTCAAGTTCTTTTCCGACGGCGGCCAGGGCGCGCGTACGGCCTGGATGCTGGAGCCTTATGAGGATACCGGTGACTGTGGCATGCCTCTCACCCCGATGGCAGAGTTGGCCGAGGCCGTGCGTCGCGCTGACCGGGCTGGGTTGGCCGTGGCGATCCACGCCATCGGCGACCGGGCCAACCGAGAGTTGATCACCCTCTTCGAGAACCTCACGCGTCACGTTTCACGTTTCGCGTTTCGCGTCCCCCATCGCATCGAACACGTGCAGATGATTCGGCCCGACGACGTGATGCGGCTGGGGCGGCTTGACGTGGTGGCTTCGGTACAGCCCATCCACGCCCCCGACGACATCCCGATGATCGAGAAGTCGGTCGGCCCGCGCGGATGCTTCGCCTATCCTTTCCGGGATATGTTGGAGGCCGGGATCACGCTGGCCTTGGGCTCCGATTGTCCCGTGGCCAACCCCAACCCGATGTTCGGCATCCACGCCGCTGTCACTCGCCAGCAGAGAGACGGCGAGCCACAGGGCGGCTGGTACCCCCGGCAGCGGCTGACCGTGGCCGAGGCGGTGTGGGGCTACACGATGGGCCCGGCTCTGGCCAGTGGCCGAGAGGCAGAGTTGGGTAGCATCACGCCCGGCAAGATGGCCGACCTGATCGTTCTCGACCGCGACATTTTCGCTGTCGAACCGATGGAGATCGCCCAGGCGCAGGTGGTGATGACTGTCTTCGACGGGCAGGTGGTGCATAGCAGTCAGTAGTTGGTGCTGGTGGACATACGAAGGATGGCCGATAAGTTGATGCGTATGCACGACGCCATCGCCGCCTACGTCCACGACGGCGACACGGTGGCCATTGAGGGCTTCACCGCCTGCATCTGCTTTGCCGCCGGACACGAGATCATCCGCCAGGGCCTCCGCGACCTGACCCTGTGCCGCATGACGCCCGACCTGATCTACGATCAGATGATCGCCGCCGGTTGCGCCCGCAAAATGGTCTTCTCTTACCTGGGCAACCCCGGCGTTGGTTCCTTGCACTGCGTCCGCCGGGCGGTGGAGAAGGGTTTCCCCCGCTCCATTGAACTGGAGGAGTACTCCCACTTCGGGATGGTGGCCCGTTACCTGGCGGGGGCCTACCGCTTGCCCTTCTTCCCCCTGCGCTCCTACGTGGGGAGCGACCTGCCGAAGGTCAACCCGCGCATCCGCTTCGTCGAAAGCCCCTATACTTCGACTGGGCTCAGTACAAGCGGGGATGGCTCCATCGCCGTCGTCCCGCCCCTCAATCCAGATGTGACCATCGTCCATGCCCAGCGAGCCGACCGGCAGGGGAACACCCAACTGTGGGGGCTGCTGGGGGTGCAGAAGGAGGCCGCCTTTGCCGCCAGACACGTCATCGTCGTCGTTGAGGAGATCGTGGAGGAAGCGATCATCCGTTCCGATCCCAATCGTTGCATCATCCCGGGCCTGGTGGTGGACGCGGTGGTTCTTGAGCCCTACGGCGCGCACCCCTCGTATACCCAGGGGTACTACGATCGGGACAACGAATTCTATCTCCGCTGGGACAAAATCAGCCGGGACGATGCGGCCACGCAGGCCTGGCTGGAGGAGTGGGTCTACGGCGTGCGGGACCGGGCAGAGTATGTCGCCAGGATGGGGCCGGAGACGTGGGAGCGGCTGGCGCCGGGGGAGGCCTGGGCCGACCCGGTGAACTATGGCACATACAAGTAACCACAAAGGACACGAAGGACACAAAGATCAAATAGCGCCAGCATCTGTGCTAATGTCCAAGATGTACAAGTAACCACAAAGGACACGAAGGACACAAAGGGGATCGAATAAAATCTTGGTGCTCTGAGAGGCAATGAGCGTGTAGGCAACCAAAGAACACAAAAATGGAGGAGGAACATGGTAAAATACGCACCGATTCTGCAAGAGGTAGAGCGTTACGGGAAGGCACTACTTGATGCTGCCTTCGAGGTACATACGATCTTGGGAGCGGGATTCTTGGAGCGGGTTTACGAGGATGCCTTATGTTACGAGCTTGTTCTGCGGCATGTGCCGTTTGAATGCCAGAAAGCTATACTTGTTCCCTACAAGGATTTACGTATCGAAGGACAGCGGCTTGACTTGTTGATCGGGGGACTGGTCATAGCTGAACTAAAAGCGGTGAGCGATATTCACCCCGTCCATCAAGCTCAATTGATGTCTTACCTCAAAGCGACCGACTTGAGATTGGGCTTTATCATCAATTTCAACGTGCCACACCTGAAAGACGGCATCCGTCGCATTGTGATGTAAACCGTGTCCTTTGTGCCCTTTGTGGTCAAGAGAGGAACCACCAAGGACACCAAGTACACAAAGGTGCATACAGGACGGAGTATTTCCTTGGTGTCCTTAGAGTCCTTCGTGGTCAAGAGAAGAACCACCAAGGACACCAAGTACACAAAGGTGCATACAAGGCGGAGCATTTCCTTAGTGTCCTTTGTGTCCTTCGTGGTTAAGAGAAGAACCACCAAGTACACCAAGTACACAAAGGTGTATACAAGGCGGAGCATTTCCTTGGTGTCCTTAGTGTCCTTTGTGGTCAAGAGAGGAACCACCAAGGACACCAAGTACACAAAGGTGCATACAAGGCGGAGCGTTTCCTTGGTGTCCTTAGAGTCCTTTGTGGTTGAATGGAGAACCGATGGCTAACTGCACTCCTTCCGAAATGATGATCGTGGCGGCGGCGAGGGCGCTGGCAGGTGTGCGCACTGTCTTCGTCGGCGTGGGTCTGCCCAACAGCGCCTGTAACCTGGCGCGGCGGACGGTAGCGCCGGACCTGGAGTTGATCTACGAAAGCGGCGTCTATGACGCTCGGCCGGCCCGGTTGCCCCTCTCCATCGGCGACCCCACCCTCATCAGCGGGGCGACCTCGGTCTGCTCGATGGCCGATCTTTTTGGCTTATACCTGCAAGGGGGGCTGGTGGAAGTGGCCTTCCTGGGCGGGGCGCAGATTGACCGCTTTGGCAATCTGAACACCACCGTCATTGGCGATTGGCAACATCCCACAGTACGTCTGCCGGGCAGCGGGGGCGCGTGCGAGATCGCCATCAACGCCCAACGGGTTTTTGTGATTATGCGGCTGCGACGACGGGCCTTCGTCGAGCGACCGGACTTCCTCACCAGTCCCGGTCACCTGGGAGGGAACGGCGAGCGAGTATCGCTGGGACTGCCAGGAGGCGGCCCCCAGTTGGTGGTCACCGATAGGTGCATCTTCCGCTTCGATGAGGTGACGGGGGAAATGGCACTGAGCAGCCTGCATCCGGGCGTGGAACTGGCTGAGGTGCAGGCCGAGGTGGGCTGGGAACTGAGGGTGGCCCCGGACCTGCGGGAGACTGAACCGCCGGCAGACGAGGAACTGAGCCTGTTGCGGGAGGAACTGGACCCCCAAGGTCTGTATCGCTAACCAGAAACCGGGTTTTTTCCGAAAAACCTGGTTTCTTGGTAGAAGGAGGCAAAATGACTGACGTGGTTATCGCTTCGGCAGTCCGCACTCCCATTGGGAGGTTTATGGGCGCACTCAAAGACGTGCCGGCCGTGGAACTGGGCCGGATCGTGGCCGAGGAGGCGCTGAACCGGGCCGGGCTGGCTCCGGGCGACGTGGATGAGGTCATCTTTGGCCACGCCCGCCAGGCGGGGAACGGCCCCAACCTGGCCCGCCAGATCGGCTACCGGGCCGGCGTGCCCGTGAACCGGCCAGCGTTCACGATCAACAAGGCCTGCGCCAGTGGGATGAAAGCCATCACCCTGGCCTGTCAATCCATTGTCACCGGCGAGACCCAGATTGTCCTG
>JAUWNP010000056.1 GCA_030612585.1 Anaerolineae bacterium
TCCACTACGACTTCCTCATCAATGAATTTGTGTTTCAGGCATAGTAATTCTGATTGAGCTGCTTTTGCTATTGATACTGCATCTACGTGAGATCCCCGAATGGCTGCAGGAGATAGTACCATCGGAAGCAGCACTACCTGAGGCCGCGCTAACCGTGATCGAGCCCGCTCCGGAGGAACCGGCTCCCGAGATACCCATACCCGCACCTGCTGAGATCCCCGACTGGCTGCAGGAGATAGCACCATCGGAGGCAGCACCACCTGAGGCCGCGCTAACAGTGCTTGAGCCCACGCCGGAGGAACCGGCCCCCGATATGCCCGCGCCAGCCGAGATCCCCGACTGGCTGCAAGAAATAGCACCATCGGAAGCAGCAGCCCCCGATGCCGCACCGCCGCCCCCCCCACCCTTCGTAGGTACACCCCCACCCGCCGTGGCCGAGGTTCCAGAGTGGCTGCGCGAGATCGCTCCAGAGGAAGAGGCCATACCGGAGGCGGCCCCATCGGTTCCCCCGCTGGTGGAACTTCCGACGGAGGCGGAAAGCACGGAGACCCCAGAGTGGCTGACCGAATTCCAGGCGGAGCCTACTCCTCCCTCCGCTCCGGCGGTCCCCATTTTTGAAGGCGTAACACTGCTCCTCCCGTCCGAACCTGGGATCGGAGCGGCTGAGGAGGAACTGGCACGCGCAGAGATTCCCGACTGGTTAGAGGCCCTGCGCCCGGAGGCAGCCGAGGCGGACACTGAGGAACAGCCAGCAGAGACCGAGGGACCATTACGAGGATTGCGCGGTGTCCTCCCAGCAGCTCCGACCATTGAGGTGCCTCACGTCCGTGAGAGCACGCTGCCGGCCGAGGTCAGTGAGATGAGCCTGGCCCGGGCACAGTTGCTCCAGAGCCTGCTAGCCCGGCCAGCCGAGATGCCGCAACCGGAGGTACACAGGCTAGGCATCAGCATTGGCGAACGAATCCAGCGTTGGCTGGTGGCCGCCGTGCTCCTCGTAGCCGTAGGGGGCATACTGATATCACCGCTGGTGGGGTTCAACGTTCCAACCCTGACACAGTCCACCACATCCCCGGCAGCAAATGGGAGAATAGAATCCCAGCACTTGATGAATCTGTACAGCGCCGTCCAGAGCACAGGCGCAGGGGACACCGTCCTCGTCGCTTTCGAGTATGGGCCGCCGGAGGCGGATGAGCTCAACCTGGTAGCGGAACCAATCTTGCGGCACCTGCTCGACCAGGGAGCACATATCTCCGTCGTCAGCACGCGGCCTGAAGGGCTGGCAGTGGCGGCAGGATTGCTAAGTGACATCGCCTCATCCGAGGAGCGATACACGCTGGTGAATTATCGGCCAGGCGACGCGACAGGCGTTTCGCAACTGCTGACCGATTGTGAGATCCTCCTTGGAGGGGGAACCAACGGTGATACGCGCCACGGATTGATTCTCGTGCTGACCGCTCAGCCTGGGCCACTGCGCTGGTGGATTGAGCAGACACGCGCGCTTGGCGATACACCCCCGGTCGTGGCAGGCATAAGTACAGCCCTGGCACCGGCCGCCTACCCGTACCTGGACACCAGCGCAGGACAACTTGAGGGAGCGATCAGTGGATTGAGTGGAGCAGCCACCTACGAGGCATACCGTGGATCGGGAGGGCGGGCTACTCAGCGGATCAACGCCCTGGCGGCGGGGCACGCGGCCGTTGCCGGCCTGATGGTCCTCGGCGCAATCATCTACGCCTTCGGCGGCGCGCGCGGGAGGAAAAAGTGATACCCGAGATGCTCGATTTTGCCGGCCTGGTGTTGGGAGCAGTGCTGACGCTCCTGATCTTCAGTTACCTATTGGGCGATAATCCTCTCTACCGGCTGGCACTACACCTCTTCGTCGGCGCGCTGGTGGGCTACTCCTTCGGCGTTGTGTTCCGCGAGGTTTTACTCAAGACGGCCCTGGGCCAATTGCAAAGCAACCCAATCTTGTTGGTCCCTCTGGTGATGGGCCTCTGGTTGTTTTTCTTCAAGAGCATTCCAAGGCTAGCCTACATAGGTAACTTTGTCATTGCCTATCTCGTCGGCGTTGGGACAGCGGTGGCATTGAGTGGCGCGCTATTGGGTACCATCGTCCCGCAGGTCGAGGCAACCGGTCGTGCCTTGAGTCCTGCTTCGTGGGCCTCGTTTCACCTGGGCCCGCTGGACGGTTTGTTAATCGTCCTGGGCACGGTGTGCACGCTGATGGCCTTCACCTTCACCGCGCGCAAGCAGCGGGGTTTGGCCGGTGTGTGGGCACAAATCGTCGGACTAATGACAAAAATTGGACGAATGTTCTTGATTTTCGCTTTCGGCGTCGCCTTCACCGGGGCATTGACAGCCTCCCTCTCGATTTTCATTGGCCGTATGCAATACCTTATTGACACCCTTGTTGAAGTATACTTCCGCGTGTTAGGCGGTTAGCGAGAGACACAACGATGGTAACAGAGCAACACATTGGCTCGATTCTATTGGCCGATTGCGGCACGGTGATGACCAAAGCCGTGTTGCTCGATCAGGCGGCCGGACAATACCGCTTCGTAGCGCAGGGTGAGGCTCCCAGCACAGTGGAGTATCCCTGGTCCGACGTGGCGGCCGGCATCCGTCATGCCGTCGAGCAGATTTCCGAAGTCACGGGCCGGCGTTTCTTCGACGCCAGCGGCGATCTGATCTCCCCCGAGTTGGACCGTCAAGGTGTGGACGTGTTCGCCGCAACCATCAGCGCCAGCCAGCCGCTACAAGTCGTGCTGGGCGGCTTGGTGCGTGATCTGAGCGTCGCCAGCGCCGAGCGGGCAACAGCCGGCACCTACTCGCTGGTCAAGGCAATCCTGGCTGGCGATGGTCGAGGTGAAGGTTTGAGCGACGAGCAGCGCGTGTGCACGATCCGCGACGCCGCGCCCGACGTGATCTGCATCGCCGGGGGCATAGAGGGTGGCGCGGTAACCCCCGTGCTCGAACTGGTGGAGGCGGCGGCCCTGGCCTGCTCGCTGATGGAACCGGAACTGCGCCCCCGTCTGCTATACGCGGGCAACTCCCGGCTGCGCCGGCAAGTGGTGGACATCGTGGGTGAGCGGGCCGAATTGCACGTCGCCGACAACGTGCGTCCTACACTGACGGAGGAAAACCTGCTCAGCGCCCAGACAGAACTGGACGCGCTTTACACGCAGGATAAAATGGGGCAACTGCCCGGCATTGACGTCGTGAGCGGCTGGAGCCCGGTGCCGCTCACGCCCACCGCCCGTGCTTTTGGCCGGCTGGTGCAGTACCTCTGGCATCTAGGCGATCCATCGAAAGGCGTGCTGGGCGTGGACGTGGGTGCCGCCAACACGACGGTGGCCGCCGCCTTTGATGGACGACTTTCCCTGACAGTGCGCGGCGATCTGGGCATCGCTTTCGGTGGGGAACAACTGCTGCAAAAGCAAGGTGCCGACACCATTACCCGCTGGCTGCCTGAACCGATGAGTGGCGACGAGGTGCGTGGATTGCTCATCAACAAGGAGATGCACCCGGTCAGCATCCCGCAGGAGTCACGCGAGTTGTGGCTAGAACAGGCACTGGCACGCGAGGCAATCTGCAGGACGCTGCAAGTGGCTCGTCCAGGCTGGAAGCCCGGCGTTGCACAGTCCTATTCCCACCTCCTGCCGCTGTGCGACACAATTGTCATCAGCGGTGGGGTGCTGGCACATGCTCCACGCCCCGGTCAGGCGGCCTTGATCGTGCTAGACGGATTGGAGCCCATCGGAGTCAGCACGCTGGTATTGGATGCGCACGGATTGGCACCGGCATTGGGGAACGTAGCGGCGGTCAAGCCACTGGCTGCAGTGGAGGCGCTGGATAGCGGGGGCTTCGTCAATCTGGCGACGGTGGTCGCGCCAGTCGGACACGCGCGTCATGGCGATACAATTCTTAAGGTGCAGGTGGCTTACGACGACGGCAGCAAGTTCAGCGTCGAGGTGCGCTACGGCGACCTGGAGATACTGCCCCTTATGCCGGGGCAGCAAGCCGTGTTGGAATTGCGGCCACTGCGCCGCTTCGATGTGGGTCTCGGCGGACCAGGGAAAGGCGGCAAACGGCGCGTGAGCGGTGGGCTAGCCGGGCTGATAATTGATGCCCGCGGGCGTCCATTGCGCCTCCCGAGTGATCCGAAGCAGCGTCAGGCACGGATGCGACAATGGCTGTGGGATGCGGGAGGATAAACGAATAACGGATTGCGAATTTGTTCATTGGTCATCGGTCATTGGTCATTCAAATGTACTATCCCTTTGATACTCAGGTCACTCCTTTAACCAACGTACGCCGCGAGCGGGTACTGCCCGTGCCGGGCGAGGTGCTGGTCCGTGCTGGCGAGCGAGTCGAGCCAACGCAGGTCGTAGCGTGTGCCAACCTGCCCAGTGATTTCCGTATTCTGCCGGTAGCGCGTTTACTAGGCATCACCGCTCCCCAGGTTAAACGTTACATGCGCGTCAATCTGGGTGATGAGGTGCAGCAAGGTCAGGTAATAGCCGCGCGGCGAGGCCTGCTCGGTCGCTCCGTCAAATCGCCCATCGCTGGCGTGCTGACAGCCAGCGGTGGAGGGCGTATACTGATCGAGGCGCAGCCCGCCCTGTTCGAACTGCGTGCCTACATCTGCGGCACGGTGAGCAACGTGCTAGAGCGCTACGGTGTGGTCGTCGAGACAGTAGGCGCTGTAGTCCAGGGAGTGTGGGGAGCAGGTGGTGAAAGTTTGGGCGTGCTCAAGCGCATAGTGAAAAGCCCTGATAAGCCGCTACGAGCCAAAGCCATTGACCCCTCCTGCCACGGGACGATCCTCATCGGCGGCGCGAGTCTGGATGAGACTACAATCGAGCGGGCTCAGGAACTTCAGGTGCGAGGGATCGTGACCGGCGGGTTGCCACCAGAGTTGTTCCCGCTGGTAGAGGAACTGCCTTTCCCGATCGTCGTCACCGAGGGTATAGGCACAGCACCGATGTCAACACCGATCTTCCAATTGCTCGCGACCAATGACGGCCGGGAGGCCGCGATCAGTGGACGGGTTCAGCCACGCTGGGGCATAGTACGCCCCGAAATCGTCATCCCCCTGCCAGCCGAGACACTGCCACCGGCCAAGATACAGCCTGGCACGCCGCTGACAGTGGGGACGCAGGTGCGGGTGGTACGAGCGCCCTATATGGGCGCAGTGGGCACGGTGAGAGCGCTCCCTGCCCACGCCCGCCGCATAGAGACGGGGGCGCGGGTGCGCGGTGCAGAAGTAGACCTGGGGCAGGGGACACCAACCTTCGTCCCCCTGGCGAACTTGGAGATTCTGCGCTAGAAAAGTGGGGCAGACTTTCAGTCTGCCACCCTGACAGGCCAGAAAGCCTGTCCCACTACGTTGGCCAGCCCGGCACAGCGGGCGTGAGCCTGGACAAGGGGCGGACTCGAGGAGGCAGAAATGGAAGAAAACGAATTCATCGCAGAAGAATTCCTCGCAGAAGAAGAGGAAAGACCAAACCGCACCTTCATCATTCTCGTAGCGGCACTGGGTGGCATACTCGCGCTGGGTATCTGTGCCTTCGTCGTCTGGGCTTTGATCGGCAATCGCTGGGTGCAAGACCGCATTCAGACACAGAATCAGACCATCCAGACCACCAACACAGCGGTAGCGGTAGCGGTGGCCGAGACGGCGACGGCGGATGCCCAGCCTGCGGCCACACTTACCCCGGCCCCGACCGATACTCCCACCCTGACTCCCACGCGTACCCCAACGCCGGTGCCGCCGCCTGCCACGTCCTCCCCTACGCCAGCGACAGCCGAACCAACGGCCACTCGCCGTCCGACGGCCACGTTGACGACAGGCAGCGCAAGCCCCCCTGAAACAGGCATCGGTGCTCTGGGGGCTAGTGTCCTGGCCGTGGGACTGTTGTTCCTGTTGGTCGTGGTGCGTCGTTTGCGTCGCACGGCGTAGCGACGCCAGTCCTGCTTCCCGATCCCATAACAATAGGTGCCAATGGTCGGGCTCGCGCCCACCATTGACACCTGCTTTACCTACAATTTCCCACTATCACTCTGCCTTCAACTTGATGCAGGTGATGGTATAAAAATAGGCCAACGAGGCAGATATGCCGTGGGCAATGCGGCGGTTAACCTGGCCGGAAACGTCCACCGTGTACAGACCGCCGCCCTCCGTAGGACAGAGCACGGCCAATCCCTTGCCTTTGTCTCGCTCCTGGAAGATCCACTCACCCCTGTGGCGACGATGGAACATCTCGCCCAGGAAACTGATCCACAGCAAGCACATCCCCTGCGAGGGATTGGGGAACTGCCGCAGATGGCGGTCAATCCACTCATCCAGGAGTTGCAAAGCAGTGGTCTCGTAGTCCACCTCGTAGCCGACGAAACGGCTCAAACCTGTCCGCGCTCGTTCCGCCATCTCCGCGAGATAGTGCACTTGCTCTGGGGCCAGGAATTTCGCTACTTCAGCCATCATCTACCCAACTAATCGCCACTTCTCAATGTCCACTGCACCCAGTATAGCACGGTCGTGGAAGGAGGTCAATTGGCTCCACGATCACCCAAAACGACCGGTGATGTAGTCCTCGGTACGCCGGTCGTGGGGCTTGGTGAACAGTTGCCCACCCGGCCCTTCCTCGATCAGTTCCCCCTGCAGCATAAAGACCGCGTGATCGGCCACGCGGGCAGCCTGCTGTACGCTGTGAGGCACGACGACTATCGTGTAGCGCTGCTTCAGTTCCTGCAGACTGGCTTCGACCTTGGCCGTTGAGATGGGATCCAGCCCCGAGGTCGGCTCGTCGAGCAGGATCACCTCCGGTTCCAGCGCCAGCGTGCGGGCCAGGCATAGCCGTTGCTGCTGCCCACCCGAAAGCGCGCCGGCCGGTTCGTCCAGCCGGTCCTGCACCTCGTCCCACAACGCCGCTGCCCGCAGGCAACGCTCGATCAATTCGTCCAGCCGGGCACGATGGCGCACGCCCGCCAATTTTGGCCCATAGGTCAGGTTTTGCCGGATGCTCATCGGCAACGGGACCGGGGTGGCGAAGACCATCCCCACGCGGCGACGCAGCGCGTGTACATCCACTCCTGACACATAGATGTCCTCCCCGTCGAGCAGCACACGTCCCTCCAGACGTCGCCCCGGCATCAGATCGTTGAGCCGGTTCAGAAGCCGCAGCAATGTAGACTTACCCCCGCCCGCCGGCCCGAAGATGGCCGCGATCTGGTTGGGATAGATACGCAAGGTAACGTCACACAACGCCTGGACGCCATCCTCGTAGGTATAGGAGACTCTATCCAATAAGAACTTAGGTGTCTTTGCCATTATTCGCCATTCACCTCACCACTGCCGTTTGGCGTGGAAGCGGCTGCGCACTATCGCCGCCAGGACGTTCATCGAAAGCACGAAGACGAGGAGCACCAACACCGTACCGTACTGGATACGTATCGGCATCCCCGGCACCTGGGTGCTGATGACAAACAGATGATAAGGCAGCGCCATCGTCTGGTCGAAGATCGAGCGAGGCAGACGCGGCAGGAAGAAGGCTGCGACGGTGAAGAGGATCGGCGCGGTCTCACCCGCAGCCCGCTCCAGCCCCAGGATCACGCCGGTGAGGATACCCGGCAGCGCCTGGGGCAACACGACGCGCCGGACGGTCTGCCATTGCGTGCCCCCTAACGAGAGGCTGACGATACGAAAGGACTGGGGCACAGCCCGCAACGCTTCCTCAGACGTGCTGATGATCACCGGCAACGTCATAATCGCCAGCGTCAGCGATCCGGCCAGGATGGAGGTGCCGAACTGGAGGAAGATGACGAACAGCCCCAGGCCGAAAAGGCCGTAGACGACCGATGGCACCCCCGCCAGGTTGATGATCGCCAGCCGGATGAGGCGCGTGATCAGCGTGTCGCGGGCGTACTCCGCCAGATAGATCGCGACCGCCACGCCCACGGGCACAGCGAAGACGGCGGTCCCCAGCGTCAGGAGTCCCGTGCCGACGATGGCCGGCCAGACGCCACCGGCGCGCATCCCATCGCGGGGCATCGCCGCGACGAACTCCCACGAGATAGCGGGCATACCCTGCACGACGATGTAGATCACGACGAACAGGATGGGTAGCACTACCGCGATAGTAGCGAGACTCAGGAGTGCAAAACCGAGTTGTTGACGCAGTTGTCTGGACATAGGCGAATGGACGAATGGCGAATGAACGAATGGCGAATGACGAGTCAGCGACGGGCTTTGCGAATCTGACGCCCGATTTCAGTGACCAGGAGCGCGATGATCTCGTCCAGCAAGGCTATGCGGTGCGGGTAGACTTCCGGTGGCAGCAACTTCCGCCCCCGCCAGTACCAGCCCTGGGTTTCGCGTGCCGACCCCACGGCGATCTTGAGGAAGCGGGCGTAGTCCCGCCCGAAACCACGACCAAAGCCTTCCTCAATATTGGCACTGATGGAACCGGCACTGCGGATAATCTGTTCAACGATCGCCCAGCCCCGCCGGTTTTTCTGCCAGTAGTCACAGTCGGCCCACACGAGGCCGTACAAAAATAGCGCTTTGGGATAAGCATAGAACTTGTACACCGGCCCCGACTTGATCTCCGGCGACACCTCCGCCTCCCACGCCTTGTAATTCATCTCTCCCTCCCGATTCGCTATTCGCAATCCGCTATTCGCAATTCGCTATTACGAAAGCAACCGTCCATACCGCTTCCCCTGCTGGAAAAGCGTCCACGAGGCAGCCAGATTGACGATGAAGGTGATGACGAACAGTACCAGGCCAATGGCGAACAGGATGTGATAATGGGGACTCCCCTGGGCCACCTCGCCCATCTCGGCAGCGATGGTCGCCGTCATCGTGCGCACCGGCATCAGGAATGAGTTAAGCGTGAGCGGCAAACGCGCTGCGTTACCCGTGACCATCATCACCGCCATCGTCTCGCCGATGGCCCGCCCCACCCCCAGCATCATCGCCGTGAGGATGCCGGAGCGGGCCGCAGGCACCGTCACCCGCCAGATGGTCTGCCAGCGGGTGGCCCCCAACGCCAGCGCTGCGTCACGGTAGGACTTGGGCACGGCATCCAGTGCGTCCTCGGCCACGCTGATGATGGTCGGCAGCGCCATGTAGCCCAGCATCAGCGAGCCAGACAGCGCGGTCAGGCCAGTCGGCGCGCCCAGATGTTCGCGGATCAACGGTGAGACAACCAGCATCCCCAGGAAGCCCAGCACCACAGAGGGGATGCCGGCCAGCACCTCGATGAAGGGCTTGAGGATTTCCCGCACCCAGCGGGGCGCAACCTCAGCGACGAAGACCGCCGTCAGCAGGCCCAACGGCAGGCTGATGATCGCCGCGCCGACCGTCACCAAGAGTGACCCCATCACCAGCGGCAGGAGACCAAAGTATCCTTCATTGGGATACCAGCGAGTCCGAAGCAGATCGCGCAGTGGCACCTCAAAGAACATCGCGCCACCCTCACGCAGCAGGAACAGGAAGATGAGTGCCAGGAAGAGGATGACCGAGACGCCGGTCACGCGGATGAACCGCTCGATGAGGTATTCAGAAAGGGAGGTGCGTTTCATCTTCCCAACCTACCAATCTATCGACGATAGCGGCACAAACCCCAGTTCCCCCACAATCACCTGCCCCTCCGATGAGCGAATCCAGGCCAGGTACTCGGCGATAGTCCCCTGCGGTTCCCCGGCGGTGTACATGTAGAGATCGCGGGCGATGGGATAGGACCCGCTGTTGACCGTCTCAATGCTTGGCAACACGAATGGCTCCCCAGGGCCAGTGGCGACGGCGATGGTCTTCTGGTCAGGCGTCACGTAGCCCAGCCCGTCGTAGCCGATACCGTTGGGGTTCTGGCGCACCTCGGCGCTGATCCCCTCCGACGACGGCATCAGCAACGTGTCGGGCGAGAAAAGCGTCGTACCGTGTTTGTCTCCCAGCCGCACCACCTGTTCCAGGAAGTATACGTGCGTGCCGGAGTTCGATTCGCGGGAGAGCAGCACGATGGGGCGGTTCTCCCCACCCACCTCTGACCAATCCGTGATACGGCCACTGAAGATGTCCGAGAGTTGCTGGAGCGTGAGACGATCCACCGGGTTAGAGGGATGCACGACGACGGCGATGGCGTCGCGGGCGATGACGTGCTCGACCGGCGTGATGCCGTTGGCCTGGGCCGCCTCCACTTCCTCCGGCTTCATCTGGCGGGAACCGTTGGCAATGTCTACCGTGCCGTTGACCAGGCCGGCGATGCCGGTGCCGGAGCCGCCCCCGGTCACGGCGATGCGCACGTCGGGGTGCATCGCCTGGTACGTTTCCGCCCAGGCCAGCGCCAGGTTGACGATCGTGTCGGAACCGACGTTCTGGATGGCGACGCCAGCCGCCCCCGCCGCCCCCTCGGCCGGGCGGCAAGCGACGAGCAGAACAAGTAGAATGCAGATGGCGAGAGACTTGCGCATACCGGGCGGATTATAACACCAGCGGCCCAAGGAGGCAACACGCAGGCACGACGCACGCACGCCGACCACGCACGTCCGGGGAATTCAGCCTCGCCGCTCCTCCCGCACCACCCGCCCGTCCCGCGCGCCACCGCCACTCGCTGTTGCTCGCCGCCAGACATCTCCAGCGGGCGGTGGATTGTCGCCAGAATTGCGCGCTGCGCGGAGATGAGTATAATAATCATAGCAAGCGTTCAGGCCTCCGAGGTTTGGGCTTCGGTTTCGGGTACGTCGCGGCAAAAAGGATGGCTCAGAGACCATCGTTTGACGGGCGCATCAAGGAGACCTCGGAGGTCTTTGGAATCAAAGGAGGTGAACCAATGTCCAACGAGAGACCAGATCAGCCAGATCAGAAGGAGCAACCGCTGTACGCCTGGCTGCCGAAAGTGGCGCTCAAGTTCTTGGTCTTTCTGGCCTTCGCCTTCGTGCTCTTCAAGGCGACGGCGGGTCTGGGGGAACAAGACCTGAGCAGCGGCCGCGTGTGGGTCATCATCGCGGGGATGGCGGGGCTGTTGCTCCTGCTGGGTGTTGACCGGCTGACCGCGCTGCGGGTCTCCCCCGGCGGCGTGGAGGCGACGCTGAGCGAAGCCAAAGCCCACGCGCTGGAGGAGGTCGGTGCCCTGGAGGACCAGGAGGTGGCAGAGGCAGCGCGAGCGCAGATTCTACAGGCCGAGAGTCCGGCACAAGTGGAAACAGCGCGGGCGATAGCGGTCGAACTGAACGTCAATCGGGTGGTGGAGCGGATGAAGAAGGCCATCCGCGGCAGGCGTAAGTGTTACTTGCGCTACCGGCCCGATCCGGCGGGGCCGATGGAGACCTACCTGGTCGCCCCCCTGGACGTCAAGCCGGGTAAGACAGCGACGACGCGGGCCAACGACTACGCGTGGGCCTACTCCTACGAGCACGAGAGCGTCGTCTCGCTGCGCCTGGGGCGGGTGATGGGGATCGAACTAAGCGAGGATACTTTCGACCCGGCGGAACTGATGGCGGATTGGAAGAAGAAGCCGGAGTGGAATGTGGCGCGGGAGTGGTAGTTGGCTAGTTAGTTAGTTGGTTGGTTAGTTGGTTACATGTGAGAAAATTGGCGGTCGTTGTCGCTTTGACCCAATCGTGCTATAATAGCCGCTGTTTGCCAACCACCTCGACATGCCCCTTCGACCGACGGTGGTGGCCAACGGCTACCGGCTAATCGCCAGAGGTTTCGAGTGTGCAAATGACTCCCCAACAAACTCTGTTCATCGCCCTTAGTGCCATCACGCTGGGAGGGGTCTTGCTGGTGGTAACCAGGCGTAACGTTTTTCACGCCGCGCTCTTTCTGGTACTGTCATTCTTCGGCGTCGCTGGTCTCTACGTGCTGCTGGAAGCACCTCTCCTGGCCGGCGTCCAACTCGCTATCGCCATCCTGGTCATATTTGCCATCAGGCGCACGCGGGAACCACTGAGCCTCCAGCAGTCCCAGGTCACCCGCCAGTGGTGGGCGGCGGCCATTGTCACGCTGCTGCTCTGCGCTCTGCTGGGCTGGATCATCCTGGACCACGACTGGGGCGGGAGCACCGAACCGGTGCCCGGAAACAGCATCGTCCTCCTGGGCGCAGCGTTGGTAGACCCGGCAGGATTCGCGCTGCCCCTCGTGTTGGTCCCGATAACGCTGCTCATCGCGCTCGCCGGCGCGGCCGCTATCGCGAGGGAGCGCTGATTGTGGTTCCCCTGACCTGGTACCTCATCACCGGCGCGGTGCTCTTCTGCGTGGGCCTCTACGGTGTACTGGCGCGCCGCAATAGTATCGCCATCCTGATGGGCGTCGAACTGATGCTCAACGGTGCCAACGTCAACCTGGTCGCCTTCTGGCGCTACCTGGGGCCAGGGGCAGCGACCGGGCAGGCGTTCGCGCTGTTCGTCTACGTGGTCGCCGCGGCCGAGGCGGTCGTGGGGCTAGCGCTCATCGTCGCCCTACGGCGCACACACAATACCGTCGCGCCAGAGGACACAGACCTGCTCAAGGGCTGACCTTGTAATTGTTCATTGGTCCATTGATATGAATCTAACCTGGTTGATCCCACTCTTCCCCTTCCTGGCCTTCGTGGCCATCGCGTTGGGGGCTCACCGGAACAAGACCGCCAGCCACCGCCTG
This sequence comes from Anaerolineae bacterium, assembly GCA_030612585.1. The sequence goes on from JAUWNP010000056.1 coordinate 12,641, forward strand.
GCCATCGGCGCAGTCGCCATATCCTTCGTCCTGGCGCAGGTCGTCTTCTGGCAGGCGGTGCTTCTCCCGGTGGGAGGAGGGGATGCGGCCTGCGAGAGCATCTCCGGTTGGTTCCCCATCGGCACCACCGTCTTCGAGGCCAGCGTGTGGGTAGACCCGCTGACAGTGGTGATGCTTTTTGTGGTGCCGCTGGTCTGCCTGCTGGTCTTTGTCTACAGCGTGGGCCACATGCGGGACGACCCGCGCTACAGCCGCTTCTTTGCTTACATCTCCCTCCTCACCGCCGGTATGCTGGGACTGATCGTCTCCGGCAACCTGCTGATGCTGTTCATCTGCTGGGAATTGATGGGGCTATGCTCCTACCTTCTGATCGCCTTGCGGGTCGAGGAGGAAGCGGCCTACCGCGCCGGGCTAAAGGCTTTCCTGATCACCAAAGTGGGTGACGTGTTCCTGCTGCTGGGCCTGCTGGTGTTGTACTCAGCCACCGGTTCGCTGCAGTACCGCGATATCTTCGACGCCGGGACGCTGGAAACGCTGGCTCGCACCGGATTTCTGGGCACGCAGTTCCCGGTAGCGACGGGGATCGCGCTGCTGATCTTCGGCGGAGTGGTGGCCCAGGCGGCCCAATTCCCGCTGCACGTCTGGCTGTCCGACGCGGTAGAAGGCCCCGCCCCAGCCTCGGCCCTCATCCAGTCCGCGACGATGGCCCCAGCTGGTCTCTACCTGATGGCGCGTTGTTTTCCCCTGTACACGGCAGCCGGAGGCGAGGCCCAGATGGTGATGGTAGCCGCCGGTGCCTTCACTGCCCTTTTTGCCGCGCTGATCGCCACGGCGCAGAACGACGCCAGGCGCGTGCTGGCCTGCTCCACTATCAGTCAGTTGGGCTACGTGGTAGTCGCGCTGGGCGCCGGGGCCTACGTGGCTGGCACGTTCTACCTCATCACCCACGCCTTTCACAAGGCGCTGCTCATCCTGGGGGTAGGTTCCATCACCCACGGGATGAAGCATGGACTCCCCTCCTCCTCACAGGGGGATGGGACGGGGGAGGGGGTCCCCTCTCCCTCACAGGGGGAGGAGCCGGGGGAGGGGGTCCCCTGCGACCCCAACGACTTGATGAATATGGGCGGGCTGGCCCGACGGCAGCCGGTCACCTATTGGACATTCATCGCCGGCGTGCTGTCGTTATCTGGATTTCCACTTTTCACGACCGGTTTCTGGTCCCAGGAGGGGATTCTGGACGCGGCCTACAAGATGCACCCGCCGGCCATTCTCTGGATACTGGCGGTCACGGCTGGCCTGACCGCCTTCTACTCGGCGCGGCTGCTGTGCTTGATCTTCCTGGGCCGGGCGCGCAGTGAGGCTGCCGCCAACGCCCACGAGAGCGAACGAAGTATGACGACCCCGCTTATCGTCCTGGCGGTCTTCGCCATCTGCCTGGGCTGGGGGGGGGGGCTCCCTGACTGGTTCCACCGCTTCGTCGGAAACGGCCACGCGGCGGAAGCGGCGACTTTCGCCTGGCAACCACTGGCCCTGTCAGTGGGCTGCTCATTGGGCGGGTTGCTGGTGGGGTATCTGCTCTACGGCTGGGAGCCACTGTGGACCGGGCAGACAGACCGCCTGGAGACCGGGATGCGCCTGGTGTGGCTAGGCTGGTTCCACCACTTGCTGCGCGACCGCTTCCGTCTCGACGAGTTCTACCAGGCCACCTTCGCTCGTGGTGCGGCGGGCCTGGCGCGTGTCTGCGCCGGCTTCGACCGCAGGGTGTTGGACAGACTGGTTGAATTCGTCGCCAGAGCGGGGTGGGCAGCGTCGCGGACCGTCGCCCGTTGCGACGCGCTGGTGGTGGACGGAGCGACCAGCCGGGTGGCGTGGATAGGCCAGGCGACGTCGGAAGTTGCCCATCGCTTTGATGCGCTGGCGGCAGATAGAGCCGCCAATCTGGTGGTGCGAGCGACCCGGGCGATCTCGGAACTTTGCGCGCTCTTCGTCCCGCGGCTCCTCGACCCCCTGGCGGACGCAGCCGGCCACGCGACGCACACCATCTCAGGCGCGAGCGCCGTTTTCGACGCCCGTGTCGTGGATGGTGCGACCGAGGAGGTGGGCCGCGCGGTCAGAGCGGGCGGGCGCTTCATCCGCCCCATTCAAACCGGCCGGGTGCAGAACTATGTCCTGGTCGCCTCCATCTCTGTAGTAGTGCTGGTGGCGATGTATTTCACCATGGTGCACTTTGCGTGGTGGTGACAGAAGGCTTGTAGTGGCAACTTCAGTCAGAAGGCTCGTAGTGGCGACTTCAGTCGCTCCCCCCTGTGAACGACTGAAGTCGTCACTACGAACAAACAACGAACAAACAGTTAAGGAGGACGCAACATGGCGTATTTCCCAATTCTAAGCGCGATCATCCTCGCCCCGCTAGTGGGCGCGCTGCTGATCCTGGTCATTCCCCGCGAGGACGCCAAGACGATCCGGCGGGTGGGGATCGCCTTCGCCTTCCTGACACTCGTCCTGGCGGTCATCATCTGGGTGGAGGTAACCCGCATGGGGGCAGGTCAGATGCGATTCGAGGAACTATACCCCTGGATTCCCACCTTCCAGGTCTTCTTCCACGTGGGGGTGGATGGGCTTAGTGCGCCGTTGGTCCTCCTGACCACGCTGTTGACGACGCTGGGCCTCTTCTATTCAGCCCACACCATCAAGGATCGGATCAAAGAGTATTATCTGCTGTTTCTTCTGTCGGAGATGGGGATATGCGGCGTCCTCCTCTCCCTCAACCTGGTGCAGTTCTACGCCTTCTGGGGGTTGGTGATGGTGCCGATGTTCCTGATCATCGGTGTGTGGGGCGGGGAGCAACGGGAACACGCGGCGATCAAATACTTCATCTACACGCTGTTGGGCAGCGTGGCGCTGCTCCTGGCGATCCTGAGCGTCTACGTGCAGACCGGCACCTTTGAGATCGCGGAGGCGGCAGCGGCCCGGCCCTTCCACGGCGCCGACCAATGGACGTGGGCCTGCCTGGCGTTCTGGGGCCTGTTCGTTGGCTTCGCCGTCAAGATGGCCTGTTTCCCCCTCCACGGTTGGCTGCCCGACGCCCACACTGAGGCCCCCACGGCGGGGAGCGTCATTATGGCCGGCGTGCTCCTGAAACTGGGAGGCTACGGGTTGATGCGGGTAGCGCTGCCGCTTTTCCCCGAAGTGTTCCGCTACTTCGTCATGGGCGTGCCCATCATCCCCATCCTGGCTGTCATCAGCATCGTCTATGGAGCACTGGTCTGTATGGCGCAGTGGGACCTGAAGCGGCTGATCGCCTACTCCTCGGTGGCGCACATGGGCTACGTCACGTTGGGCGTGTGCGCGACCGCGGCCAGCATTGGGACGTTGGGCAGCGAGGAGGCCCTCAACCTGGCCGCAACTGGCCTGAGCGGCGCGGCGATGCAGATGTTCACCCACGGCATCATCACCGGCGGGCTGTTCTTCCTGGTGGGTTTCCTCTACGAGCGCGCCCACACCCGCGACCTGAAAGCCTTCGGCGGGCTGGCGAGCCAGGTGCCTTACTACTACGGCATGACGATGGTGACCTGCCTGGCCGGCCTGGGGCTGCCGGGGTTGTGTGGTTTCTGGGGCGAGTTCTTCGTCTTCCGGGGAGCGGTGCGCTTCATCCCGACATACGCTTTCATCGGCGTCCTGGGCCTCGTCTTTACGGCGGCCTATACGCTCTGGAAAGTCGTACAGCACCTTTTCTGGGGCCGGCTGGACGAAGAGAAGTGGGGCGATCTGCAGGACATGGCGTGGTGGGAGAAGGTGACAATGTGGCCGCTGGTGCTGGTGATGGTGGCCTTTGGGTTCTACCCTGCCCCGATTTTGGACTTGCTCAACGCGGCAGCGACGACGCTGTTGAAAGGGTTGCCATAGGGTTTTGGGCAGGGAAATGGTGGCACAACTATTAGGCTCTGGTGAGGACAAGATGGACTATTCCAGAAGCATAGAGGAGTTGAAGCAGGCATCGTTGTTTGACTTGTACAGATTGCAAGTTGCCATAAGCCATCAACTGGAAAACCCGCAGCGTGTTCAGGAAATCAAAAGTCAATTAAAGCCCGGTCAGCATATCACCTATTTTGATACAGTAGAGAACAGGCTAGTCGAAGCCAAAGTGATCAAACTGAAGAGAACACGTCTGTTAGTAGAGAACAAGCACGACAAGCAGCGATGGAACCTAGCCTTCTATTGTGTCAACCTGGATAGTGTAGATACAGACATCACGCTCTCGTCAAAAATGGGACTGGACAAGAGCCAACTCAAAGTTGGTGATAAAGTAGGTTTTCGGGACAGGCAAAATAATGATGTGTATGGTGAAGTGATTAGACTAAACCGAAAGACGGCTACAATCTTGACAGATGACCATACGAATTGGCGAGTTGGTTACGGGCTGTTATACCTGGTGATAGACGGTGAGCGAGGAAACCCGAATTTGATTGCAGGTGAGATTATCAACAGAGTATGAATCGGTCCTTAACAGATCAACTGACAGAATGTGAATGTTGCCCGCGCAAATGTGGGGTGAACCGACTTGAAGGAAAAACTGGTTTTTGCAGGATCGGTTCCAGTATTCAGATTTCCCATGCCGGTCTGCATTTTGGAGAGGAACCCCCCATTTCTGGGACAAACGGTTCCGGGACCATCTTTTTTGCCGGATGCAACCTTCGCTGTGTATTTTGCCAGAACTACCAGATCAGCCAGGAATTTCAGCAGGGCCGTACCCGGATCCTGACTACAGGTGAACTCGTATCTGAAATACTGCGCCTTCAGGATGAGGGTGCTCATAACATCAATTTTGTCTCACCTTCTCACGTGATTTTCCAGATGGCCGATGCTATTCAGGTGGCCCAGGGCAAGGGACTTGTTGTTCCTGTTGTGTATAACTCTAACGGTTATGATGCAGTGGATGCGCTCCGGCAGATACGGGGTCTGGTGGATATCTATCTTCCGGATATCAAATATATGGAAAATGAACCCGGAAAGCGGTTTTCTATGGTGGACGATTATGCGGATATCGTCCCTGGGGTTCTCAGGGAAATGCTGGATCAGGTAGGCCACCTGGAAATGGACAATGATGGCATCGCGGTGCGGGGATTGCTGGTCCGGCATCTGGTATTGCCCAACTACCTGGGTAACAGCCGGAGATGTCTCCGCTTTCTGGCACACCTGTCCCCGGATACTTTTGTCAGCATCATGTCACAGTACTCTCCTCAATATAGAGCGTGTGACTATCCCGAGATAAACCGGACGCTGACAAAAAATGAATATGACGAGATCACGGATTATGCGCTTGATCTTGGCCTGGAGAATGCCTTTGTACAGGAACTCGAAAGTCAGGAGCATTACCTGCCTGATTTTGATCAGGAACGTCCTTTCGAAGGGTATCTTGCTGCTTGACATCTCAATTGGGAGGTAATGAAAATGTTGACGTCCATGCTCACGCTGCTGGCCATACTCTCGGCCTCTATCCACATCCGGGCGGAATATCGCGGCCCACGGCAGCACATTTACATCTTCAAACCCCTGACGATGGTGTTTATCTTGCTGATCGCCATCCTGGGACAGGCCACCTTGCCGTTCTACAAGTATATGATTATCACCGGTCTCGTCTTCTCCCTGGCGGGTGATGTCTTCTTGATGCTGCCCGCGGATCGATTCGTGGCTGGGCTGGTTGCCTTTCTCATTGCGCATCTTTTCTACATCGCGGCGTTTGCGTCAGAGATTAGTGTGCTGATATGGTGGCCACTAGTTCCCGCTGTCATCTACGGCATTGTTATCTACACTGTTCTCGCCCCCTCTCTCGGCAAACTAAAACTGCCGGTACTCATCTACGTTGGGGGCATCCTGATTATGACCTGGTTAGCCTGGGAGCGGTGGAGCCAAACAGGTCAAAGCGGGGCACTTCTGGCCTCCGTTGGGGCGGTCTTGTTTGTCATTTCGGACACGATTCTGGCGATCAACCGCTTCCGAGGTGCGTTCAAACCTGCCCGCGCCTTGAACCTGACCACTTACTTCGCTGCGCAGTGGTTGATTGCCAGTTCGGTAGGGGCTTTGGTATTTTAGTTAGAAGCGCCGGGTTTACGAGTTCATACTATATGCAGAAAAGAATCAAATGAACGCATCTATGAGGGGAGTATGTTGACTTTCGGGGAACCGGCACTCACACTGGTGGAGACGCTGTGGCTACTCTCGCCGGAACTGGTGCTCCTGCTGGCAGGTCTGCTCGTCCTGGGGTTGGACGCGCTCCGTCCGCGCTGGGAGGGGAGATGGCGGCCGCCTCACATCGCGCTGGCGGGGCTGGGCGGAGCACTGATCGCCACCATCAGCCTGTGGGGCTGCCACGGGCGAGTGCTGTACGTGCTTTCGTGCGACAGTTTCGCGCTGGTTGTCAAGATGTTCGCGCTGGTGGCCGTCGGGCTGATCGTCCTCCTGTCCGACGCCTACGTGCAGGCGCACAGCCGCCACCAGGGCCGGTTCTACGCGCTGTTACTCTTCTCCGCCCTGGCGATCTGCCTGCTAGGGGCGGCGGTTAACCTGATCGCGATTTTCCTGGCCCTCGAGTGCCTCAGTCTCGCCTCATACGTCCTGACCGGCTACCTGCGGGACGACCGGCGCTCGACCGAAGCGGCGATCAAGTATTTCATCTACGGGGCGGCGCTTTCGGCGACTATGCTCTACGGCATGTCGTGGCTCTACGGTGCTACCGGTTCGACCGACCTGAGCGCGATTGCGGCGGCACTTGGAGAAGCAGAGAGTGCGCTGCGTCCGGTCGTCCTCCCGGCGCTGATCATGATGATGGCCGGCTTCGCCTGTAAGATGGCGGCGGTGCCCTTCCACCAGTGGGCCCCCGATGCCTACGAGGGCGCGCCGACCCCCGTCGCCGCCTTTCTTTCGGTGGGGCCAACGCTGGCCGGTTTCGCGCTCCTGGTGCGCGTGTCGCTGACCGCGCTGCCAGCGGGCCTGGATAACCTGGCCGTGGACTGGCGGGTGCTGCTGATGGCAATGGCGGTGCTGACGATGACGGCGGGCAACCTGGTGGCGCTGTGGCAGACGAACGTCAAGCGACTGCTGGCCTACTCCAGCATCGCCCAGGCCGGCTACGCCCTCATCGGCGTGGTGGCCGCGTCGGAGGCCGGGGTGACGGCGGTGCTGCTCCACCTGGCGGCCTACGCGCTGGCCAACGTGGGAGCCTTCGCCGTCGTTTGCGCCGTCTCCGAGCAGGGCGATTCCGACGACGTCGAGGAGTACGCCGGGTTGAGCCAGCGTGCACCGCTGCTGGCGCTGGCGCTGCTGTTGTGCCTCCTGTCGCTGGGCGGCATTCCCCCGCTGGCCGGTTTCACCGGCAAATTGTATCTATCCTACGCCGCGATTGGCGAGGGATTGCCCGGACTGGCCGTCGTGGGTCTGATCAACAGCGTCATCTCACTGGCCTGCTACTGGAAGGTCATCCGCGCCATGTACATCACACCGTCCAGGGAGGCCAGCGCGTTTCCGGTGGCAAACACACTTGCAGTTGTCTTGGGATTGGCTATAATAGGGCTGTTTGCGCTGGGGCTCTGCCCAACGCCGCTTCTGGGGTTGTTGCAGAGCGGTGCTGCGGTTTTCTTCGGGGGGTAGGGAGCGGGAGACAAGATGCAGGAGGCAGGTTAGGCCACCGCTGTACAACGATAATGTTACTCTCACCCTCCCACAGGTTTGGACGAGTTTTCAACGCAAAAGCACATCCCAACGGCTATGCAAGCCTGCGAGTACAGCAAATCGTAACCTGCGGGAGGGTAGCCTGTGAGCAGTTACACGATAACTCCCGAAGTTGAAGCCGAAAGGGAGTGCTGAGCTATGACATCCACGGCCATTGCTACGATGATCAAAATGATAGAAACTCTACCTGAAACTACACAAAATCAGGTAATGGAACGTCTGCGGGATTACGTCGCAGAAATACAGGATGAGATTCGATGGGATATTTCGTTTAAGAAGACCCAAAAGCAACTGATTGCCGCTGCGCGACGTGCCAGACAGGAAATCGCAGCAGGACATGAGGGCTTTTTCTAATGAGAAAAGTGGCGGCAGCCTACAAATTACTGGTGTCCAGAATCATAGATTTCGATGAACCGTTGTAACTACCCAAGCATCGTCATTCTGAGCGACCGAAGGAAGCGAAGAATCTCGCGTTGGCGATGATTCGACACCCCAGCAACGAGATTCCTCGTCGCTACGCTCCTCGGAATGACGCATCACGGGTAGGCTGAGCAGTAACGAACCGTTATCAACTGGTGAGGTATGAATGTGCGTATCCACGTGGAACTTCTGGGGCTTTCCAGGTTCGCCGCCGGGACCAAAGAGATAACGTTGGGCCTGGAAGAGGGCACGACGTTTCGTGACATCGTGCGTATGCTGGGCACCAGGTACCCGGAAATGATTGGGAACGTGATCCAGCCCGATGGCGAGACGTTGCAGACCCCCAACATATTCAACCTGAACGCCAAACGAATGATCCAGGCCGGCCAGATGGATGATGGCCCCAGCGATGGTGATCGCATCATATTGATGTCTATATCAGCAGGAGGTTAAAACTATGTATGGCTACAGTGGGAGAATTCTTCATATTGACCTGACCACACGCAAGACTCGGACCGAATCCAAGCCAGAAGAGTGGTACAAGGTCTACATCGGCGGTGTGTCTATGGCCAGCCGGCTTTGCTGGGAGAACATCGAGGTGGGCTGCGACCCGCTTTCCCCCGGCAACCCGATCTGCATGGCCGGCGGCATATTCGCCGGGACTCCGGTGCCGGTGGGAGGGAAATACGGCCTGGCGTCCAAGTCACCGTTGACCGGGTTCATCGGCGACAGCCTGTCGGGGAGTTGGACGGCAGTGTCCCTTAAGCGGTCTGGGTGGGACGGCATCGTCGTCCACGGGGCCAGCGACGAATGGGTCAACGTCTTCATTGACGACGACCGGGTCGAGTTCCGCGATGCAGCCCATCTGCTTGGTCTGGGCACCACGGAGACCGAGGAGGCGATCAGCGAGGAGTTGGGAGACGACCAGGTACGTTCGGCCACGATTGGGCCAGCCGGTGAGAACCTGGTACGTATCGCCAACGTGAGCAATGACGGGCGGAAAGCAGGCCGTACCGGCCACGGCGCGGTATGGGGCTCCAAAAAACTCAAGGCCCTTTCCATTCGCGGCACGCACGGTGTCAGAGTGGCCGATCCAGAGGCACTGTTGAAGTTGTCTTACGACATCCTCCAGGCAGCCCAGGGTCCGCACACGCAAAAATATCGCGTCCTGGGAACGTCGTCGAACGTGCTCAATATGAACAAGTTGGGCCTCCTGCCCACCCGCAACTATCAGACGGGCACCTTCGAGGATGCAGAACTGATAAGCGGCGAGTATCTGCACGAGCACTACAAGGCGAAGACGATCGCCTGCGCTCAATGCCCCATCGCCTGCGAGCAGGTTGGGCAGGTCAAGGAAGGACCATATGCCGGCGCCATGGGCCACGTCGAATACGAGTCGCTCTACGCTCTGTCGTCGAACTGCGGCGTGAGCGATTTCCCGGCAGTCATCCAGGCCATCACGAACTGCAACGAGTTCGGTCTGGACACAATGAGCGGGGGGGTCACCATCAGTTGGGCCATGGAATGTTACGAGCGGGACGTCTTCACCAAGGAGGATTTCAAGTGCGAGAAATACCCCGATGGTTTCGAGGCGGAATTTGGCAACGGTGAGGCAGTCGTGACACTGACCGAGATGATGGCCAACCGCGAGGGGTACATGGGCAATCTGCTGGCCGAAGGCACCCGCCGGGCCAGCGCTCAGGTTGACGAAGAGCGCGGCACAGAGACCTACAAATGGGCCATGAACATCAAGGGGCTGGAGACGCCGGGCTACGACGCGCGCACCTTGAAGACCTTTGCCCTGGGGCTGGCAGCAGGTGTGCGCGGCGGTTGCCACAACCGGACGGCGGCCTACGACCCTGACATCAAGGGAGAGGTGGACCGCTTCAGCGTTGACGAGACCCGTGGTAGACTGGCCAAGAGCACCGAGGAGTACGCCGCTGTATACGATACGCTGCCGTTGTGCAAGTTCATCCGGCGCTGCTTCACCGGCAAAGCCGACCGGGCGGGCGCGTGGCCTGCTATCGCCAATCTGATCAATGCCACGACCGGCTGGGACTTTGACTACGATGCCGTGGACATAATCGGCGAACGAGCCCATACGATCAAAAAGGCCTTCAACATCCGGGAGGGCTGGACACGCGAGGACGACCATCTGCCCTACCGCTGGCAATACGAAGCGATGAAAGTGGGGCCTTCCGCCGGGTACGTGGTCACCGAGGAGGAGTTGGAGTACCTGAAGGACATTTATTACGAGGCCAAAGGGTGGACCAAGGAGGGGTTGATCCCCAAGGAGAAACTGATCGCCCTGGGACTGGACGACGTTGCCGAGGAAATCGGGGTATAGGAGAGAGCCATGCCTGCATCAACTTCCAAGTACCAATACATTACGTGTGACCCCAGCAAGTGTGTGGGCTGTCAGATATGCGAATACATCTGCTCATACACCAAGACTGGCGAGTTCAATACCTTTCGCAGTCGCATCCGCACGGTGCGCGCGCATAAGATTTTGATGACGGCGGTGGCCTGCCGCACGTGCGAGGACGCGCCCTGCGTCATCGCCTGTCCGCGCGATGCACTGTCTCAGGATCCGATCACCGGCGTCATCCGCATAGACGCTAACCGCTGCGACGGCTGTGCCTGGTGCATCGAGACCTGCGACTTTGGCGCGATCACGATCAACCCGGAGACCAAACTGGCCGAGATTTGCGACCAGTGCGAAGATGAAGAAGATGGCCCGCAGTGCGTCAAGTGGTGTCCCAAGGAAGCGCTCGAACTCACCACGCCTGACCGGCGCGCGCAGCGGGCACGGCACAAACGGGCTATCGAAGAGGTGCTGGGGCGGTAAGAGTTGAGGGGAACAGGTAGGGTGGCTTCTCCATGCCACCCTACTTGTGCTGTTGGGATTCCAGAGGGGGATTTCAGGGCCAGGGGTCGGGTGGCTGACCTGCGGATCCATCGTTCCGGTGATCACGCCAAACCCGCGTGCCGCCGCATCCTGGCGCAA
>JAUWNP010000094.1 GCA_030612585.1 Anaerolineae bacterium
ATCGGAGATGGGGACGATGTTCCACTCGTCGGGGCCGTTGGGCTGGATGCGGTTCCACTCGAAGGTGACGCGCTCCCAGCCAGCGCCCAGGGCGGTGGCAGCGGCCGGGGCGGCGTAGGCCTCGACGACGCCGAAGCGGTAATCGGGGATGCCCGCAGCGGTTGCAGTGGGTGCTTGTGGGCTGAGGGCAGTAACTGCCAGGAGGGTGGTGACGAAGATGAAGCGGAGCCACCGGGTTCGCATCACCATCTATTGCTCCAGTTCCTCCAGCGTTTGGGCCCTGTGCAGACGAACTTGACAGCAGGGACAGCCTTTCATCTAGGTTTCCTCGGGCGGCATGATTCTCCGTGTTTCTCGTGCTTGCCTCGATCGAGGCATTGGCGAGTGGTGTGTATGATAGCACAGGCGGTGGCAGTGTCAAGCCGACTATCTAGTACTCCAGTACTAAGATGCGGCCTCTGTTTGCCAAAAGGCCCTGCCTGTGCTAGAATACCCGGCGCTTTCCTGGGGCAAGTGCCTGGAAGGCGCTGCGAATAGGGGGGGGCGGCTTCGAGCCGCCGTTTTCACGCCTGCCCTGTTATCACCATCCTCCCCCCGGAGTGTAAGACAAGTATTGCGCGTGAGGAGGTCCCAATGGAAGATCCGACGTCTGACGTTCAGTCTGAGAAGCAGAAAGGTTCACCCGGCCTTTATATTACCGAACTAGGGCTGCGCACCCGCGCCAGCACCGTGCTGCTTGGGGCGGGTATCAGCACTGTGGGCGACGTGCTGACCCGGCTCGAGGAGGGGGACGAAGTGCTCACCGGCTTGAAGGGCTTCGGGTCCAAGTCGCTGACCGACCTCAAGGAGCGGCTGCGGGAACGTGGCTTCGCCCTGCCAGGTGAGGTGGCCCCATCTCCCGAGGTCGTAGAGGCCGTGCTGGAGGAAGAAGCACCGGAGGAGGCTGCTGCCGCTGCGGTGGAGACTGTGCCGGAGGAAGAGATGCCGGAAGCGGCTGCCGTTGTGGCGGAGGAGGCTGTGCTGGCTGCGCCGGAGGCGGGAGTGCTGGGCGAGATTCCCTCGTTCGGCCAGCGGGTTGGGGCTACCTTTGCCCAGGCCCGCGAACGACTGAGCACCGGGGCCTGGCTCTACGGTGCGATCGGCGTGCTGGTGATCGTTGCCCTGCTTTTGCCTCCTATCTCGCTCCTGGAACGGCTGGGCATCGTCGGTTACACCACCGTCAATGCTGAAGAAAGCACCATCTCTCATCCCGACGGGTTGACGCTGAGCGTGGATCCCGAAACCTTCACCGACAAGCTGCGGGTGCGGTTGGAGGCGGTGCCACGCCTGGAGTTCCTGGAAGGTTCGGCCGGCGCCGCGCTGCGCGAGGCGGTCGAGGCTCTGCCTGGCTATCTTGAGGTCAAGAGCCCCCTATATCAGATCCAGACACGCGGCAAACCCTCTCAGCCGGTGATGATTGACGTGGCGGTGCCCAATGACGCGCTGCCGTGGGAGACGCTCGACCTATATACCTGGACTGGCGAGGCGTGGGAATGGGTGGGCAGTGAACTTCACACTGAGGTCGCCGAACAAGAGTTTATCCGCGTCCGCGCGACCGACGTCCCGGTTTCTCTCGTGGTCGTCCAGGCTGGGCAGATTACGCCGACTGTCTCCGCTTCCTGGGGGCCGGACGACGGCCCGGTGACTGCCGCCGCTGGCGCGCTCGACGAGGTTAATCCCACCGGACTGTTTTTGGGCACAGACGGCGGTTTTGTCGGTGATCCCGACAGCCTGCTGCAACCAGACGCAGGGGCGACCTACGTTGTGCTGCCCACTCTGCGCAACTGGGCTCCTGGTGCAACTGTCAACCGGGGCCTGCTTTCCGACGTACTGGCGATACCCGAGATTCAGGAGGCCCACATCGCCAGCATCGTGCAATTGTGTACCGCAAGGGGCTTTGCTGGCGTGGACGTGGACTACCGGGGGGTCGCGCCTGATGAGCGCGACGCTTATACTGCCTTCATCAGCGCGCTGGCCGATGCCCTTCACGCCGTAGAGTTGCGGCTGACAGTCGTCATTGAGCCTCCCCCCCCCTACAGGGAGGGGGAGGGGGGGTATGACTTGGCTGCGCTCGGTGCTGTCGCCGATGCGGTCAAGGGCCCCTTCCCCGAAGATCCTGCTGCTTACGTCGAGGGGGGCGAGGCGCAGCAGTTGCTCAACTGGGCCACAGCCCAGGTGGAGCGCTATAAACTACGCATGCTGGTCTCCTCTCTCAGCGTGGAACGGAGCGGTGACGAGGTTGACTACATCTCGTTGGAGCAGACACTGGCTCCCTTTGGAGAAGCGGTGGCACTCGACGATGTGAGCCATGTCGAGTCCGGCAGCCAGGTGGAATTTGGTCTTTCGGGGACAGGGACGATTCTAGGCATCGTGCCTCAGGAGGCCATCGGCACGTATCGGATCGAGTACCGAGCCGACGACGGGGAGCTCCACACTGTCTGGCTTGGCACAGCCGCCAACCTCAGCGCCAAGTTGGGCTGGGCGCAGCGTTACCATCTGGGGGGCATCGCCGTGGCCGATATGTTCGATCCCGGCAACGCCGAGGGCATCGTGGATGCGGTGGCAGCCTATGCAGACCAGCGCACAGCCGCCACCCCTCCCGCGAGCCAGGAGATAGATGTCGTCTGGACTGTTTCCAGCGCGGCGGCGACTGTGGACCAGCAACGTTCACCGCTTACCGAGCCGGATTATACCTGGATGGTGCTGGCTACAAGCGGCACGTACACCGTCGGAGCGTCTGTCGCGGGCTTCGATCACGGCTTCGTACCGGTCACAGTGGCCGAGCCGACGTCTGTGTCGACGCCTGCGCCCACGCCGGAGGTGACGCTGACGGTGGAAACGACGCCGACGCTGGAGGCTACGGCGGAGGTAACTTCCACTTGCCTCAATGACTCCTCCTACGTGGCCGATGTGACCATCCCAGACAACACGCAACTGGATAATGAGGAGGGGTTCGTCAAGACCTGGCGCGTGCGCAACAGTGGCACCTGCGCCTGGCCTGAGGACACCGTCCTGGCCTTCTCCAGCGACGCGCAGATGGGGGCGCCGGATAGCGTCGAGGTGGGCGTGGTAGAGCCTGGCGAGGAGGTGGAGATCAGTGTGGAGATGAAGGCTCCGGCTGACCCGGGCCGCTACACCGGCGTCTGGCGGATGAAGACGGTGGAGGGGTTCTTCGGCACCAACCTCTCGGTGGTGATCCAGGCCGGGGAGGTGGCGGAGTTACCGCCTCCTGCACTTGCGCCGGTCAGCAGTGGCTCGTTCGAGTTGGGAGGGCACATCCGCGATACAGGTTTCCCTTACGCCGATAAGATGCACTACGCCGGCATGAATTGGGCCAAGGTCCAGGTACATTACGGGCAGGATGCCTCGGGCCTCATCGCGGTCGCGCACGCTAACGGTTTCAAGATCCAGTTGAGTGCCCTGGGTTCGCCTGGTATGGTCACCCAGGGTGGCTTCGAGCAGGACTATGCCAACTGGGTGGCCGGGCTGGCGGCGGCCGGGGCCGACGCCATTGAGATATGGAACGAGCCCAACATTGACCGTGAGTGGCAGATCGGTCACATCAGCCCGCAGGCGTACACGAACCTGCTGTGCCAATCTTACAGCGCCATCAAAGCCGCGAACGCCGGCACTGCAGTCATCAGCGGCGCACCGGCGCCAACTGGTTCTTTTGGAGGTATCTGTCAACCCAACGGCGGTAACTGCGACGACTTGCCGTGGCTGGCTGGCCTGCGTGATGCAGGGGCGGTCAACTGTATGGACTACATCGGCGCGCACCACAATGCGGGTGCGACCTCTCCCTCGGCACGCAGCGGCCATCCAGCCGATCCTGGTAGTACCCACCATTCCTGGTTCTTCTTGCCACAGACCGAACTGTATTACAACACGTTCGGCGGGGCGCGCAAGGTGTTCTATACCGAGATGGGCTACGCCTCGCAGGAAGGTCTACCGACGTTTTCAGACTGGTTCGCCTGGGCACGAGGCACAAACAATGCTCAACAAGCAGCCTGGCTGGCCGAGGCAGTGCAATTGAGCGTCAATACCGGCATGGTGCGCTGCATCATCGTATGGAACATTGACTTCGTGCGCTACGGTGATGACCCACAGGATGGTTTCGCCATCCTCCGCCCAGGTGGTGGTTGCCCGGCCTGCGACTCGCTCCACAACTTGCTGGGCACGCGCTGAGGGATGTTGACCAAGAGCGTGAGCCGTGCTATACTGATGGCAGGCTCGTGGCAAAAAGTTAGTGGGAGGTTGATCTCAAAATGTCTGTGATGGTTAATCACCTTATGCATCAGGTCAGTATAGATGAAATAAGACAAAATCTATCGGCTTATCTTTTGCGTGTGGAGGCCGGTGAGACACTTGTTGTCGTGAAAGCCGGTAAACCAATGGCAGAACTCAGGCCCGTTACTTCAACTTTTAAGCCAATGCGACCTTTTGGGTTATGCGCTGGAGAGTTTATTGTGCCAGATGGCTTTGACGCTCCATTACCAGAGAATGTCATTCGAGAGTTTGAGGGACGATGAGGCTCCTTCTAGACACTCATATCTTTCTCTGGTTCATCAGCGGGGACAAACGTTTGCCAGAAAGTATGCAAAGTAGCATTCGTGATCTCAACAACGAAGTCTACTTGAGTGTTGTGTCGCTGTGGGAAGCAATCGTCAAACACCAACTCGGCAGGCTTCCGTTGCCTCAACCCCCAGATATCTACCTACCGATACAACGTCAAAAACACCGGATAACCAGTTTATCCCTCGATGAAGCCAGTGCATCTCAACTTGTTAATCTCCCGCAATCTCACCGTGACCCGTTTGACCGTATGTTGATTTGTCAGGCACTGGAACACGGTTTGACCATTGTAACGGTGGACGCTGCCATTTATGCTTATCCTGTCCCCATCCTGAACCGCGCCTGATACGCGCTTGCAGCCACCTAAGCGGGGGCTGCCCGGCCTGCGACTCGCTCCACGCCGTATTGGGCACGCGCTGAGGTGTGTTGACCGGGCAAGATAAATAAGCCGGGGGTTCGGCTGCCGCCGAGCCCCCTCGATTGTAAGGAGGTTACAATGTCTGGTTTCTCGTCTGGCAATCGGGGGTTGAGTGGCAAACGACTCTACGTCGCTATTGCCGTCTGGTTCATCCTCGTCCTCGTCGGCGGGTTCTGTACCTGGTATGGCTGGTTCGGCCCTGGCAGTGGGAGCAGCCCGCCGGAGGCGGAGACCACACCTACCGGTGAATTCATTACTCCTACTGCGGAGATGGAGGCGACCGCTGTCCCGCCCGCTCCCACGATTGCCGCTACACTTCCCCTCGTCCCGCAAGAGGAGGAAGTCTTTGGCTACGGCATCGCCGCCCACGGCGTGGTGGGTGATGCGGACTATACAATGGGACAGGTTGAAAGCCTCGGTCTAGGCTGGGTCAAGCAGCAGGTGCGCTGGGCCCACTTCGAGGGCAACCCGGGGCAGATGGACTGGAGCGGCTACGACTGGGTGGTGGATGCCGCCAACCGGCGGGGTATCAAGGTTATGCTTAGTGTGGTAGACGCGCCCCACTGGTCGCGCACCTACTTCGACGACAACGTGGAAGGTGCACCTCCGGATGACCTGGCCCTCTTCGCCGACTTTCTGGGCCGTATGGTAGATCGTTACCAGGGTCGCATCCACGCCGTCGAGGTTTGGAATGAGCAGAACCTGGACCGCGAGTGGGATACCGCCGAGGGAGTGAGCCCCGAACGATACGTCGAAATGCTGCGGCTGGCCTATCAGGTCATCAAGAGTCGCGACCCTAATATCATCGTCATTAGTGGCGCGCTTTCGCCAGTGGGGGCCACGGCCACTGATTCCAACAACCCAGCCCGCACCATCTACATGGACGATTTCGACTACTTCGATCAGATGACTGCGGCAGGCTTCCTGAATTACTGCGACTGCGTGGGCGCGCACCACAACGGGATCAACATGCCGCCCAACGTAGCATGGGATGAGGGATATGACGACCCGACGGCGCAGTTCCGCGGCCCCTTCGACAACCCCGACCACAGTTGGTCCTTCAAATCCACCCTCTGGGGCTACCACGACCGCATCGTGGCTGGCGGGAGCGATAAGCCGCTCTGCGTGACGGAGTTCGGCTGGGCCTCGGCCGAGGGCCTGGGCGGCTATCCGCCTGGCTTCGAGTTCGCGCTGGATAATACGATGGATGAGCAGGCGCAGTGGGACGAGGAGGCGTTCCAGTTGATGCGAGGGTGGGGCTTCGTGCGGCTGGCCTTCCTGTGGAATCTCGACTATGCGCCAAAGGATGGTCTTGGCTCAACCGACCCCAATGCTCCCTATAGCCTGCTGGACTTTGATGGGGTTGCTCGTTCGGCCTTCGGTGTCATCGGCGTGATGGAGAAGCCCTGAAGCAATGAACAATGAGGCAATGAACAATGAACAATCCCGGAGGCGACGTTGGGCTGCTGGATTTGCGCTTCTGGCCGTCGGCCTTATATTCTTGGCTCAAGGTTTTGGGATTTGGGATTTGGGATTTGGGGTTTCCTCTGCTCCTCCTACGCCGACCTCGTGGCCCCGTGTGCGTTTGGCGTCTCCTGAGTATGGTATGCAGGTTTTCCTGTGGTGGCAGGAGGAAGAGGCACTGCAGCGTGACTTGCAGTTAGTCCACGACGCTGGTTTTGGGTGGATTAAGCAGCACGTGGGCTGGAGGGACGTCGAAGGGGCGGCCAAGGGTGCCTTCAATTGGTATTTCACCGACCGCATCATCGCCGACGCGGAGCGATTGGGCCTGAACGTACTCTTTCGCCTGGATCGTGAGCCGGTGTGGACTGTGCCGCCCGAGGGAACGCACTCCGACAACGGCCCTCCAGAGAACCCGCAGGACTTTGGCGACTTCTGCCACGCCCTGGCCAGCCGGTACCGGGGGCGGGTGCGGGCCTATCAGGTGTGGAATGAGCCCAATCTGGCCCGCGAGTGGGGAGGGTGGGTGCCCGACCCGGTCGGATATGTCGAACTGCTGCGCGCATGTTACATTGGCATCAAGACCGCCGACCCGGATGCGCTGGTCATCTCGGCCGGGCTGGCGCCCACCGGCAACGGCCCGCCCGAGGCCATCCCCGACGTGGACTACCTGATCGGGATGTACGAGGCCGGGGCAGCGCCGTACTTCGACCTGCTGGGAGTCAACGCCCCCGGCTACAAGGCCCCGCCTGAGATGTCACCGGGCGAGGTGGCGATCGATGACCGCTACGGCGGGCAGCGCTTCTTCTGCTTCCGCCACGTCGAGGACGTGCGAGAGATCATGTTGCGCTACGACGATGGCGATAAGCAGGTGGCAGTGCTGGAGGTGGGCTGGACCACCGACCCGCGTCCGGATTCGCCGTATCATTGGCACGCTGTTACCGAAGAGCAGCAGGCCGACTATCTGGTGCGGGCCTTCTGTTACGCTGGGGAGCATTGGTCGCCCTGGATCGGGCTGATGACGGTAATCTCCATTGCCGACCCCCGCTGGACTGGAGAGGACGAGCAGTACTGGTGGGCCATCACTGAGCCAGGCTGGCCCGAGACCCATGTGCGTCCGGCCTACGAAACATTGAGTGATATGAAGAAGTGATCTCAGCCATTGGCCGGTAGCAGTTGGCGGCTAGCCGTCAACCGCTGCTGACCGCTAACTGCTAATTACTGACTGCTAAAATGCTAGTGATTGATGGTTCCTACGGCGAAGGAGGCGGGCAGGTTCTCCGCACTGCGTTGGCACTGGCGATTCTTACCGGGCAGCCGATGCGTTTTGAGCATATCCGCGCTGGGCGCAGGAAGCCGGGCCTCCAACCTCAGCATCTCACCGGTGTGCGAGTGGCTGCCGCTGTGTGTGGCGCGCGTCTGGAAGGGGCCGCATTGGGCTCTCAGATGCTCACCTTTGTCCCCGGCGGCCCGCCCCGCCCCGGCGAGTACGTCTTCGACGTAACCGAGGCGGCCCGGGGTGGCAGCGCCGGATCTGTGGGCCTGGTGCTACAGACAGTGCTCCTGCCGTTGGCACTGGCCGGTGGAGAATCGCGCCTGACGCTGCGGGGCGGCACGCACGTGCCCTGGGCTCCGTCGGTGTCCTACCTGGAACACGTTTTCCTGCCCCATCTAACGCGCATGGGTGTGCGCGTCCAGGTGGAACTGGTGCGCTGGGGATTCTACCCGGCGGGCGGTGGGGAGATACAGGTGCGGATCATGGGACGAGAGGGGCCTCTGTGCCCCATCCTGTTGACCGGGCGGGGGGAACTCCGGCGAGTCTGGGGCACAGCGGCGGTGATGAACTTGCCGGCCCACATCCCACAGCGTTTGGCCGCTCGTGCCCGCAACGTCTTGGCGGAGGCGGGCCTCCAGGCACAGGTGGAACCACGCCGGCTGCGCGGTGCTGGACCGGGGGCTGGCATCTTCCTGTTTGCCGAATACGCACACGCTACGGCTGGCTTCACCGCCTACGGGCGTAAGGGGCTGCCGGCCGAGCGCGTGGCCGAAGCGGCCTGCGAGGACCTGCTGGCCCATCATCGCTCCGCTGGTCCGGCCGATCCGCATCTGGCCGATCAATTGGTGCTGCCGATGGCCCTGGCGGCGGGAGAATCTCGAGTGGTCACCTCGCGGGTGTCTCAACATCTATTGACCAACGTTTGGGTCGTGCAGCAATTCCTGGCGCGGGAGTTACGCATTGAGGGGGAACCAGGAGCGCCGGGCACGCTAGTTGTAATGGGAGGGGAGCATGATTGAAATCGTCTTTCTGGGTACTTCGGCATCGGCTCCCTCGATCCATCGTGGGCTTTCGGCGCAGGTTGTCCTTTACAAAGATTATCGCTTTCTGGTGGACTGTGGCGAGGGGACACAGCGACAAATCTTGCACAGCGGCCTGGGCTTTAAGAGGCTTAACAGAATTCTTCTCACTCATGGCCACCTCGACCATATACTCGGTCTGGGTGGCTTGGTTTCCACCTTCGCCCGCTGGGAAGTAGTTGACCACATCGAGATTTACGGTGGGGCTTGGGCGCTTGAGCGGGTGTATGCTCTGATCTACGGCGTGGTGCTGCGAGGTGCCAAGCCCTCGCTCAAGATTGACTTCATCGAGGTGCGCCCCGGGGTGGTGCTGGAAGATGATACTTTCGAGGTCCTGGCCTTCCCGGTGAGCCATCGCGGGCCGAGCCTGGGCTACCTATTTCGCGAGAAACCGCGTCGCCCGTTCCTTAATGAACAGGCGGAGGCATTGGGTGTGCCCCAAGGGCCGGAGCGGCGACGCCTGGTCGCTGGCGAAGCGGTGACGTTGCCCGATGGTCGCGTGATCCATCCCGAAGATGTACTGGGTCCGCCACGGCCTGGCGCATGTCTGGTCCACGTCGGCGACGCCGGACGGACCGAGGACCTGGAGGCGGCTGTGCGCGGGACCGATATGCTGGTCATCGAGGCCACGTATTTGCGGCGCGAGGCGGATATGGCGCGTCGTTTTGCTCACCTTACGGCGGCGCGGGCAGCGCAGTTGGCCCGGGATGCGGGAGTCCACCGGCTGGTGCTGACCCACGTCTCGCGGCGCTATCGCGAGGCGGAAGTTCTTGAGGAAGCGCGGGCCGTTTTTCCAGAGACGGTCGTCGCCCGTGATTTCGACCACTTCCGCGTGTTGCGCAGGGATGTGGAGCGTGAGACGTGATGGGCAGATTATAATCGAGCAAAGCGAGGGGAAGGAATATGCCAGCGTACCGTAGGGCGAGTATTAGAGAATTGACTTCAGCCGCCTACGAATTGGACTCAGGCGTTGTTGAGGGACGTCTGCATCGTGGCGCAGGAGATGGGCGGTGGATGGTGGATGACGTGGAGTTGAATGAGTGGCTGACCAGGTACGATGGTCAGGAGATCGTCCTCATTGTCGCCTCATTGGAAGACGACCGCCCTATGCGACCCAAGGTCTGCCGCACCTGCGGGAGAGAATACGTAGGTATTGAGTGCCTGCGTTGCCGTGAAATCCGTGTCCGCCTGCGGGGACGTTGAACAGCCTCTCTTTAGCCTATCTTTTTCTGGCATGGCGACAATCTATGAGAAACTGACCATGGTTACCCAGGCACACGGGTAACCATGCCTCATTTTACTGAGTGACTGGCAAGGTGATGTAGCCGGACAATTGGCTACCGCTTTGCACCGAGTGCTGATTGCTGGTGAGGTTGATCGAGGCTGCGGATTGAGCGCCTGGATGTTGCCTTAAACGGTCTCACCCTCGGCCAGTATATCTTCCTGTAAGATCTTCTGAGCCTCGGAGGCGATACGGCCCATGTCCATAAAGACCAGGGCCAGCTTGGCGTTGGCGTTGGCCAACGTGACCAGGATTGCCTCGCTGCTGATGGACGTCAAAAAGACGTAGCCGGTACCTTCTCCCTCGACGTAGACCTGCTTGACTTCTCCTGATAGTAACTCTCTCGCGATGCGCTCGCCGAGAGTGAGCACGGCTGCCGACATAGCACCAATCTCCTGCTCGTCGGTACCGCTAGGCAAAGCCGACGCCAGCACCAGCCCCTCGGAGCTGACAATAGCCGAGGCTTCGATGTTGGGTGTAAGCCCCTGTATCTGGCGTAGCAGCATGCCTAGTCTTCGGATTCGATCATCGACGCTAACCATTTAAGTGCCCTCCTCAAGAATGAACTCCGTTGACCCGCCTGCCCGGCAGCCTCTTGGCCTGCGACTGCTACAGATGAGACAGGAGGAATCATGTCCTGCTCTAATGCACTCATCACATCTTTTTCTAACGCCAGCAACTCGGCCTCGATCTCTTCGAGATGATGGGCGTCCTGCAATCTGGCACGAATGGTGCTCACTCGTTCCGGGAAAAAGCCCAAATCCAGTGATTCGAGCTTGGTTTGCAGGTCATCCAGGCGATCGTCCAGCACCTCGGTCGTCTGCACTTCGCTGGTCACCAACTTGCGCAACTTCTCAATGGACGGGGCAGCCTCGGCCCATTGACCCGCCTCGCGCGTGGCAATTCCCATGACCTGGGCTACGTGTGCCTCAAGCAATTCCACGTCGTGCAAGACCAGAGCCAGGTTGGCATCGGCGGAGGCGATGGTCAACAGAACCGCTGCCTCGCCGATAGCCCGCAAGATGGCGTATCCGCCCTGTCCCTCAATGTATGCCTGACGCATCTCGGACCCCAGTTGCTCCAGGGTGATGCGCCGCCCCAGCAAGGCGACTGGCGCGGCCAGCGCTGCCACGGTTTCCGCCTCCACGCCGCTCGGCAGCGCCGATGCCCACAACTTCCCGCCAGGGCTGATCAGGGCTAGCGCCGTGATGTATGGCCGTCGTCCGATGACTTGCGCCAGTAGCCTCTCCAGTGATGTCCGGGGGCCGTTTGCCCCAGTGCTATGAGGGGTCTGCTGGAGGTTCTCTTCCAAAAAGGTATCTTCGAGCAATTGGTTCATTTTCGCTCCATCTCGTTTCCACGGGTTATGCGCTGCGCATAGCCTATTGTTGAGTATGCAGTGTACGAGCCAGTTGCCAGGTGAGGCGCGATCGCCTCCAGAATGGACAGCACACTGTTCTGATCGGAAGCGATGCAGCCGGAGGGCGGCAACAGGGCGACCGCGCGCCCCGGCTGACCAGAGCCTACCAGGTTCAATGCCTGGCTCACCTCGTCAGGTGATAGCGCGCCAGGCACGTCTTGCTTGTTGGCGACGACAAACATCGGAATGCCATTGGCGCGAGCGGCAAAGAAATCGAACATCCAGCCGGCGTCGGCCAAGCTGGTCAGGTCGCTGCTGTCTACCAGCATGAGGATGCCGTCGCATTCGACGATGAGCGTCTCCCACATAAAAGCGAACCGCCGCTGCCCTGGCGTGCCGACCAGGTGCAACGAGATGCCACTGGGTAACGTGACCCTACCGAAGTCCATCGCCACTGTCGTCTGCTGTTTGACATGACGGCCTACATCAGTGGGCACTTCAGTATTCACGCCGCGAATCTCGTTGACGGTATTGATGAGCGCCGTTTTACCGGCGTTAAAGGGGCCTGTGACGACAAGTTTTAGGCAATCCATGTTCAATGATCATCCTCTTGCGCTGGACCGTGGCTAGTTAGTAGCCCATCGCTGGGGCGATGAGAAAGTGGGCTGCCAGCAGGCCCGCGCTCAGGGCCAGGCCAATGGCGGCTAGCGCTGGCACGCCGGTCAGGGCCAGGCTCAACGGAGGCAATGCCAATGCCAGCGCTTCGACATTGGGCGCTGGCCCGGCTGCCAGCCGCCCACCCACTATGGCTACCAGAGTCACGCTAACCAGAGCAATGGCATTAGCATCTATCTGCCATAATACCACAGATGCTATTCCCACGCCAGCGACGATGCTCAATGCTGCGCCAACGGCCAGGCGCAGTGCGGGCCCGGCCTGGGATGACGTACCCCAGGCGAAAAGCGCCACAGCCAGCGCAGCCACGATGACGCCGAGAGCGAGTAGTCTTTGCAGCACACGCACCCGTCGTGCCGCTGCTATGGCAGGCGCGCCGGTCACCACCGCCTCGCTATCGGCCAGCGGACTGCCAGCCAACCCGCTTTCCGTCGCCTGCACCAATGCCTGTGCCTCGTCGAGAGTATCCGTGGCATACGGGTCGCCAGCCGGGATGAGGGCCAGGCGAATCAGATCGTGACTGACCAGGTAGGGGTTGGGGGCAGACGGGGTCGAATCGCCTAGGGCAGCGCCAGCCCACATCGCCTCGGTGGCGGCCAGTTCGGCGCGCATATTGGCAGCGTCGGCGGCCAAAGTCTCAAGGATGGCCATCGAATTACGCAAACCGGCCTGGATCGCAGTCAACTGGTTGTCTTGCGGGTTGGCGTTGAGTCTGTTCTGAGCGGCGACCTGCTGCAAGTCGGTGGTGATGTCGTTCAGATCGGCAATGGCGAAGTCAATGGTGGTCGGCAATGCCTCCAAGGCGGGCACGTCATTCATGCGAGGAGCCAATTCGGGGAACTCGGTAGGCACGCGGATCAGCCCGGTGCCGGCCTCGGCCAGTGCCTCGCTCACCCCGACCAGTCGTTCGCTGGTTTCGTCCAACACCATTACAATGGAGCCAGTCAGAGTGTCGCTAGTCGTCAGGTCCAGGCTCTGTAGATCGGCGGCCACCAGCGACAACTCACCAGCCTGAGTGCCCAGCCTGATTTCCAACTCGGCAGCCATCTGCCCCAATCGAGCCAGCAGAGCGGCCTGTTCAACGGGGTTCAACTGATCTTCGTCAGTGGCGGGGGAGAGTTGGAGCGCGGCCGCGCCCTCTACGGATGCCAGGGCCGGACGGTTGCTCAGTTCCTCGACCATGTTCCGCAGGGCGGCCAACCCAGCCTCGCTGCGGGCGGCACCCGGGACCTCGAGCAACAGATGGAACGGCAGCAAGTGCCCAAGAGCCGGTGCATCTCCCCCATCCTCACCGGTGGTGGTCAGAGTCCTGTAGCCGGTGGCGGCTTCCATCTTGCGAGTCACGGTGTCGGTAGGGTGTGCGCCTGGGGTCATCCAGAGTAGGCTGACAACTGGGACCAACGCCAGCGCAAGGCGGAGCCACTTCCGGCGAGTTTCGATCTTGATAATTCTCGGGCGACGCGGTTTAGCCAGCAATGCGATGAGGGCGGGGGTCCCACCCAAGCTGACGGCGACGGAAACGACCAAACCCAGCAGAAGCGCAGCGCCGGCCCGAACGTCGAACAAGAATCCGGCCAGACCAGCAGCGATGATAAGCGCTTGGAGCAGGGCTCCCTCGCCCGCCTGGATGATCGCACGCTGCAGAGGTGTAATCCTCCGCACCGGCGGCGGACTGGGGCTCGGCCTTTTTTGGGGGGCAGGCGGAGGGGCTGGTGGAGAGACCGGCGGAGGGACTGTGGGAATAGCGGGCCTGACGAACCGTCGCGGCGTGAGCAGACGCACGGCCCAGGCCCCAGCAAGCCCGGCACTGACGACGGTGCTCAACCCGACAGGGGACGGCGGGGCCACGAGCGCGGCCAGGGCGCTTGTCAATACACCTGCGCTGCCAGCGCTAGCGCCGACGACGAGGACGCGACGAAGGCCAAGCTTCCCAAACAGCGCGACTAGTCCAACGATGACAATCGCGCCAATCAGGACTGAGTAGCGGGCGTGCTTCCAGGAGGCAGCGGCGTCATAGGCAAAGGCCGCTGCGCCGGTCACGTATACCTCCAGACCATTGGGCGCATCTTGAACGGTGGCGCGCAGATCGGGCACCTCGGCCATACTGGCAGCCAGAGAGATGACGCAGGTCTCGCTGTTCTCATGGCAGTGGATCTGCCTGCCATCCCCGATGGCTGCATGGCCCACATAGGTCCGATCAGCCGGCGTGAGCCCACCAGCGCGATGGAACACGAGCAGGGTTGGCTCGGGGGGCAAGTCGAAGGCGCGGCGCAGGTTACTTTCGCCCGATTCCTGGGGCCATACAGGCGCGGGCAGACGCGGTGAGTGCAGGATAGCCACCAGAACAAGGGCCAGCCAAAGGACAATCAGAGCCAGAGGGCGATGGCGGCGGCGTGTGGTCACAGGGCTACTGGGACTCTGAGACATCTGCTAGAATCTGGCCATAGAGGGCGAGCTGACCATTGTTGCGGTCGTCTTCCCATACGGCGAAAAAAGATCCCGAATCCGGGTCAAAGGCCAAGGCTGGCCAGTATTGGTTATGGCTGTCGGTGGATAAAGCAAAGTTGGTCCCTATCGGAACGCCAGCCGACGACAGCCACTGACCATAGATGTCTGTGCCGTGACTATCCTGATTGCGCCCATCCTCCCACACGATCAGGTACTTGCCGTCGGCGCCAATGGCGACCACCGGTTTGTACTGAAAAGGACTCTCCAGTGAGACGTCAGTTCTAGCACTACCCAGTGGCTGGCCGTCGCGGGATACACGGCGGCAACTGATGTCGTCATTCCAGACAACCATGTACTCGGCGCTAACCGGATTGTAAATGATCGTTGGCGAGTCTTGATACCATCGTTCAACAGCCACATCTATCTTGTCGCCGAGTGCCTCACCGTTGGCGGCATTGACCAGACGGGCCATAATATCCGTATAGAAAAAACTATTGTGCCGGTCATCCATCCACACGACGAGGCAACGGGTTTCCTCAGTCTCACAGGCAACGCCGGGGATGAGTTGGTCGCCGGAGGCAGAGCTAACGACGAATTCTTCTGCCAAGGTCGGTGCGCTGCCGGATGTCTGGCTCGTGGCCGATACCAGGCGGGCATACATGTCAACGTCATTGCCCATGCGACCGTCCTGCCAAACGACCACAAAAGTATCGGCGTCCTGGGCGTAGGCGACGGCAGGGCGAAGTTGGTCACCTTCGGCGGTGGAGATAGCAAAGGGCTCGCCTTGTGGATGACCCTCGGTGTCCAGATAGCGGGCGTAGATGTCAGAATTCGCACTGCTGCTCTGTTGGCTGTGCCATACAGCGAGGTAGGTTCCGTCCTTGGTGCTGGAAGCGATAGCGGGCACCGCCTGATCTCCAGGACCACCACCGA
Source organism: Anaerolineae bacterium (assembly GCA_030612585.1). The sequence continues at coordinate 15,544 of JAUWNP010000094.1, forward strand.
TGAGAAATGGCTCATCTTGGGCGCGACCGCTGTCATCCAGTCGCAGGCCAAAGATATCCAGGCCATCTCCGCCATGGGTGTACCAAATCATCAGATCTCCGTTGGTGATAGCAGGGCGAAGGAGATCATCTGCTCCCTGAACGATGGGGAACTCCTCCCCTTCATCCAGGGGATGCTGTGAATGAAACAGGAGATAATTGCCGGCGCTAGCGTCCCGATCACAGGTCAAGGTCAGAAACAACCCCACGAGAAACAGTCCGGTGATGACAATCCACTGGTAACGGTGCGACGTTTTCATATAACTCTCCCTTCGTGTGGTGAATCTGATCTGTGAGGGCTGATCGCGTCTGGAAGCCTAGTCGGAAGGCACCTGTTGGATAAGATTAGCGCCGCAGACAGCACAGTACCCCTTGATCACGCGGCGTCCGTCGGGCATGACGAGTTCACGCACTTCTTTGATAGGGCGATGGGTTCGGCAGGGCAGACAGTAGGCAGTATATTCCTGCTGTTGTCCAATCTGGTCTTGGTTTATCTCAAGATTGGCTTGCAAGCGGGCGATTTCCGCCTCTTGTTCGGTCAACTGGTTGTCCAGTTGAGTGATCTGACGTCGTGTGTCTTCCAGGTCCGCAGTGAGCTGAGCGGCGGCGCTCTGTGCCTTCTCCCATTCGGCCTGGAAGGTATCTCGCTCGGCGATGGTCTGCTCCAGGCGATGACGGGTGGCGTCGAGGTCGCTGGTCAGGCGCTCAATGTTGATCTGGGCAGCCCCTTGTTCGGCGGCGTGCTCACTGTTCAGGTGCTCGATCTCTGCGTGGGTGGCGTTGAGGTCGGCGGTCAGTTGCTCGACAGTGGCCTGGGTGTTGACGTGCTCGTCACGGAGGCGCTCAAGACTGGTTTGGAGGCTATCTCGCTCGGCGAGAAGTTGCTCGGCGCGCTGGCGGGTGGCTTCGAGTTCGGCGGAGACGGTGTCTCGCTCGGCCTGGACGACGTTGAGTTCGGCGGTCAGTTGTTCGACGGCGGACCGGGTCTCCACACGGTCGGCCTGGGCGGAGCCGTGCTCGCCGCGGAGGCGTTCGAGGTGGGCTTGGATGCCGTCTCGCT
>JAUWNP010000302.1 GCA_030612585.1 Anaerolineae bacterium
AGTTGATCAGTCGCATTGCGCGGCGCTCTATCCACCACGAAGAAGGCGTAGAGTATCTGACCGACAAGATAGACGATATTGTGACCCACAAAATCCTGGGGTTGCCAATCCTGGCAATCATCGCCGGGTTTACGCTGTGGGCCATCTATAACGTTGCCGGCCCTATTGGCGGCCTGTTCGAGCAGATCTTCAATGTTATCATAGGCTGGGCCGGGGGGCTTTTAGCCGGTACGCCGTGGTGGGTCAGTGGCATCATCGTGGATGGCATCCTGCTGGGCTGCCAGCAGATTTTCGTGTTCATGTTTGGCGTCCTGGTGGTGTTCTTTTTCATCTATGGCATTCTGGAAGACATCGGCTACCTGGCCAGAGGAGCCTTTGTCATGGATCGTATTATGAAGTGGCTGGGCCTGCCGGGGAAGGCCTTTATGACGATTTTTGCCGGTTACGGATGCAGCATCCCCGGTGTGATGGGCACGCGCATCATTGACGACGAGAGTGATCGGATCATCACCGCTGTCGTGGTGCCGTTCATCCCCTGTGCGGCCCGCATCGCCGTCATCACGGCCATCGTTCCCATCTTTTTCGGCTCTGGCCTGACGGCCACAATCGTCACGCTGGGTATCTTTGGTCTCAGTCTGTTGACCGTGGCCCTCATTGCCATAATACTGAAAAAGACGGTGTTCAAGGGCGAACCTTCGGGTCTGGTGATGGAAATGCCCGATTACCACCCGCCTTTGTTGTCGAACGTGTTGCGGACGACCTGGGACAGGACGTATAGTTCGATGAGCAAGGCGTTGATGATCTTTGTGCCATTCTCGATCATCATCTACTTGCTCTTTCATCTCCCGGCCGGGGCTGTCGTGGCTAATTCGTATGGGATGCCGATCGGCAATTTCTTCGATCCCATCGGCAAGATCATTGGGCTGAGCGGCAAAGATATGACCGGTTTCCTCTTTACCTACCCGGCCAAGGAACTGTCGCTATTGTATCTGGGCCTTTCGTATGGGGGAGTGGGAGAAGAAGCCGTCGCCGGATTTATGGGCAACGTATGGACACCGCTCCAGGCCATCTCCTACCTGGTCTTTCTGACGCTATACGCCCCTTGTCTGGCGACGGTGGCGGCTATGGCCAAAGAGATCGGTTGGAAGTGGACCTGGTGGAATGTGATCGTCTCCCTCGTCGTAGGATTCGGCTTTGCCGGCCTCATCTACTGGGTGGGGGCGCTTCTGGGCTTGGGATGACGGGCCTCTGGCTCTCTGGTTATACTTCACAACATAGGAGGAACCCTATGAGACTGACACGATTGGAAAAGATGCTTGTCAACCGGCGGCAGGAGGCCGAGCGCAATATCGGCCGGGTACGGCGGGACCTGGAGCAGATTGACGTGGACGCCATCCACGACGTCCTCGAAATCGGCTGTGGTATCGGAGCTATATCGGCGTTTCTCGCCGGTAGCTATGGGATGAACGTCCAGGGCACGGACTTGGACTCAGAACAAATCGAGCTGGCCCGAACGACGCAGCCGACGAGTGACCGCCTGCACTTTGCGGTCGAGAACGCGACCCTCCTCACGTTCGAGAACGCCAGCTTTGATCTGGTACTGTCCCAAGATATTTTCCACCACATACCGGACTGGGAACAAGTCATGCAGGAGGTCGTGAGGGTGCTGCGACCCGAGGGGTACTTTATCTGGCTCGACGTGGTCTCCCCCCAGTCAATCGCCAGGCTCTTTCAACCGCTGGTGAAAAACTATCTCTCCCTGTTTACGCTTGAGGAAGCCCAGTCAGCATTCGCCCAGAGCGGGCTGGAACAGCGCTTCTACGAACGGATAGATCTCGTCCATCGCCACATGATATTGCAGAAGAGTTGAGGAGCGGGCGCCAGCAGGTTGGGGATGTCAATATGAACAACGAACACAACCGGCGTATCTACCGCTTCTACGCACCGCTATACGATCTGTTCTTCAAAGCCGTCAGTGACCGCCCTCGGCGACGCGCAATCCAGATATTGCACTTGCAGCCAGGAGAGCGATTGCTGATCCCCGGCATCGGCACGGGATTGGACTTGCTCTATCTGCCCACGAACGTCTCCGTCACCGGCATTGACTTGAGCCCGGCAATGTTGGAGCAAGCCCGCGCCAAAACTACCGGGCGCGACGTGACGTTGTTAGAGATGGACGCGCAACACCTGAACTTGGCCGATGCCAGTTTCGACGCTGTGTTATGTACGTTGTCGCTCAGCGTGATACCCGACTGCCGGGCCGCGTTCGGCGAGGCGTGGCGGGTGCTCCGTCCCGGCGGGCGGATCGTGATTTTCGACAAGTTCCTGCCAGAGAGCGGTGAACTGACATAGCGTAGGTTTTGGCACGACGTACCGCGAAACCCCAAGTGGCGCAAGCAGACGACTTGGGAGATAAATGCTTGCGATTTGTTCAAGATGGGGAAGTATGTTCAGGTGAGATTCTTGTGATCAAAACACGGATTCGCCAGGCTAGCGGATTCTGGTAGAATGGAAGGGTCAGTGTGCATCTGCGTTAATCGTTCGACTGAGCTCACGAAAGTCTGCGCCCCCGACTTTGAAGGAGAGAATCCAATGTCAATATCAAAAAGAATCGGCATCCTGGGCGGTATGAGCCCAGAGTCAACGTCAGAGTACTATGAGTACATTACCCGCACCTACACCGAGCGCTTCGGCGACTACGGCTACCCCGAGATCATCATCTACAGCGTCAGTTTCCAGCCCTATGTGGATTGGCCTCTGAAGGATCGCTGGGACCTGGTGGCGCAAGGCTTGAGCGAAGCGGCGCAAAGGCTCGAGGCGGCGGGCGCCGACTTCATCATCATCGCCACCAACACCATGCACCTGGTCTTTGACCAGGTACAGGCCAGTGTCAACGTCCCTATGCTGAGCTTGATCGAGACCGTTGGTGAGGCTATTCTGGCGCGGGGGAAAAAGACAGTGGGGTTGCTCGGCACCAAATTCACGATGGAGAAGACCTTCTACCAGGATGCACTAGCCCGGAAAAACATCGCCGTCCTGGTACCCGACGCCGACGACCGCGAGTACGTGAACGACGTCATCTACAACGAACTGGTGGCGGGCCAGATCCGCGATGAATCGCGGACCGGATTTGTGACCATCATCAAGAAACTGGCAGCACACGGCGCCGAGGGGGTCATCCTGGGCTGCACTGAAATCCCCCTGTTGGTCAGCGAGGCGGACGCCGGGATACCGCTGTTCGATACGACGGCCATTCACGCAGAGGCGGCCCTGAACTACGCCCTGGCGTGAGCAATGAAAGAAGGAAAACAATGAATGTCCTGGCAATCGTCGCATCGCCGCGCCGCAAGGGACTGGTCAGCACCATGGCCCAACGGGTGCTGGACGGCACTGCCAGCAACGGGCACCAGATAGAACTGGTGAACCTGTACGACTACAACCTGGAATACTGCCGAGGATGCTGGGCCTGCCGCAAGGAGGAGCACTGCGTCTTGAAGGATGACTTTAACGCCATCTTTGACAAGGTGAAAGCCGCCGACGTGGTGGTGTTGGCCGCCCCGGTCTACTGGTCCAACGTGCCAGGCATTATGAAGACCTTCTTCGACCGGCACTGCGGTTCGCACCGGGATTGGTCCAGGGCAAAACCTATCCCGTTTTTCGGCGTTGACATGCCGCCGGTGCGCGAAGAGATGCGCGGGAAACGGGCAGTGCTGCTTCTCGCCTGCACCGTCCCCAGCCCCCTGGACCGGGTGTTGTTGGGCGATAGCAGAGATGCCGAGCAAGCGATGAAGAACTACACGCGCATGCTAGAAATGAAGATCGTGGACCGTCTCATATTCACCGATACGCTCAGGCCAGAATCAGTGGCCAAGCGCAAGGATCGGTTCTTTGAGCGGGCATACCACATTGGAAAGAGGCTAAAATGATCAATATTCTGGAAATCGAGCATCTATACGTCGAGGTTGATGGGCAGATGCTCCTCTACGACCTCGACCTGGTCATCCCCGAGGGAGAGATCCACGCCCTGCTGGGGCCTAACGGAAGTGGCAAGACCACGCTGA
>JAUWNP010000133.1 GCA_030612585.1 Anaerolineae bacterium
TCAGCGTCCTGATGCTGCGCGAAGGGTGGGACGTGCAAAGCGTCACCGTGGTGGTGGGGTTGCGTCCCTACACCAGCAAGGCCAACATCTTGCCAGAACAGACAATCGGACGGGGACTGCGGTTGATGTTCCGAGGAAGGCCGGGCGACCCCACCTTCCAAGAGCGGGTTGACGTGATTGGGAACAAGGCATTCATCGAGTTTGTGGAGCAGTTGGAGCGGGATGAGGACATAGAGTTCGAGACGGTTGACCTGGACAAAGACCGGGTGGTCATTGAAACTATTTTCCCCGACCTGGATAAAATCGGTTACGACATAGCGATGCCTATGCTAAGTCCTATCTTGACCCGTAAACGCACCCTCAAAGAGGAGATCGAGGCTCTCGACGTTTCCAAATTCAAGACGCCCAGGCTGCCCAAAAAAGAAGGAGATTCCGCCGCCCAAGAGTTTACCTACGAAGGCTACGACATCATCACGCTGGAGAAACTGATTGAGCGGGAGTACACCATCCCCGAGGTGCAAACATCCCAGGAGGTGATCTCTTACTACGCCAAGCGCATCGCCTCCGACCTGAAATTGCCCTCCCAATTCGCCGCCCTGGTTCCCAAAATCAGAGAGTTTCTCCAGACCAAAGCCTTCGGCGAGCCGGTTGATCTGAACGATCCGACGATGATCAGGGCCATCGCGCATCCCGTGGCCCAGCACGTCACCGTCAAAGTTTTCGTCGCTGCGCTGAGGGAGGCGGTTGTCGAGGAACAGACACCTATCCTGGAACACGCCGGGCGTTGCCTCTCCACAACCGAGGGCTTTCCCTGGTCTCGCCCGACGCTTGCCGCCACCAAAACCGTCTTCAATCTCGTCGCCGCCGACAACGAGTTCGAGAAAGCGTTTGCCCTCTTTCTCGAAAAAGCGCCCGACGTAGCCCGCTTTGCCAAACTCCCGGAGCGATTCAACTTCATCATCCCCTACACCGACTCGGCGGCCAATCTGCGCTACTACGAGCCGGACTTTGTGGCCGTCACGGCGGATGGAGTTCACCACTTGATCGAGACCAAGGGGCGAGAAGATATTGACGTCAAACACAAAGACCTGGCTGCCCAGTTGTGGTGTGAAAACGGTACGATCTTGACCAGCACTGAATGGGTGTACAGGAAGGTGCTGCAAAAGGAGTTTGAAAAGCTCCAACCATCCGATTTTGAGGATCTAGTTGCCTTAGACCCCATCACCTTCGGGTGAGATAAGTTGACGCAATCTCTCAAGACAAGCCCTTCGGTGCCAGCGCCAGACCTGGCGTGCCACCGCGAGTACTCCACTGCGAGTACTCGTGGCAGGCGTGGCGGTGAGCTTGCCGAACGCTCGAGGCCACCGACCGTCAGATAGATGCGCTGGTGTACGAGCTGTATGGGTTGACGGAGGAAGAGATCGAGATCGTCGCGGGCGAGGGCGGGTGATGGGAATGGTTGGCCTGCGGCGGGCGATTGCGCGATGGGGGTTGGGGAACGATTCTTGACAAATAGCAGATAATGCTGTATGATACGCTTGTTTGGGCATATTTGGGGATTTTGGATCAAAATCTCTCAAATTCGCCAGGTTCGCAAGTTCGCCATAGAAATTATCGCAGTGGCGCACCATCCTGAAACGACCAGATCGCCTGTTTGTTTCCACAAACAGGCGATCTGTCACGTAATTGGCAAAACAATTTACAAAACATTACCGGGCTAAGATTGCGACTTGGCTCTACAGTCAAGGAGTATACTCTGTGAATTTCGAACAATTTTCTCTCGACCGGCGCATCGGCGCCGCCATCAAAACAGCCGGTTATACCACACCGACCCCGATTCAGCAGCAGGCCATCCCCGTTGTGCTCCAAGGGCGCGACGTGTTGGGACTGGCGCAGACCGGCACCGGCAAAACCGCCGCCTTTCTGCTGCCCATTCTGCAGCGGCTAACGCGAGGCCCCTTGCGCCGGGTGCGAGTCCTCATCGTCGCCCCCACGCGCGAACTCGCCGAACAGATTCACCAGATGAGCATTGATCTGGGCCAAAACACCAAGGCGCGCAGCGTCTCTATCTATGGCGGCGTGGGCAAAGGTCCCCAGGTCGCAGCGTTGCGGCGCGGCGTAGAGATCGTCGTCGCTTGTCCGGGCCGCCTGCTCGATCTGCTCGGCGACGGCAGTATCGATCTATCGCACGTCGAGGTGTTGGTGCTGGACGAAGCCGATCGCATGTGCGATATGGGGTTCTTGCCAGACATTCGGCGCATCATCAAGCGCCTGCCCACCAAACGCCAGACGCTCTTTTTCTCGGCCACCATGCCAAACGATATTCGCGCGCTGGCGGACAAGATCCTCAACAACCCAACCACCGTGCAGATCGGCATGATCGCACCGGCCAAGACAGTTTCACACGCGCTCTACCCCGTGCCCAACAATCTCAAGAAAAAACTCTTGCTGACCCTATTGTCACAGACGCCTACGGGGCGCGTGCTGATCTTTACGCGCACAAAGTACCGTGCCCGCAACCTGGCGCGCGACCTGGCAAAACAAAAGTACCACGTGTCAGCGTTACAGGGCAACATGTCACAAAACCAGCGCCAGAGAGCGATCAACGGCTTTCGCAACGGCAAATATGATATCCTGGTTGCCACCGACATTGCCGCGCGCGGCATAGACGTGACGCAAATCACACACGTGATCAACTTTGATATACCTAATACGGTGGATGCCTATACCCACCGCATCGGCCGCACCGGTCGTGTTGACCAAACCGGTGAAGCCTTCACCTTTGTCGCAGAGGCAGATAGCCAGATGGTGCGCGCAATTGAAAAAGTGTTGGGCGCGCCAATCGAACGGCGACGGGTGCACAGTTTCGACTATGGCGACTTTAAGCCAGAAATCTATTCCTCGCAGCGCCGCTCAAACCAGCCGCGACAGACGCAGTCAAATCGCCGGCGCGGCCAGGGCCGCCGTTACACTGCCCGTTCCAAGTCGTCAGCGCGATCCTGACGCAAACCGGCACAGCCACACCCCAATAAACAGAGGGTCTAAGAACTCTATGTTAACTGAACGAACCGACCTGCGCAATATTGCCATCATCGCTCACGTGGATCATGGCAAAACCACACTCGTGGACGGGTTGCTGAAACAAGCCAGAGTGTTTCGTGAAAACCAACAAGTCGCCGAACGTGTGATGGACTCGAACGATCTCGAACGCGAGCGTGGTATCACCATCCTGGCCAAAAACACAGCCATCACTATTTTGGACCCCGACACAAAAGAACAGGTCAGAATCAACATTGTGGACACGCCCGGTCACGCCGATTTTGGCGGAGAAGTTGAACGGGTCATGAATATGGTGGATGGCGTTCTACTGTTGGTGGATGCTGCCGAAGGCCCAATGCCGCAGACCCGCTTTGTGCTCAAAAAAGCGCTCGAGATGAATCATCGCGCCATTGTCGTCATCAACAAGGTGGATCGCCGAAATGCCGACCCTGACCGGGCGCTGAACCAGACCTTTGATCTGTTCATCGAACTGGGCGCCAGCGACGAGCAGGCGGACTTTGCGGTAGTATACACCAACGCCGTCACCGGTCAGTCTGGATTGACCCCAGACCTGGGGCCAGACCTGCAACCCCTTTTCCAAATGATCCTGCGTCACATCCCGGCCCCGCGAGTCGACGTAGACGCCCCGTTTCAAATGCTGGTCACTACCCTCGGATACGACGAATATCGCGGCGTGACCGCCGTAGGGCGCATTTTCGCTGGTCGCCTGCAAGTAGGCCAACCAATCGCTCGGATAATGACTGGCGCCCAAGTCCGACCCGAACGAGCCCGGTATTTGTACGTCCACCAGGGGCTAAAGCACATCACCGTAGATGAGGCGCAAGCCGGAGAAATTGTCATGCTCGCCGGGCTGGAAGACATCTCGATAGGAGAAACACTGGCGGATCCCGAGAATCCGGTCGCGCTGCCCTCTATCCACGTCGAAGAACCCACGGTGAGAATGACCTTTGGTGTGAATACTTCTCCCCTGGCAGGACGCGAGGGGCGCTGGGGAACATCGCGCAGATTGCGCGCGCGGCTGTTCGATGAATTGCGCCACAACGTAGCCTTGCGGGTCACCGAAACCGACAATGCCGACACGTTCACCGTCTCTGGGCGGGGAGAGTTGCACCTCGCGATCCTGATCGAGACGATGCGTCGGGAAGGATACGAGTTTCAGGTCTCGCGCCCGGAAGTGCTCCTGCGCCAGGGGAAACAGGGAGAACTATTGGAGCCGTATGAAAAAGTCTACATCGAGACCAGTTCGGATACGATAGGCGTAGTGGTAGAGATGCTGGGCAGTCGCCACGGACAGATGCTGGACATGGTGGACACCCAGGAAAACAGCGTGCGCCTGACCTATCTCGCGCCGACCCGTGGCTTGTTGGGTTTTCGATACCGTTTTTTGACCGCGACGCGTGGCATGGGCGTACTGCACACCTTGTTCCACAGATACCTGCCCTTGACAGGAGAGATCAAATCTCGTTCGAACGGCTCTTTGGTTGCGTGGGAGAGGGGCGTCACCACTTCGTTCGGCCTGCACAACGCCCAGGCCCGGGGCATTCTGTTCGTTGAACCTGGCGTGGACGTGTACGAAGGCATGGTCGTGGGAGAACATCAACGATCTGGAGATTTGTCGGTCAACGTGTGCAAGAAAAAACAACTGACGAATATGCGCGTCTCGTTCCGCGAGATAGCCGAACGTTTGACGTCGCCGCGCCAGATGAGCCTGGACGAGGCCATAGAATATCTGGCCGATGACGAACTTTTGGAAGCGACCCCGCTAAACTACCGCATCCGCAAGCGTATCCTCAATACAGAGGAACGGGGCAAACACGCCAAACGTATCAAAAAGGCGCAACAGGCATAGGCTACTGGCCACCAAACTCTATATCCCCCCCGTCCGGCCAGAGATGGTCTCGCGCCCGCGCTTGATCGAGCGGCTGAATGCGGGGCAGCCCCGCAAACTGACGCTGGTCTCCGCCCCGGTCATCAATGCAAAGTATGAAAAACAAAAGTGTGTTTTTTGATTTTCGTGGTATAATGGGCCTACTATGATACCCAGGCCCGCCCTCTCCCAACAAATCGCAACCGCGCTGGCCCGTAGCCGCGTCGTGGTCCTAATTGGGCCGCGCCAGTGCGGCAAGACCACCATGGCCCGCACCTTCGTACCGCCCGATTCGCTCAACTATTTCGACCTGGAAGACCCGGTCAGTCTGGCCCGCCTGGACGAGCCGATGACAGCATTGCGCGACCTGCGCGGGCTGGTGGTGATTGACGAGGTGCAGCGTCGCCCCGACTTGTTTCCCGTCCTGCGCGTCCTGGTAGACCGCGACCCCTCACTGACCCAGTTTCTCATTCTCGGCAGTGCGTCGCCTGGATTGCTGCGCCAATCCTCCGAATCGCTGGCCGGCCGGTTAGAAATCGTGACTATGGCTGGGTTTTGCCTGGCCGAGGTGGGCCTGGATGCCAGGACCGAACACTGGCTGCGCGGCGGCTTTCCCCTGTCCTTCCTGGCCCCTTCTGAGACAGACAGTCTCGCCTGGCGCAAGAATTTCATCCAAACCTTTCTGGAGCGCGACCTGCCCCAACTTGGAATTCGAGTTCCTGCCTATACCATGCTGCGCTTTTGGACGATGTTGGCCCACTATCACGGGCAAATCTGGAACGGGGCCGAATTGGCCCGCTCCCTCGGCGTCTCGCAACCCACGGTGCGGAGTTACCTGGATACTCTGGAAGGGGTCTTTATGGTGCGGCAACTGCGACCCTGGCACGCCAATTTGAAAAAGCGCCAGGTCAAATCGCCCAAAGTGTATTTCCGGGACACCGGCCTGCTGCACCACCTGCTGGGGGTGCAGTCCGAGCGCGATTTGTTGACGCACCCCAAACTGGGCGCGTCGTGGGAAGGTTACGTCATTGAAGAAATACTCAAAGCCGTGAGACCCAAAGAGGCGTATTTCTGGGCCACACACGGCGGGGCGGAACTCGATTTGCTTCTGCTCAAAGATGGGCGCCGGGTGGGCGTGGAGTGCAAACGGGTAGATGCGCCGCGCCTGACCCGTTCTATGCGCATCGCCCTGAGTGATTTACAGTTGGAGCATCTGATAGTTATCTATCCTGGCGAACAATCGTATCCATTGTCCGAACGGGTCACGGCAGTTCCGCTAGAGATGCTGGTGACTGGCGACGAAGACTTGTGGGAAAAATGTGACGAGATTACGGCGTTATGAGTGCCCCCCTCCTGACCACCAAACTTTATATTCCCCCCGTCCGGCCCAATCTGGTCTCGCGCCCGCGCCTGATTGAGCGGCTGAACGCGGGACTCCTTTCCAGGCGCAAACTGACCCTCATCTCCGCCCCGGCCGGGTTCGGGAAGACGACGCTACTGAGCGAATGGATTCATTCAGGAGTAAGGAGTAGGGAGTATGAAGTAAGGGACAGAGAATATCAAGTAGGCGGTGTGTACAAGACTCTCCCTACTACCTACTCCGTACTTCCTACTCCCAGATTCGCCTGGGTCTCGCTGGACGAAGGCGACAATGAGCCAGCCCGCTTCCTGGCCTACTTCGTTGCCGCTCTGCAGACGATTGAGGCGAACGTCGGGGCAGGCGCACTGGGTGCGCTCCAATCCCCCCAGCCGCCACCGATTGAAGCAGTTCTGACGGCCCTGATCAACGAAATCGCGGCTGTTTCCCAGGGCGACCACGAGGGTCGCCCCTACGTTCTCGTCCTCGACGACTATCACCTCGTCACAGCCCAACCGGTTCATGATGCCCTCACCTTTCTGCTCGATCACCTGCCGCCGCAGATGCACCTGGTCATCGCTGGCCGGGCCGACCCACCCCTGTCCCTGGCGCGCCTGCGCGGTCGAGGGCAACTGGCCGAACTGCGCGCCGCTGACCTGCGCTTTACCCCCGACGAAGCGGCTGCCTTCCTGAACGACGTGATGGGACTGGGACTGTCAACAGAAGACATCGCTGTCCTGGATGGACGCACCGAAGGCTGGATCGCAGGACTGCAAATGGCGGCGCTCTCAATGCAAGGGCGAAAAGATGTGTCCGGGTTCATCAAGGCCTTCAGCGGCACCCATCGTTTTGTTTTGGACTATCTGGTGGAGGAGGTTCTCAATCAACAACCCTCCGCCATCCAAGATTTCCTGCTGCAGACTTCCATTCTTGAGCGGATGACTGCCCCCTTGTGCGACGCCATTTTGGATATTAGAGATTGGAGATTGGAGATTGACAGGAATACCCAACCTCCAATATCCAATATCCCATCCTCCAGCCGGCAGATACTCGAACAACTTGAGGCCGCCAATCTGTTCATCGTCCCGCTGGACGACGAGCGGCGTTGGTATCGCTACCACCACCTTTTCGCCGATTTGCTGCGCAGCCGTCTGGAGCAAAGCCCCCCCTCTGTCCCCCCCGCTGGCGGGGGGGGATGAAAGGGGGGGCGTGCCCGCCTTGCACCGCCGGGCCAGTGAGTGGTACGAAAGCGCAGAGTTCATCGAAGACGCGGTAGCCCACGCTTTTGCAGGCGAAGATTTTGAGCGAGCCGCGAGCCTGGTTGAGCAGAATGCCACGCAGGTGATTATCCACGGCAAACACCCCACCGTATCCAGGTGGCTTGAGGCACTGCCGGATGAGACGGTTCGGGCACGGCCATGGCTGTGCGTCTATCACGCCTGGATACGGTATTGGATTGGCCTGAGGGAACAAGTAGAAGAATGCCTGCAGAACGCTGAACAGGCGCTTGCGAGCACACCCTTGCCATCCGAGGGTGAGAAGCGATCCACAAAAGTCCCAATTCCAGCGGAAACCGAAGGGCCTGCCCTGAGCGTAGCCGAAGGGCCTGCCCTGAGCGAAGCCGAAGGGCAACACATAGTCGGATACATCGCCGCCATCCGGGCTTGTAACGCCCTTACCAACGAAGAGATTCCGCGTGCCTTGGAAATGGCTCAAAGGGCTGTTGAACTCCTGCCAGAGGGGGATTATATGCGGAGTCTGGTCGGCATCGCCCTGGGGGCTGCACATGAGAGCCAGGGCGACGTCGTGGCGGCGCAGCAGGCCTACGCCGAGGCCAGTGCGAGTGCCCAGAAGTGCATCTATCGAACCTTGAGTGTGTCGGCTACCTGTTATCTGGGAATGGCGCAGGCAAAGCAAGCCCGGCTCCACGAAGCTTTTGGAACCTACCGCGAGGCGCTGGAACTGGCGATTGGGCCTGGTGGACGGCAATTACCTGCTGCCGGCTTCCCCTTGGTGAAACTGGGCGATCTGTCACGCGAATGGAATGACCTGGAGACTGCGAGCCGTGACCTGACCAAAGGTGTCGATCTTTGCGCTCGGTGGGGGCAAGCTGATTTCCTGGCCGACGGCTATGTTGCCCTGACGCGCCTTCAACTGGCGCAGGGGAATCTGAGGGGTGCGCTCAATACCCTTCAGAAAGTAGAACGTCTCACGCAAAGAGCGAAGGTTGACCACTTTATCATCTGCTGGCTGGATGAGTGTCGCCTGCGGTTATGGTTATCTGAAGGGAATCTGGCAGCAGCAGCCCGTTGGGCGCAGACGAGCGGGTTGAGGGTGGACAGCGAACTGAGCTATCATCACGACTTGCACCATATTAATCTGGCGCGGGTGCTGGTCGCCCAAGGCATGCGACAACCATCTGGAACTTACCTGGACGAAGCGCTGGGTTTGTTGGCTCGGCTCTTGGTAGCCGCAGAAAAGGCAGGATGGATTCACAAGGAGATCAAGATCCTGACCTTGCAAGCACTGGCGCTCAAGGCAGGCGGCGATAGCGAAGAGGCATTAACCGCGCTGGCCCGCGCCCTGACGCTGACCGAGCCGGAAGGTTACGTGCGCGCCTTCATAGACGAGGGTGCGCCGATGGGCGAACTGCTGCGGCAGGCGGCGGCCCAAGGGATCAAGTTGGACTATGTGAGCGCGCTTTTGACCGCCTTGGAAAGCGAGACAAAGGCAAAAGATATTCATTCTTCCTTGATCGAACCATTGAGCGAGCGTGAGTTAGAGGTATTGCGGCTTCTCGCCACCGGTCTTGCCAACAAAGAGGTTGCGCAAACACTGGTCATCGCCGTTGGCACAGTCAAGCAACATCTCAAGAGCATCTATGGCAAACTCCAGGTGCATAATCGCACCGAGGCTGCAAGTCGCGCCAGGGATTTGGGCCTCTTGTAGAACGGTTCATCTATCTCCTCCTATTTCTGTTCTGTCTTTCTCACAAATACCCCCCTCGAATATCCCCTTTGGGGCATGACACCTCCGCTATTGGCTGGTACAATGCTGTCAAATGCTTCGACCTTTCAGTTATCTCGGACAGGGAGGTACACTTTATGACCGATGGGCGCGAATTTGACAGACAAACAATCTATCAAATCAGGGTGAAAGGCAATCTCGACAGGAAATGGTCGGACTGGTTTGATGGCCTTACTATCATGCCGCAGGCGGACGACGAAACCTTGCTGACCGGCCCGGTGGCCGACCAGGCTGCCTTGCACGGCCTCCTGGCAAAGTTTCGAGATCTAGGCCTGCCCTTGCTGTCCGTCAAACGAATGGAGAGATAGAAAATGAGCGAAAAAGAGAAAGGTACGACAAAAGACTCTGAAAGACTGACAAGAGTGCAAGGGGGTACCTCGGATGATGGTTACCAACTAAAGCCGCCCAAACTCTTTGCCTGGCTCGCTTCATTGGTTGTCATTTTCCTTATCCTGGTCACCCAGTTTCTGGCGCGGGGCGACAACCGATATCTACGTGGAGTAGGGGTGTTTGTGTTGTTGCTGGCCGGTGTTTTCATATTCCTCCCGTTCTTCTCGCTCAAAAAGCATGGGCGGATAGAGGACGGCGAAAACTATATACAGACAAGAGCCGTCGTGGATCAAGGCTTGCACGCCATCACCCGCCACCCGCAATACCTCGGCTACATATTTCTCGCCTGTGGATTTGCCCTGTTGTCGCAACATTGGGTAGCCGTCCTGCTCGTGGTCGTAGGAGCCACATTCTTCTACTTGCAAGCCGTGAGGGAAGAGAGGTACTGCCTCGCCCAACTTGGAGAACCCTACGAACAGTATCTTGGACGAGTCCCACGGTTCAATCTCATTCTGGGCATCATACATCTTATACAAAGCTCGAACATTAGCAGGAGGTAAGAAATGATTAAAATCGACCAAGCCACATCAAGAGATGCCGAAAGACTGACGGAAACACAGACGCGCACTTTTCAAGATGACAACAAACTGAAACCGCCCGGTTGCAGTATGGAAGGCCCTCCCGGATACGATTCGGTGGACTGGAACGCCGGGTGGATCGAAAAGACGCCGTACTACAAGATTCTGTTCGACGGGCAGATCGTCGGCGGGATCATTGTCTTTGAGTTGGGAGAAAAGCGCTACGAGTTGGGCAGGATATGGGTTGATCCTGACTTTCAGAACCGGGGCATAGGCCAGCAGGCTGTAAGGCAAATGTTCGAGGCCTTTTCAGAGGCCAAGAAATGGATCCTCGGCACGCCCAGTTGGGCCATTCGCAACCAGCATTTCTATGAAAAGATGGGGTTCGTAAAAGTCGGAGAGACAGAGGTTGACCCGGACCTGGGTTGGTCTGGAATCGAATATGAGAAGAACTGCACCTAAAGTCGAGGCTAGAGTAAGGCGGCCTAATCAGTCGTTCGGCGGGCCAAACGGAGAGAAGGGTAGAGAAAGATGAAGAACAAGGTTCTGACATCCGTTGTATTGACTCTTTTGGCGATCATATTCACCGTGGCTCTGACGTTTGCAACGATCGAGGCTCCTAGAGTGCTTGCCCGTATCATACATCAGAACTTTGATGTTCCAGACATCCATCCAGTCGTTGAGCCTGAACTGGTAGAGGAGTTCATGCGCGCAAACCACGTGAGACTGATCGGCTATTCTTGTCTGGCGGTAGTGATCCTCTTGATCGTTGTGGGGTTCACCACCGAAAAGAAAGGCCTGTCCTCTGCAGGAGCTATCGTCTTCTTCTTGCCCACCTTTGGCTACTTTGCCGGCTACATGTTCTTCCTGGCTGGTCTGGGGCTGCTGAGGGCGCTGTGGCTGCCCTTTTGGGGCAACCTGTTGAAATTAGGCGATATCACCCTCCTGCCGTACATGATTCTGGTGTACCTCTCTGCCCTCATTGGGGTGGATGTCAGAAGGACTATTGCGTGCCTGGCTATCGGGTTGGGTCTGCTGACCTTTTTGCTGGGCACGCTGGCTTGGTTCTATGCCAAGTTCCAGAGGAAGGGCACGGTTGATTTCTGGCTCTACCAGTTTTCGCGGCACCCGCAGTACCTGGGCTGGATCGTATGGAGTTATGGCTTGATGTTGCTGGCAATTCAGGCTCCAATCCCTTTTGGAGGCGAGAACCCCGGGGCCAGTCTGCCGTGGTTGATCTCTTCACTGGTCATCGTCTGCGTGGCGCTGGGAGAGGAGATCAAGGCGGGCAGGAAGCGTGGCGGGGAATATGCAGCGTATCGAGCCAGCGCGCCATTCATGTTCCCGCTGCCCAAGTTCATTTCTGAGGTGATAACGGCCCCGATCAGGCTGTTACTCAAGAAGGATCGGCCGGAGAACAGGAAGGAACTCCTCGTCACATTTGGGGTCTACCTTGCCATACTTGTGTTGTTGTCGCTCCCATTCCTACTGTTGGATATTCCTGGGTATGTTGGATGGGGAGGGTAGTCGTGAATGTACCGAAAGGCTGACAGCACTGGCTGTACAGAGAGCGATGGCACAAGGGGCAAAAGTGGTATGCCTCACAGCGGCCGATGAACGAGTGGATCGGAAAGACGCCGTACTAGAAGATTTTGCCCGATGATCAGATTGTCGACGGGATCATCGTCTTTGAGTTAATGGTAGGAAATGACAGACTTGGAGGGTTGGTATGAGAGATATGAGGAAGAAATTTAGGCTCTTTGGGATTTCGCATGGGAGGGCCACATATGGGGGTACTCCGGCTAGGCGAATCGGCGATAGCCCTCAAGGTCAAGGTAAATGCGTTGGAATAGAGTTGTGACCCTGGTAATGCCATAACAGCGCCGCTTAATCG
>JAUWNP010000266.1 GCA_030612585.1 Anaerolineae bacterium
GAGTTGCTCCCCGGCGCGCCAGACGTGCTCGACGATGCGCGCCAGCAGGATGTGCTCCGGGCTCTGGAGGGGATCAGCCTCGACGCCCACCAGCCCCAGCAGCGCCGAGACGATGCCGCCGATGCGCTCACGCAGCGCTTCCTCGTGCTCGTCCCAGGCGAGATCGGGCGTGTCGCAGAAGTGCAGCACGTCCACCGGCTGGCCCGCCGCTGAGCCGGGGGTGAAGATGGGGAACTGCGCCGCCTGGCGCAGCCGCGCGATGCGCTCGCC
The DNA here is from genome assembly GCA_030612585.1 of Anaerolineae bacterium. Next base: position 271 of record JAUWNP010000266.1, read on the forward strand.
GCTGATGTCCCACCCGGCCAGCCCCTCCCGCCATTTGCGGGCCTCCCGTTCGGCGGACTCCTCGACACTCCCCCCACGCCGCCGGGCTCCCTCCAGGTCCACCCAGGGCGCGAAGTCCTCCGCGCGCAACTCGGGAAAGGTGAGCAACATGTTGGTCATGTCCACGTTGGGGTAGAGGATCAGGACAGGGGTACCCTGCAGCTGCGCCTCCTCCATAAGAATAACGCCCAGCCCAGTCTTGCCGGAACCGGTCATCCCTAATATGATCCCATGGGTTGTGAGATGCCGGGCCTCGTACAAGACAGGCCGGTCAGTGACCGCGCCCTTCTTCAAATCGTACTCGCGGCCCAGGTAGAGTTTGCCCCGCTCGTCGCTCGCGCTCATCATCGCCTCCTGTTGTGGTGTGGTGTTTATTGTACACGGAGAGGGGGAAGATGCAAGTTGGCAAGTCTGCAAGTGGCAAGTCTGCAAGTGCAAGTCGGCACTGCGAAGTTTTGACTTTCGGGCAAGGTTGGGCTATACTCTCTGATGAGGAGGCAAGTATATGCCGACGACCGATGAACTGGTCAAACGGCGTGCGCCGGAGATCGCGCGGATTATCCGGGCCGCTGCGGAGGGCTCCCCCCTGGAGGCCGACTTCCGCCGCCCGGTGGAAGAAGCGCTTGCTCAATTTACCGACGAGGCGGGCGTGCCATACGCACTCACCACGAGTACACGTTAGCGACGGGTCGGGCTGACACCGTCTACAACCGACTGGTGATCGAGTACAAGCGGCCGGGCCAGCTCGCCGCATCCCGCAGCAATCGGAACAACCTCACCGCCGTTGAGCAGACGAAGGGCTACGTCGAAAGCATTGAGCGGTCGCAGCGCATCAAGAAGGGTCGCCTGGTGGGGGTGGTGACTGACGGGCGGTGGATGATCTACTGCCGCCACATCGCCGGCCGCTGGCGCGTGGAGACCCCGGTTCCTGTAGACGCCGACTCGGTGGCGCGGCTGCTCACGCTGCTGGTGCACTTGCAGGCTGGCGCGGCCATGGTACCCTCCAACCTGATTGAGGACTTTGGCTCACAGACCCTCACCGCCCAGCGGGCGACGCGCGCGCTCTACACTACGCTCAGAAAAAGCGACGACCCCTTGGTGGGCGCGCTCTTTGAGCAGTGGCGCACCTTCTTCGGCGAGGTGACCGGCTACGAGAAAGGCGCGGCCCGGCTGCGCGACAAGGCCGAGTTCATCAAGTTCGCCAAAGGGATGGGGCTGAGGGCCGAGGAGGTTGACCCTCCCTACCTGTTCTTCGCCGTGCACACCTACTTTGCCCTGCTGATCAAGTTCATCGCCTGGCTGACGGTCTCGCGCTACCTGGGTGGCACGGGCGCGCCCTTTGACGAGTTGCAGGCGTTGCCGTCGGACGAGTTACGCGCTGCACTGCGGAAGATGGAACGCGGCGAGACTTTCCGCGCCTATGGCCTGCGCAATCTGCTGGAGGGGGACTTTTTCGCCTGGTATCTGCGGGCCTGGGACGGGCCGGTCGAGCGGCAGGTGCGGGAGATGCTCAAGACACTGAGCCGGTACGACCCGGTCACGCTGGAGGACGAGCCGGAACTGACCCGCGACCTGCTCAAGCAACTGTACCAATACCTGATGCCGCGCCACCTGCGCCACGACCTGGGCGAATACTACACCCCCGACTGGTTGGCGCAGCGGGTGTTGAACATGGTGGACGGCGGCAGGTACGAGGGCAACCCCCGCAAGCGCGTGCTGGACCCGGCCTGCGGTAGCGGCACTTTCCTGGTGCTGGCAATCCAGGCCACGCGCGACTACTGCAAGCGAAAAGGCATCGCGGGCGCGGACGCGCTGGAGTTGATCCTGAGCAACGTCGTGGGCATTGACCTCAACCCGCTGGCGGTGATCGCGGCGCGCACCAACTACCTGCTGGCGCTGGGCGACTTGCTGGAGACGCGCGGCGAGCGCGCTATTGAGATCCCGGTCTACCTGGCCGACTCCATTATGACCCCCAGCCGGGGCGGCGACCTCTTTACGCAGGACAAGTACCAGGTGAAGACGACCGTGGGCGTGTTCGACATTCCCCAGGCGTGCGCCACCCGCGAGCGCATCGCGGCGCTGGCCGATGTGCTGGACGAGTGCATAGAGGAGGACGCCTCCACGGAGACGTTTATGGCGCGGGCACGGAAGCGAGTGGGGCTGAGCACCGCCGAGTTTTACGCTGCCGACGCCGCACTGATGACGCTTTATGAGCAGATAACCGACCTGCACCGGAAGGGGCTGGATGGCCTATGGGCGCGCATCATCAAGAACGCCTTCGCGCCGGTCTTCCTGGAGCGGTTCGATTACGTGGTGGGCAATCCGCCGTGGGTGAACTGGGAGAGCCTGCCCGAGGACTACCGCCAGGAGACAGCGCCCCTGTGGGCTGCTCACGAGTTATTCCCGCACAAAGGCTTCGATGCCATCCTGGGCAAATCCAAAGATGACATCTCCGTTTTGATGACCTACGTGGCGCTGGACAAGTACGTGCGGGACAGTGGACGATTGGGTTTTCTCATCACCCAGAGCGTCTTCAAGACCGCTGGCGCAGGTCAGGGCTTCCGCCGCTTTCAGTTGGGGGATGGCACGCCGCTGGGCGTAGTGCTCGTGGACGACATGGCCAACCTCAAGCCATTCGCCGGGGCCAGCAATCGCACTGCCATCGTGGTGCTGGAACGGGGCAGACCAACGGAGTATCCGGTGCAATACTCTCACTGGTACAAGCCGGGCGGGGGCAGCGTGATACCGGAAGACGTGACCTTGCAGGAGTTGCGGGAGGAGAAAATTGCCACCTACCGCCAATTCTACGCCGAGCCGGTGGATGAGACCGACCTGACTTCATCCTGGATCACTGGCCGCCGTGGGGCACTGAAGGCGGTGAAGCAAGTGTTGGGCGCGTCGGATTATCGGGCTAGAGCAGGTACATGTACCTGGCTCAACGGTGTGTACTGGCTAGAGATTGTGGGTCGGCAGTCAAGCGACCTAGTGGCGGTTAGCAATCTCACCGAGAGTGGGAAAAGAAAAGTGGAGAGCGTGCAAGCGGTTATTGAGGCTGACCTACTCTATCCGTTACTGAGACTACAAGACGTACACCGTTGGCAAGCAGAACCTTCAGCCTACATACTCGTTACCCACAGATCAGGGATGGGTTTGAAGGCTATTCCGGAGAACGAATTGGAAGCACACTTACCCAAATCCCACCTCTACCTCAAACGTTTCGAGGCCGAACTACGCACCCGGTCGGGCTACCGGCGCTACTTCAAGGAAACCGATCCGTTCTACTCGATTTTCAACATAGGCAACTATACCTTTGCGCCGTATAAGGTAGTGTGGCCCAACATTGCGAGTGAACTTGCCTGCGCCGTTGTGTCAGACCACGAAGGGAAAACTGTGATCCCACAGCACACCGTAACACTGGTAGGGCTTGACAATGCTGAAGAGGCTCATTACGTCTGCGCTGTTACCAACTCTTCACTGGTCAACTTCGCTTTGCAATCCTATTCTCAGAAGGGTGGCAAGAGCTTCGGCACTCCTCATGTTTTGAAGAACATATGCGTTCCGTGCTACGAGCCGGGCAGCTCCACTCACCGCCAACTGGCGGCTCTCTCCCAGGAGGCACATGAAGCCACAACAGCCGGGAACACGGCGCGGGTGCGGGAGATCGAGGCGGAGATAGACCGGCTGGCAGCGGAGTTGTGGGGGCTCAGTCGGCAAGAGTTGGAGGAGATACAGCGGTCGTTGGAGGAGTTGGGGTAGTTAGTATGGACTGGGGTCAGTTCAAGAGCAAACAATGCTAGACAAGGTAGATAAAATGTCGCCTAGCGGAAGGTGTCCAAAACCAGATTGTCCTAACAGAGGAATGCTGACAGTAGATGCAAATTTTATCTTCTATCTTGTAGAAGGAGCGATAAGGTATGCCCAAACCTCGTATCCAGACCTGACCAATGCTGACCGACTGCCTCACATCTTGGAAGAGCTTGATGGCTATTTGGGGATCATCAAAAGATGCTGTAGTCTAGATGGGACTCTCTACATCTCAGACCTGGTTTTCGATGAAGTTTCTCTGAATAATCGAAGGGAGATAGACCGAAAGGGACTCGTAGAGCTCAAGAAATACAGCAATGCGGAGCGGAGACAAATATTTCAAGCTCTGCGTAACCATTTCCCTCAGCCGAGGATAGTTTCCGAGCAAAAGATACAGGCACTGCGCGGGCTGTTTCCCAACCCTGAGATTTGCCCCCACGACAGGGACGCGAGCCTGATGGTAGTGGTGTGTGACTTGGCAGCCTGCGGACAACCAACTATTGTGCTGACGAGCGATCCAGATTTTGTAGCGCCGATCAGGTGGCTAGTGCGGCAGGGCGTTGCGACCCTTGGCGGGGGGCATACGTTTCCGACAAGTCAAATTCAAAATCGACACTATTTTCATTTTCTGCTGAGCTTGCACGATTGTTGTAACTTAGACACAAACAAATACAACCCCCTGGCTGAAGTATACTTCAATGCACAAATTCAGCGCTCAGAGCAATTGAGAAGCGGCAGTGTGTTCAGAAGGATTATGAATGAACTACAGGAAATATGGAAGATTCATTCTGCGTCCTTGCAACACAAGAATACTGCGGCAAACCTTGCAAGGGGGTATCTACACACCTAGAGGTGACACGGAGGAATGAGCTATGGCAGGCTTAGACGTTCAACGGAACCCTATGCAATTCGGCGACTTTCTAAGAGATCTATCCATTGAGTTGAAGTCCAAGGATCTCGAGGAGATGAGGTTGCTATTGCTAGCCTTCGATAGAGTAGACGAGGTGCTTGTTTCTCTAAGAGCATGTCTGAAAATTCCTACGGGCTGGCGGCCTGGGGACGCCCCAGGCGTCTGAGCATCACGCGAGTCATGGCAGCGTATACCATCGCCTCACTGGTTTCGGTGAGCACTTCATAATCCTTGCTCAGACGACGATAGT
>JAUWNP010000154.1 GCA_030612585.1 Anaerolineae bacterium
CTCGGCCCCCAACAAACTAGCAGCGATGAAAGAGGCCACCGCGACGATGGCCGTGCCGCCAGGGCCGCCCCCGTACCCGCCGACCAGTGGTGTGAACGCGACGTAGAGCGGGCAGCCGTAGGCCAGGTAGTAGGCCATCCGAGTCATCGTCACGTCGTCCACCTGCAACTCGGAGATCAACACCATTGCGCGGGGGTCCGTTTTGCGCAGTCCCCAGGCCTCGTTGGTGCAGGCGATCTCGTTGAGCGCCATCACCGCGTGACCGCAGATCGGCATCCCTGGCCGCCCGGCCCGCCGCACCGCCTCGCGCGACCACTGGCCGTAAAGCACCGCCGCCCGGCTGGAGAGACCCGAGTTGGGACGGATCATCTGCCCGTCCAGTTCCTTCAGGTAGCCCGGCAGGAAGAGACAGTCAATGATGCGCTCCTGCGCAAAGGCTTCATTGAGCCTGACGTACATATTCTCGTGTGTGTCGGCGTTGAACGGGCCACTGAAGATGAAGGGACGGCGCGGGTCTCCGACGTCGCGGTGATGTATCGTGACCACGTCTTTGCCTTCGCCCATCGTCAACCGGGCCGGCGCAAAACGGAGCGCGTGCTCGACCTCTTCTGGAGTGAACTCGATAACGCGGCGGCTGTTCATGCCATAGAAGCCAGCGGTCAGTAGTAACTCCTTGCCCGCCTCCCAACAGCGGTCCGCCAGGTCGTCGTCGAGGTTGACCAGCGTCTTGCCGTCCCACCTGACGTCGTACTTTTTCTGCAGTTTCATCACGTTCGCCGCGACCCGCTTCATCAGGAAGTCGTTGGCATCCATCAGTGGGCCAGTCTCTGCACGCTTTGCTACCTCTTTGAAATTCATTTTGCTCCTTCGCCCCCTTTCAGAAACCAGGTTTTTTCCGAAAAACCTGGTTTCTCAAACCTGCGCCCATTCCTCCCGGCGGCTATCCAGCACCTTAACCGCCTCAACCGCGTCGCGGGCGTAACCGTTCGCGCCGATTTTGTCTGCCCACGCTTGCGTCACGGGCGCGCCGCCGACCAGGATGAAGTACTTCTCGTCGAGCCCTTTGTTCCGCAGCAACTCAACCACGTCTCGTTGAAAGAGCATCGTTGTCGAGAGCAGTGCGGACATGGCGATAACGTCGGCTCCAAGTTCCTCGGCCGCCTGAATGAACCGAGTACAGGGCACCTCGACGCCCAGGTCGTGTACATCGTATCCGTTGGCCTGCAGCATCGCCGCGACGACCGTCTTGCCGATGTCGTGGATGTCCCCCTCGACGGTGCCCAGGACGATCACGCCCTTCTTCTCCAGCACGCCACCGCTGGCCTTCATCGCTTCTTCCAACACTCCCATGCCCGCTTTCATCGCGTCGGCCGCCATCACGAGTTGCGGCAGGAAAATCTCCATCTGATCAAATGCCTCGCCCAGTTCACGGATTGGCGCGGCGAAGCCCTTCTCCACGGCTTTGACCGGGTCCAGTCCGGCAGCGACGGCCTCTTCGGCCGCGGCCTCCGCCGCGTCCCGGTCGTACTCCTCAATGCTGGCTTGCATCTTGGCGTAAATCTCTTCAGCAGTTGACATGTGTTACCTCCTCCTGCGTACAGAAACCAGGTTTTTTCCGAAAAACCTGGTTTCTTGTCCTTATCCAAACAGCCCCAGTTTCGTTCCAATCCCCTTCTCCACCGCCAACTGGTACACCTTGTGGCAGACGCAGACGTCCTCAGTGCCCATTCCGATTGGGGAGAAGAAGATACGCTCCTCGGACCCCTCGCGGCCTGGAGCATCCCCGCACACGATAGCGCCCAGTTCGACGATGTCCTCCTCCTTGATCATCCCCTGTGCGATCATCAGCGCGATCACCGGCGTTCCACGGTGCAGGACGTGTTCGAGGCCATCCACAACGATCTTATCCGAGTTCTGGACGACGGCGAACTCCTCCTCCTGGTAGGAACCGACGGCAGCGAAGAAACTTCCCGGCTTCATCCAGGCATCCTTGACGATGGGTTCGTCGGCCACGGTCACGGTGACGACGACGTCGGCGTCCCGCACGGCGGCCTCGGCGCTATTCACAGCCTGGACGTCCAGCGCCAGCCTCTCGCTCATCTCCGTGGCATACCGCTCGGCTGTCTCGCGGCGGATGTCGAAGGCGCGCGCCTCCTTCAGCCCCGGAAGCGCGACCTTCAACGCCTCCAACTGCGTCCGCGCCTGCACGCCCGCGCCGATCATAGCCACCGATTCCGCGTCGGGCCGGGCCATGTATTTCGCCCCCACGCCGGTCACCGCGCCGGTGCGCATGGCGCTGAGCAGCGTGCAGTCCATGATCGCCAACGGGATCCCTTTCCAGGAATCGTTCAGGATGAAGAACCCGGTCGCACGGGGCAAACCGTGGAGCATCGGGTTCTTCGGGAAACCGGCGATCCACTTGATGCCAAAAGCGTCGTAATCGCCGCCCACGTAAGCGGGCATGGCGTTGCCCCGCCCGCGCTCCCGCTCGCCCATGTCGAGCACTATCTTGTGGGGCAGTTTGGTCTGGCCCTGGTGGTGCAGCCGGAACGAATCTTCCACCGCGCCCATCACCATCGGCATATCCACACCCGTGGCGCGGACGTCGGCCTGAGTTAGATACAGAAATTTGATGTCGTTCATAGAATTGTGGCCTCCTGAGCTTGTGCGTCTACACAGAGTTGCACAGAGAATTCAGAGTTACACAGAGGGTTATAACGGCTGGGAGCTGGCATCGTGCTCACAAAGTTCACTCAATAGCGCATCACGCCGGTTGGCCTTCATTTCATCCCAATGCTTGGTGGGTTCCCAGACATACGAGACACAAAAGAAATGAAGCACCATTTTGGATGATATGATGTGTCTCAACCCGTGAGTTCTCATCACCTTCGTCACAATCTTGAAGGTGTCAAGGTACTCTTCACCATTCGCCCAGAGATATTTCACGCACGACAGACCTATCTCTTTCACAACGCACCTGAACAGCTCTGTATTCTTGACGAGTGCACAGCATGGATGAAGCCTTGTTTCGTAGAGATCGGGAATGGCCCTCCTCGTCTCCTCCGGTATTTCGACTACGCCGTCCCACGACATTCTTGGCCCTATGCCAAATACGTCCGTCCCTCCTTCCAACTCCTCCAGCATGGCGTTGAGCGTGTTGCCTTCCACAAAGCACACGTCTGCATCCAAGAATAGATAGTGTGTGCAGTCCGGGTGCTCCAAAACAAACCTGCTCAACACTTCTCCGTGCGAGTTGTTTTCGGTCTCTGTAGTAAATCCTGACTGCACAATCGGAATTCGCTTACTCTCCGCGTATGCTCCCAAGTCGGTCATATCGTCCTGTGAAGCGTTGTCAAACACGGTCACTGACAGGTTCAAGTCTGACAAATGCCTCGCAAACAGCGACCGCAACATCAACTCCATATAGCGAGAGGTGTTGTGATTCACCGTAACGGCTTCAATGTGGTAAGAGGACAAGTTTCTCATACTCAAGCGATGCCCGCTAACTATGTCATCATGAAACACAGTTGCTCAACATGTCGTTCCTCACCTCTTATTCCTCTACGTATCTCTGTGTAAATGCGTGATGCGCGATTTACGTTTCACGTTTTCGCGTTTCCCGCTCTTCCACCTCGCGAACGATACGCTCCAACTCCGCCTCAACGGTAGCGTCCAGCGGGTCAACCTGGTGCTCGGCCAGAATCTGCTCTACCCGCTCGTGGGCGCGATCCGCCACTCCTTTGCTGCCTGCCTCCTCCCACTTCTCGCGCGTCTGACGGTCGCCCAGCGGCGGGATGAACTGCTCGCTTTCGAGGAACTGCATGGTGTGGCGCTGGCTGAGGAAGTGACCACCGGGGCCAACCCGGTCTATCACGTCCAACGCCAACGTCATCTTGTTGACGTCAACGCCCTCCAGTACCCGGTAAAGTCCCCCGACGATCTCGTCGTCAATGACCAGGCTCTCCTTGCTGATGGTCAATGCGCCCTCCATCGTGCCAGGGTAGAAGATCTTGTTGACACCACCCAGCACGGCCATCGTGAGCACCGTCGCCTTTTCGTAGCCTGCCTGGATGTCGAGCAACTTCGAGTCGGTGGCCGAGGCGGTGCCCCGGCAAGGGATGCCGTAGAAATGGGCGATCTGCGCGCTGGCGACGTTGATCAACCCCATCTCAACTGCACCGATAGCGATGCGCCCCACGCGCATGTCCATAATCGAGCCACAGGTGCCGTACCAGACGGGGTTGCCTGGATTGGCGAGTTGGATGATGGTGATGCCGCTGACGACGTCGGCCGCCTGCTGAGCCAGCAGCCCTGCCAGTGTCACCGGTGACGTGGCCCCTGCCTGCGGCTCACTGGTCACGTCAATGGGCAAACCGTACTTGGCGAACTCCAACGCCCCCTCCATCTGATCGCGGTCGTGATGGAGCGGTGCGACGGGGTTGTCGGTGGTGAAAGTGAACGGCTTACGTCGGAACTCAGACTCGCCGCCGGCAATCACAGTAACCATCCGCAGACAATCCTCGGCCAGAATCCGCTCGCGGGAGGTCGCCTTGACCACCTTGCTGGAATTACGCACCGACGCCAAATAGCCGTAGACGTGAGTCGCGCGGATCGGCACGCCGTCTATCTGCGGCATGATAGCGCCGGAGTGGAGCAGGTGATAGTGAGGCAAAGCGTCGGCCAGTTTGACCAGGTGGCCGACGTCCTCCAGCGTCGTGCGATGCGTCGTGCCGGTGGCATAGTCGTAGCAGTTGAGCCGGCCGATCATCGGCTCGTAGTGCAGCGATCGCGTCGTCACGTGTACGTCGTTGGCTGGGTTGCGAGCGTAGACGGTGAACGAGGATGGCGCTCGCTTCAACGCCTCCTCGACGATATAGCCGGGAATGCGGCAGATCATCGTCTCATCATCCACACACGCGCCGGCCTGGCGTAACAGGTCACGGGCGACTGGTGCTTTGACCAGCACCCCTGTGTTCCACAGGATCTCTAACGCCGCTTGATGGATGTCATGGATCTGCTCATCGGAGAGAATCCTCAATTCAGGTCGAAAGTTCACTGTTGGACTCCTACGGACAAACTACATTGTCACGACGACACGATATGTGTCAGGCCGCATTGCCGCCTGTAACCCCTCCTCCAGTCTCTCAAAGGGCAGCACCAGTGAGATGAACGGCTTGAGGTCAATCAGCCCTTGGGAGATCAAACGCACAGTCTGGAGCACGTCTTTCTTGTCCTGGCTCATCGTGCCGGTCAGCACGATCTCTTTGCTATGGAAGGGATTGGGATCAATCGAGATCTTCGTGCCGCGCGGATGGATGCTGGCGTAGACGTGGACACGCCCGCCCTTGGCGACTGCCTCCACTGCCTCTTCCACCGCCGAGGCGACGCTCACCGCGCAGAAGATCACGTCCGCGCCGCGATCGCCGGTCAACGCTTTCACCTGGTCGGCAAAGGAGTCCTGCGTTGGGTCAATGACGGCGTCGGCGCCTATCTCCCTGGCGAAGGCTGCCCGTTCAGGGTTGGGCTCGCTGACGAAAACCCGTGCGCCGATCTGCTTGGTGAGCAGGAGATGGAACATTCCCATCACACCCGCTCCCACGACAACCACGTTGTCGGCCCGCTCGACCCGGGCCTGGCGCACGCTGCGCACGACGCAGGCCAGCGGTTCTGTCAGGCAGATCTCCTCGAACGACGTCTCGTTATTGGCCTTGTACAGTTGGTAATCTTCGAGGAGGATGTACTCTGCCAGGCCGGCGGGGCCGGGCACATCGGTCTCGCTGAAGGGCTTGCGCATGTTGTCGCAGATGTTGTCCAGACCGCGCCGACAGGACTCGCAATAGCCACAGCGGGTCAGCACTGAGGCCATCACCCGATCGCCGATTTGCGCGTCGGTGTGGACGTATTGGCCCAGTTTGACCAGTTCACCTGATACCTCGTGTCCACCGGCCAGGGGATAGAACTGCTCCTCGCCGGAATACTCCCGTTGCTCCCACGTACACAATGCACATGCTTTCACCTTCACCAGCGCCTGGCGGGAACCGGGCTCAGGGATGGGAAGTTCGTCAAAGCGGATTTGTCTGGGTCCGACGAATACTGCTCGCTTGTAGGTTTTCATCATTGATGACTCCTTTGTTGGTAGGGCCAGAAACCGGGTTTTTTCCGAAAAACCCGGTTTCTCTCTACTTGAGATACTCCAAAGCAGCGTCCACCGTTGCATCCTCGTGGATGATGGCTGCGATGGCCGCCGTCATCTTGCCAGGCTCAGGGTAGCGCCATATATTGCGACCGACCGCGACGCCGCTTGCGCCAGCCTGCATCGCGTCGTAGATACTACTCAACAGGTCACGGGGATCCTTCGACTTGCTGCCGCCCAGGACGACGATGGGCACGTATATCTGCTCGGTAATTTTGCGGAAACTCTCTACGTCGCCAGAGTAGGTGGTCTTGATGAAATCCACACCCAATTCTGCGCCGATGCGACAGGCATGGCCGATATTCTCCGGCGTCCACATCTCGGCCGGGTTCTCGAAGCCGCCAGGCAGCATCTCGGCCATCACTGGCACGTTCCATTCGGCACACTGGGCGATCAACTCGGATAGATACGGTAGCGTCTCCGTTTCGTACACCGAGCCTGGCATACCCATGCACCCGACAGCGTCGACCCCGACGCGCAGCGCGTCGTAGACGTTGTATAGCAACTGCATAGGCCCGTGCTCCTTGGCCAGCGACGAACCGCCGCCGTCAACGCGCAGAACGATGCCCATACCTCCAATTTCCTCAGCAAACCGCGTGACGACGCCATAAGTGGTCAAGATGGCGTCCGCGCCGCCGGCGCGAATCTTGCGGATAACCTGGCCCGGTTTCTCCAGACCCTCCATCATGCCGAACGCCCCCGGGTGGTCCATCGCGACGATGAGCACCTTGCCATCCTCGCGAAAGATGTGATTCCAACGATGTGTCTTTAGTCCAATCATTCTTTTTCTCCTTTGTGTTCTGTTGTATGCGTGTGGCGTAAAACGTGATGCGTGAAACGTGATAGTACATCACGAATCACGCATCACGAATTCACGCATCACGTATCACGAATCACGTGGTGCAGTTGCTAGAAGAACCCGACCTTGATGGCCTCGCCTGTCTCCGCATTGATGCCCGGCCAGATGGGGAAGGAACCCAGCACGCCGGCCAGCATCACGACGATCATGATCGTCGTGGGCGACACGTTCTTTTTCGCCAGCAGCCACCAGATGAGCAGTACCAGCAGCAGTGGGAGCAGGTTAGGCATGAAACTGTCTATGACTGCCTGAAGCTCGAACGTCGTGCCACCAATCATGAAGGCCACTCCAGTTGAGAGGCTGACGAACTGCACGACCAGTGCCCCCATGATGAAGTTGCCCAGCACACCTGCGCCGGTGATGACGCGGTTCAGCGTGCCGCTCTTCAGGATGTTGGTGACGGCAGTACGCCCTTGTTGGTACCCCTGCCACCAGACCAGCCAGCCGACGCCCCAGACGAAGGCCGCCACGGTGACGAGGAAGAAGAGAGGGCCGAGAATATTGCCGGTGGTCGCGACGCCAACGGCGCCACCGGTTGCGATACTCATGCCGATGGCCAGCGTGATGGGGATCACGATGCCTTGCTGTATCGTATCCCCGATGCCCGCCATCGGGCCCATCAGTCCGGTCTTGACGCTGTTGATGGCGTCGTCGCTGATGTCGGCCCCGGCTGCGCGCTCCTCCTCCATCGCGATGACCACGCCGTGAATCACGCCGCCGATGTCCGGCTGGGTGTTGAAGAAGACCATGTGGCGCTCCAGCGCGGCGCTGATGTCCTCCTTGGTCTTGTACAACTTCTCAATGATGGGCGTCATACTGTGCGCGAAGCCCAGCCCCTGCATGCGCTCCCAGTTGTAGCAAGCGTGCGAGAAGAAGAGCCAGCGCAGCCAACTCTGGAAAACATCCTGGCGTGTGAGCAGCCCAGGTGCTTTACGCTCCTCGGCGTCCCCGGTAGCCTGCTCTCCGGCGGCCCCCTGGGTGAACAACACGTGGATGAACGCCACGCAGACACCGATGATCGCCATCACCAGCAGGTTCGCGCCACCGCTCATCAGCGAGGTGACGGTGAAGCCGATGAAGAAGTAGGGCCACACGTTGCCTCGGAAGAGGTACTTGAGGTTGAGCGCGATACCCAGGGCAGCGAGCATACCACTGGCAGCGAACAGCCCCGACATTACCCAGATAGCGTGCTGCGCGATCCACCCCAGCGCACTCGCCACTGCCGGCGCGCCCAACCACGCCGCCAGCGCGACCGGCACAGCGTAGAGCACGAACAGGAACGGCTGGGAGTAGATATAGTCGCTCCGCGCCACCCCCTTGATGTCCCCCTCCTCGGCGAACTTATCCGCCCAGTGCGGGATGATCGAACACAGGGACATGCGCAGCGACCAGGTCAGGCCGCCCAGCAACCCCAGTGGTGCCGCTATCGCCAGCGCTGCATCCACGCTCAACCCAGCACCCAGCACCAGCGCTGTACCCAGGTAACCCGCCAGCCCGGGATCGCCGGGCAGTGAGCCACCCGCGGAGATCCAACCCAGGTATAGCACGTTGATATTAGCGCCGATGGCGACGCCTTCACCGGGCCGTCCCATCACGATGCCGACCAGCGTGCCGGCGACTAGCGGGCGGTACAGCACGGGAAAGCCGAGGTTGGCGAACCAGGGCGACATAGACAGGTAGTACATGATGCCGACGATGGCGGCTATCAGAAAGTTCATGCGCACGGGCTCCTGTGGCGCCGGAGCAGCCTTGACTACGACGACACTTACTACCAGCAACAGCAGGCTGATGATCATAGCTATGCCGGCTTGTTTCTTATTCACTTTCGCTTTCATTGCGTTGTTGCTCCTTCCTTTCGATTGGAATAATCATACAAACTGATCAGACTGCTTGAGGGAATCTTGCCCTACCCCCTCCACCATCCGAGGGATAGGTTTCCCCCATAGCCGATTACAACTTACCGGCCAGGTCCGAGAATGATTTTGACTTCTCGCCCGGCACGGTCAAGAGGGTGATCTCCACCCCCTTGCCCATCAGGTACTTGAGGATAACGATCTCTTCTTCCGAGAAAGCGATATTCTTGAAAACGTTCTTGCGCCCCGGCGCGCTGCCGATTCCGCCGACGTTGAGCGCGCTGTACTTCAGCCCACCGTCGTAGAGTCGCTTCGCTGCCAGGGGCGATTTCAGCAGCACCATCGTCGTTCCCCTGTCCGGCGCGGTCTCGCCTAGAGAGTTGATGCCTTCCTCGATTGAGAGCACGTCCACCTGGAGATCAGGCGGGGCGGCCAGACTCAACACTTCTTGCATAAACGAATCCGCTGCCATGCCGTCGTCCACGATGACGATGCGGGTGAACCGCTGGTGCTTGCACCACACTGTAATCACCTGCCCGTGAATCAGACGATCGTCAATCCGTACCAGCCCTAATTCTTCGATAGCATTCACCTCCTTTCATCTAGTCAGGCGAGGCCGCCCTGGGGCCCGCTCAGAGCAGCACTCTTGCCCACCTTACCCACTTTGCCCACTTGCAACTTGCCCACTTGCTCACTTGCTCAACATCGGCCCCAGGTTCTTGATCGCTTCCCGTCCCGCCTGAGTAATCGCCTCGGCTAGTTCCGGCAGCGAAGCATCATCGCGCGACATGACCAGTTCCAGCAGCATCGGGAGGTTCACCCCGGTCACGCACTCGACGTAACCTTTGAGCACCTGGCGAGCCGCCACGTTGTACGGCGTCCCGCCCATAAGATCAATTAGCACCAGTGTGTCCTCACCCTCGATTTCTTGCAGCGCCTCGGCCAGTTTCTCCCCGAAGTCTTCAGGACGCTCGCCGGGCAGGAGTGGGACGGAGAAGAGACACTCCGTCGGGCCCGTGATCATCTCAGTCGCCCGGATCAGCGCGTCGCCGAAGTTGCCGTGAGAGACTATCACAATGTTGATCATGTTCAGTGACACCTCTTGTAGTAACACCTCTTGTAGAATGGAGATGCGCCCGCTCGGGCATCATTCCGTCGCTTCCAACAGCATGCTCAGCCGGTACCACTCCCCGCAGTAAATTGCCAGGGCGAACTCGAGCACCTCACCCGTGTCCAGGAACGTCGTGCGCTCCGTGCGCAGCACGGCGGCGGGATAAGAAAGGTTCAGCAGTGCCAACTCGCGCTGGTTCGCCAGGGCAGCATATACCTGTTCCTCGGCATGAGCCAGCGTCAGGCCATATTCCTCACGCAGGATGTTGAATAGCGAGTCCTGCGCCAGGTTGTGGTGCAGCACCTGCGGGCACAGACGGTGATTGAGGTAGACGCTATGTAGGGCCAGCGG
>JAUWNP010000091.1 GCA_030612585.1 Anaerolineae bacterium
GAAGTTTGAGCAAGGGACAAAAAGTGTCCGGTGGTAGAACCGACTCATACAGTCACAGTATAGCACAACAGCAGCAGGGAAGCAAAATCCTCGCTGCTGCGGATGGGGAACTGACACGGTCTCAACAGTCACAGTATAGCACAACAGCAGCAGGGAAGCAAAATCCTCGCTGCTGCGGATGGGGAACTGACACGGTCTTTCCGGCTATCCAGCCATCTCTGTGCTGTCTTGTAGCCGCAACTCGGCAGTGTAGTGGTGGTTACCGGCCTGCCTGGGTCTCACCTCCTGCCCGTTGCACACCAGACGCGCGATCTCCTCGGCGGCGTAG
The DNA here is from genome assembly GCA_030612585.1 of Anaerolineae bacterium. The sequence goes on from JAUWNP010000091.1 coordinate 329, forward strand.
ATGTGCAGCGCCAGTCCGCGCGGACCGGATTCTACCCGCAGATCGAACGTGCCGTCGCGGACTTGGCCCGACACGACGGTGGTTTTGTCGTCGTCCACCATCGTGTAGGCGGCGCGCCCCTCCTCGTCGGGCACGATGTGTAGCGTCAGGGGATCGAGCGGTGCCTCGTCCACGTACTGCATGGCCGGACCCTGCGGCACCGCGTAACCGCCGCGATAGAAAAAGGGCACGCGGTCCAGGCCGGCCCGGTAATCGAGCCAGCAGGGGCCAGTTATGAGGTCTCCCGTCCAGCCGTCGGCCCACAGTCCGGCGGGCAGGTAGATCTTGCGCTCGTCAGGTGCGACGCACTTCTCAAGTGCGTTGCACCTGTCAGTCAGGATCGGCGCCACCAGCACAGCCTGACCAAAGAGGAACTCGTCTTCGACGTTGAAGGTGGTCGGGTCGTCCTGGAACTCGTAGACCAGCGGGCGTAGGACAGGCAGACCGGCCCGGGCGCTGTGGTGGGCCTCGCTGTAGAGGTAGGGCAAGAAGCGGTAGCGCAACTCGACCAAGCGGCGGAAAATCTCCTGCGTCTCTGGCTCGTAGTTCCAGGGCTCGCGGTAGCGCGGCCCGCCACCGTGCAGCCGCATGTGGGAGTTGAAGATCCCGAACTGGGTCCAGCGCACGTAGAGCCGGTCGCTGGGGGTGCCGGTGAACCCACCCACGTCGTTGCTCCAGAAGGTGAACCCGCTCAGCCCAAGGCTGAGGCCCCCGCGCAGTGAACACAGTATGTTCTCAAAGGTGGACGAGTTGTCGCCCGACCAGTGCACCGGGTAACGCTGCGAGCCAGCGTAACCGCTACGCGCCCAGATGATACCCTGGCCAAAGTATTCCTTGGTGACCTCGAAGGCGGCCTGGTTGTAGAGCAGCGGGTAGAGGTTGTGCATCTCCCGGCCAGAGTAGGCCTGGTAAGACTCGTAGTCGCGGACGTGCTCGCCGAAGTCCACCTTGATCACCGCAGCCCCCAGTTCAAAAAGCCGCCGCAGTTGCGCCTGGTACCACTGCACGGCCTCGGGTTTGGACATGTCAATCGTGCGCGCTTTGAAGAGCAGCATGTCAAAGTTGCCCCCCTCGGCCAGCACGCCCTTCTCCTGCGCTTCCTCGAAAATGTCCAGGTGCTCGCAGACGTAGGGCCATTGCCACAGGCAGACGCGGAAGCGTTTCTCCCGCAGTTGGCGGAACATACCGGCCGGGTCGGGAAAGCGCGGCCCGAAACGGTAGTCGCACTGCCACTCTCCTTTGAACCAGTTGGTGTCCACGTTGATCACGTCGGCCGGGTAACGTTCGGCGCGCAGCCGGCGGGCCGTCTCTATGACCTCTTCCTGGCTGTCGTAACTGATGCGCGAGACCCACAGCCCGAACGACCACTTGGGCGGCACGGGCGACTTGCCGGTCAGGTCAGTGTAATCGCTGACGATCTTTTTGAGCGACGGGCCGTAGAAAAAGTAATAGTCGAGGCTATCTCCCTCGGCCATCAGCAGGTTGTGGATGTAGGAGCGACTGCCGACGAAAAAGGTCATGGGCAGGACGTGGTTGACGAAGACGCCGTAGCCGGCGGTGCTCATGAAGAAGGGAATATTCTTGTAGGTGCGGCCGCTGGTGTTGCCCAGGCCGTCAATGGCCCATAACCCCACCGTCTGCCCGCGTTTGTTCAGTGTGGAAAACCGCTCGCCAAAGCCGTAGACCGCCTCGCCGGGACCCAGCGTGAAGTTCTCCACCGCAAAGTCCAGCCCCGTCTCATCGTCGTGGATCAGGCCGGTGGGGAAGGAGTCGAGCACTGTCGAAAAGAGCGTCTTCTGCCGCCCGCCGACCTCGGTCACTTTGTGCCCGGCGGTATCCAGCACCTCGGTGCGAAAGTCCTCGCGGTACACCTTGAGGCATAGCGCGCTGGTGCGCAGCAGGTAGTGGTCGGGGTGCTCTTCGAGCGTGACCTCGAGTTGCGGGGTCGTAACCGCTGCTGCCGGGGAAAAGGGAACGAGGGCCGAGTTTGATCCGCACCTGCCGCTCCAGCCGTCCGTCGTCCAGCAGCGATAGCCAGACGGCAAAACAACCGGGCAGCAACCGGGCGATCAGTTGCAGGAGGGCGATCTTGAGCCTGCCCGCCGGGGAGAATAGCACCGCGTCCGGTGTGAGATTGCGGACGGTCTTGAGTGTTTTGGCTTTGTTCACTGCTCTTTCTTCAATACTCCACCCGCACGCCCTTCACTTGCCCTAACACCCTCTCCACCAGCGCGATCAACAATGCGAACGGCAGATCAACTGCCATTGTGAGAGCGCACATCATCGCCAGCCAGCGCAATGCTATGTTGAGAGGCTCTGCCAATCCCTCGACAATCGCCGGCCATAACCCCGTCGCCCAGACCAACGTGCCAGCCAGGAGCAGGAAGAGGATCACGGGTGCCCAGGCCTGCCGGTCGGACCGGCTGGGCAGCATCGTGTTGCTCATGGCAAAGATCACGTAGGCCCAGATCCAGGCGTCGGGCGCTTTCAGTGCCCTCAGCAACCCGGCGATCAGGTTGGCCAAGTCCCCGGTGACGAGTGCCCCCCCCAACGTGCTGACGTCGAAGACCCAGTACCCGATCAGCAGAATGACCCCGCTCCCCACTAACAGTGGGGCCAGCCCGATCAGGCTGGCCCGCACGACATCGGTCTTCTCGACTGGGACGAAGCCTAATTGGACGCGCTGTCCCGTCCGTTTGGGATGGATGGAGATGCGACCCACCCGCGCCCCCAGGAGTATCGCTGCGAGTGCGTGGCTCAACTCGTGGACGAAAATGCCCGGCAGCAGCGGCAGCGCGTACAACACCACCGCGATGTCGGGGTCGCCCGTGAGCAGCAGCATAACCCCCTGCAGGTGGCGGTGAATCCAGCGCTCAATCAGCAGCAGGAGCGCCAGTGTCGCTGCTAGCCAGAGGAGTGGTGTCCAGTTCATGGGGAGGGATAGAGTAGATGGGGAATGAGTATATGAGTAGATGAGGCCCTGCCTTCCTCATTTACTCGTCTACTCATTTACTTCCCCTAACACGCCAGTCCTTCCCGCACAATTTCCGCAAAGTCCGCAGCACGCAGACTGGCCCCGCCCACGAGCGCGCCGTCAATCTCCGGTTGTGCCATAAACTCGGCGGCGTTGCCTGGCTTGACGCTGCCCCCGTACTGGATACGGATTGCCTGGGCTACGCTGTCGCCGTACAGTGCGGCCAGCGTCCCGCGCACTGTTCCCCCGATGGTACTGTTGGCACCCTCACCGGTCGCCGGTACCCCTGTGCCGATGGCCCAGATGGGCTCGTAGGCCACCGTGATGAGCAGTGCCTGCTCGGCCGTGATGCCATCGAAGGCGGCGCGTACCTGGCTGCCGACGAATTGTTCCGTCTCCCCGGCCTGGTTTTGCTGGAGGTTCTCCCCCACGCAGAGGATCGGTTTGAGCCCGTGAGCAAGCGCTGCATGTAGTTTCTTGTTGACCATCTCGTCCGTCTCGCCGAAGATAGTGCGGCGTTCCGAGTGGCCGATGATGACGTAGTCGCACAGGCCCTGCAGCATCAGCGGGCTCACCGCCCCGGTGAAAGCCCCCTGCTTCTCCCAGTGCATGTTCTGCGCGCCCAGGCCGATAGCCGACTCGGCCAGGGCCTCGCGCACGGCGGCCAGGGCGGGGAAGGGGGGGCAGACGGCTACGTCACAGCCGACGATGCCCTCCAGCACGGTTCGCAGTTCTTGGGCTAGCGTGACCGCCTCCTTGATAGTTTTGTGCATCTTCCAGTTGCCGGCGAAAAACGGTTTGCGCATCGTATCTCCTATCTGTTCTCCAGTGCCGCCACACAGGGCAGGGCTTTGCCTTCCAGGAACTCCAGGCTAGCCCCACCGCCGGTGGAGATGTGGCTCATCCTGTCTGCCAGGCCCGCTTGCCGCACCGCTGCCGCCGACTCGCCGCCACCGATGATGGTCGTCGCGCCCATATTGGCGAGGAGCCGTGCCACGGCGAAGGTGCCTTTTGCGAAGTTGGGCATCTCGAACACGCCCAGCGGCCCGTTCCAGACCACCATCCTGGCCCCGCCCAGCGCCGACTCGAACGTAGATATTGTCTTGGGGCCGATGTCGAGGATGCGCCAGCCTGGAGTGACCTCGTTGGGGGCCACGACCAGCGTGCGGGCGTCGTTGTCGAAAGCGTCGGCGATGACCACGTCCACGGGCAGCACGAGTGTGCCCCCGGCCTGCTTGAGCAGCGACTCGGCTATCTCCACGGCCTTGTCCTCGATCAGCGAATCGCCCACCTCGAAGCCCAGCGCTTTGAAGAAGGTATTCGCCATCCCGCCGCCGATCAGCATCCGGTCGCACTGCTTCAGCAAGTTCTCAATGACGCCGATTTTGTCGGAGATCTTGGCTCCCCCCAGGATGGCGACATAGGGGTGCTCGGGGTTCTTGGTCGCCTGTCCCAGGAACTCCAGTTCCTTCTCCATCAGGAGACCGGCCACGGCCGGCAGGTAGTGCGTCACTCCCTCGGTCGAGCCGTGGGCGCGGTGCGCTGCACCGAAGGCGTCATTGACGTAGATCTCTGCCAGCGCGGCCAGTTGGCGGGCGAATTCGGGGTCGTTGGCTCGCTCCTCAGGATGGAAGCGAGTGTTCTCCAGCAGAACGACATCGCCCGGCTGCATCGCCTTGACCGCTGCCTCGACCTCTAGCCCGACGCAGTCGTTGAGTTTTTTCACCGGGCGGCCCAGCAGTTCCGCCAGCCGTCTCGCTACCGGGTCGATCCTCAACTCCGGCACGGTCTTGCCTTTGGGCCGGCCCAGGTGTGAACACAGGATAACTGCTGCGTCCTGCTCTAGCAGGTAGTTCAGTGTGGGCAATACAGCCCTGATGCGAGTATCGTCTGCCACAGATCCCTCTTTGAGTGGCACGTTCAGGTCCACGCGCACCAGCACGCGCTTGTTGTGCACGTCCACGTCACGGACAGTTTTTTTGTTCATTACGTCTCCTTGTCAAGAAGGAAATGAGTATACGAGGAATGAGTAGATGAGGATAGTCCTCATCTACTCATCTGCTCATCTACTCATACTCGTCGTTTACTGTCTACTCGTTAGAGCCCTTTGTCCGCCAGCAACTTCGCCAGGTCGGTCATGCGCACCGAGTAGGCCCATTCATTGTCGTACCAGGTCACCACTTTGACCATGTTGCCGCCTATCACCATGGTGGACATCCCATCCACGATACTGGAGCGCGGGTCACCCTTGTAGTCCATTGAGACCAGCGGCTCTTCAGAGTAGCCCAGGATGCCCTTCAGCGGGCCTTCGGCAGCGGCTTTGAAGGCGGCGTTGACCTCCTCGGCGGTGGTCGTCTTCTCCAACTCGGCCACAAAGTCCACGATGGAGACGGTTGGGGTGGGAACGCGCAGGGCCATGCCGTCGAACTTGCCTTTCAGTTCCGGGATGACCAGCGCCAGTGCTTTGGCCGCGCCGGTGGTGGTGGGGATGATGTTCAGCGCCGCCGCCCGTGCCCGTCGCAAATCGCTGTGAGCCAGGTCCAGGATGCGCTGGTCGGTGGTGTAGGAGTGGATGGTGGTCATCAGCCCCTTGACGATGCCGAAGTTGTCGAAGACAACCTTGACTGCTGGGGCCAGGCAGTTGGTGGTGCACGAGGCGTTGGAGAGGATGTGGTGTTGCGCCGGATCGTACATCTTATCGTTCACGCCTAGCACTACCGTCAGGTCCACACTGTCAGCCGGCTTAGCCGGAGCGCTGATGATGACCTTCTTGGCGCCGGCGCTGATGTGAGCGGCTGCCTTGCGTCCATCGCGGAAGATGCCGGTGGATTCGAACACGATCTCGGCACCCAGATCGCCCCAGGGCAGTTTCGCCGGGTCGCGCTCGGCGAGGACCTTGATGTGGTCACCGTCCACGACGATGTCCCCTCCGTCCACCTCGACTGTGCCGGGGTAGATGCCGAAGTTGGAATCGTACTTGAACAGGTGGGCATTGACTTCGGGGGCAAAGAGGTCATTGACGGCGACGACGTTGAACTCATCGCGGTAGTTCTCCTTCATCGCCTTGAGGACCTGCCGTCCGATGCGACCGAAACCATTGATACCGACTTTTACTGTCATTACTCTGCTCCTTTCTTATGTGATTTGTGAAATACTGTGCTTTTACCGTTCTTCGACTAGTTGCACCAGCGCTCGTGCCAGTTTATCGCTATCGTGTCGCCAGGGACGGGCTGAATCGATCAGGTCAGTGGTGATCAGCCGATACCCTGCGTCGGTGGGGAAGTCCACCTGCACCAACTCGACTCCGGGGGGCAGGTCGAGGTTCACATCCAGGTTGGCGTTGGCCAGCACTGTCTGGAAGAGGCCGGCCCCCACGTGTGTTTCCAGTGCTGCGACGTGATTGCCCACGGTGTATTCATCCGTCTCGCCGCGCTGGGTGGCAATATTGCAGATGTAGACCTTGGGCGCCCGGCTGGCTGCGACCGCCTGCGCCACGTCCGGCACGAGCAGGTTGGGAAGGATGCTGGTGTAGAGGCTGCCCGGGCCGGCCGTGATCAGGTCCGCCTCTAGCAGCGCGCGCACCGCGTCGGGATAAGCCGGAGCGTCGTCGGGTTCCAGGTAGACCCGCTCGATGGCCCCGCCCGCCTCAGTGATACTCGACTCGCCGGTTACGCGGTTGAGCCCGACTGGCTCGGCCCGTAGGTCGGCCATCAGCGTCACGTCGTGCAGCGTGCTGGGCAACACGCGCCCCCGCACTGCCAGCACCCGCCCCGACTCCAGGATCGCCCGCTCGAAACTGCCGGTCACCTCTGCCATCGCGGTGATGAAGAGATTACCGAAACTGTGGCCATTGAGCCCACTGCCGTCGCCGCTTGTCCTGAGCCCCTCGGCGTCGCTTGGGAAAGGGCCTGTCCTGAGCGAAGTCGAAGGAAAGCGGTACTGGAACAACTGGGTCGTCAATGCCTCGTCGTCGGCCAGTGCGACGATGCAGTTGCGGAAGTCGCCCGGCGGCAGCACGCCCAGTTCGCGCCGCAGCCGCCCTGAACTGCCTCCATCGTCGGCGACGGTGACGATGGCGGTGACGTTGGAGGTGTACTGCTTGAGTCCGCGCAGGAGGACTGAAAGGCCGTGCCCTCCGCCGATGGCGACGATCTTGGGGCCGCGTTCCCGTTGGCGATAGCGGTACACGGCGTTTACCACTGTCTCTGGGTCTGGTTCCACGAAGGGCTCCAACAGTGCCCGATTGAGGCGAAACAGCGCGCTCACCACCGCGGCGGCACCGACCAGTCCGAAGAGCCCGGCCCGCAGGCCGCGTGGAATGAACTGGAGGGTCAGGTAGTAGAAGATGCCCGGCAGGGGATAGAGTTGCCGGAGCAAGAAACTGAAGCCCAGGCTTAGAAGCGCAATACCGCAGGCCAGAAGTAGCAGCCAGCGTTTGATCCCCATGCCGGGGGTCAGCCATTTGAGGGCGGAGCGGAGATACCGGCGAAATACCATGTTGATGTACATTATAACCGAACACGGCACAGACGTCAAAGAGGCGCGTGAAGGACAGCGCCGTCAGCGGCGCGCCCAGGCGGTGCCAAGTGTGCCTGCAGTTTGTCTGCCGCAGGTCAAGGTGGCAGTGGTGGAGAGAGGTCTTCTAATTCTGCTCAAGGGCGGGGGATATTGAGGGGATTTGTCGTTGGAGGGGGCGTCTTGGCAAGGGTGACCGCCGGTGTGTCTATTGATGGCCCGCAGGTCCATCTGCTCTTGGTGGAGGGCGTCTGGTCTGCATCCAGCGGGATCATCCATCAGCCGCTCGTTGGCTGCGCTCTTTCTTCTGCGATGCCCGCTGGAGTTGCCAGAGGACGAACCGCACTCGCTGGGACATGGTCACGGCAACGTTCCATAACAGCCGGGTGCCCAGCGTGGCGTCATCCTCGCACAGGGCCAGCATCCGATCCCGTTCCAACGCCAATACCGTGGCTCCCTCTGGGCCGGCTATCAGATCAGCGCTGCGCAGCCCTTGGTCCAGCATGGCGAGTTCGCCGGCGATCTGGCCGGGCCTCAGGGTCGCCACGTGGCGAGGGTTCTGGGGTGCCTGTCCGGGATTGTCTGGGTCGCTCCAGACTTCTACCGTGCCGGCTTGTATGATGTACAGTTCATTGCCGGCCTCGTCTACACGGACGATGTTGGCGCGGGGAGAGTAGAAGCGCTGTCGGCATTGGGCTGCCAGGCGGGTGCGCTGGGGCAGGTTCAGGTTGTTCCCAACGTCGGAGTGGGCCAGGAACCGTGCCACCTCGCGAATGCGCGCGAATTCATCGTCACCTACAGGAGTGTGAAGTGCGTCGCTGAACAATGGAAGGCCAAGGTAGGCGGCTACCAGGCGGCGGGTGGTGTCAGGTGTCTCGAAGTGGGGCCAGTGTCCGGCGTTGGGGATGATACGCAAGTCAGCCTCGGGCCACTCGTCGGCCACCACGCCAGCATCTCGCAAGGGGACTGTGTTGTCTTCTGCCCCCCACAACACCAGGGAGGGTACCTCGACCTGGCTCAAGCGCCCGCGCAGGTCATTCTCGCGCATGGCGAAAAAACATTCGGCTCGTGCCCGGCCTTGACCAGGCCGGCGGACATCGGCCTGCAGGCGTATATGCTCCTCTGCGGTGATCCCGGTGCGATCGGCGAAAGAGGCAGGACGCATCAGGCGGTCGGTGATGCCCATCATCAGGCGTTCGACGGTGGACACGATCAGGCTGCCCAACCCGAAGCGTTCCAGAAGGGTGATGGGCGAGACAACCAGGTTGATGTATCGCGACAGATGGCCACTGACTGTGGGGTCTATCAAAACCATACGCTCGACCAGGATCGGATGGCGCAAAGCCAGGGTCAGGCCGATCATGCCCCCCATCGAGTGACCTACGAGCACAACCGGGCCATCGGTCATTTCCTCGATGAAATCGGCCAGTAGATCCACGTAGGCAGGGATTGTCACACGTTTGGGCAGGGGCGGCGATTCACCAAAACCGGGCAGGTCAATGGCAATAGTCAAAAAGCGTTGGCTCAACAGCCCGACCAGAGGCGACATAGCATACCATGAACTTGACCATCCGTGGATCAACAGCGCCACCTGGCGGTTAGGCTGGCCCTCTTTGACGTAATGGATCTGCTGACCGTTGATTGTATGAAGCGCCACGACATTCTCTTCCTTATGAATGTAATACTGATTGTAGCGCAAAATGTGGTTTTGTGAGGTTACAATTGTGTTACAATATAGGAAACGTCATTGTCCAGGCCAGACCTGACAGGTTTCCGAAATCTGTCAGGTCTTGACTATCAGCACTGGCCTGTTGGCCGCCAATAGGATGTCCGCGCTCAAGTTGTCCACCAGGCGCGCGTCAAGGCCGGGTGTGACGTGGGCCCCGGTCACCAGCAGGTCGTATCGGCCTTCCCGGGCCTCGGCGATGATCTCATCCAGCACCGGGCCATGACGGACCACCGCGCGGGCGGCCACCTCCTCCGCTGTCAACAGGTCCAGCATCCGGCTGAGGTGTACTCCCTCTCGTGAGCCGCGCTGGATCAGTTCTTCCGCCGACGCATCCAGGTCGTGTGGGAGCGCGCTCTCGGTCAGCGGCAGTTGGGACATCACGTGGAGCAGGGTCACCGAGGCCCCCAGAGCCCGAGCCAGGCGGCCGGCGAACCGCACGGGGTGCTCGCTCACGGGACCGGCGGAGGAAGTGATCAGGAATCGCTTGAGGTCGCGGGCGCGTCCCTTGACCACCAGGACAGAGGCTGGCGCGTGTTCGGTGACTCGGAGGGCCACCGAGCCTAGCAGCAGCCGCACCATTCCCCGCCGTCCCCGGCTGCCGATGACCACCAGGTCGTACGGGGTGGCCTGCGCCTGGCGGACTACCTCCTCGGCCATTCGGCCAGTCCGCTGGTGGAGGACTACCGGAACTCCCGTCGCTTCCAGATCGGCGGTGACCTCCTCGGCCATCTGAAGGGCTTCTTTCTCCCGGTCGCGTTCGGCTACGACCAGGACATCCACGGCGTTCGCGGTCTTTCGCGCCGCACGTGTTCCCATGTCCAGTGCCGGGGCCGCGTAGGATGAGCCGTTGGTGCAGAGTAGGATCTTCATTGTTTTCCACCATCCACTTTACAGCAAGACGAGTATCACAGGGACGATAAGAATGATGCCCAGGAAAAAGGCGAAGTTCCTGCGGCGGCGGGTGATCCAGGCCAGCACGTTCGAGATGGCCCGCTCGTAGGGCCGGTAGGCCAACAGGATGAGGGGCAAGGAGACTATGGTTGCGCAGGCCATATGCGTCACTACTACCGTTACCGCTCGTGGGTCCCCCAGCAGCGCCGCTGCGACCAGGGTGTCCGCCAGGGTGGAGATGTTCGCCCCCAGGATGTAGGGGATAATGTTCTCCCGGCGCATGTAGCCACGGGCGGAGAGGGGGACCAGGATGCCTACGGAGATGGAGACGGACATTGTGAGCAGGGTGATCACCAGGCCCATCAGGAACATGACCTCGGGGCGATAAATCAGCCTGGGGATCTGGCCGAGGTTGGTCTTTTCCAGGCGAACCTGAGGCAGTGCCTGATCGAAGAGACGGAAACTGAGCGTCACCAGTGCCACACCGACTACGAAAAGTGCCCAGCCGGGGAGGAAGGCCGCGAGGGGGCCGATCAGTGGCTCCAGTCCCTGGTTGATGCCGGCCGCCAGTTTATCCAGGGCGGGAAGGGAAAGATGGTTGAGCCAGCCCCGGCCGAGGATCAGCAGACCCATTGGCAAGGCCAACAACTGGACCGAACTGGTCAGCAGAAGGGAGAGAACGCCTGCAGTGAGCGCGGTCCAGCGCTCGTGCCCCCGCAGGGCGTAGATGAGGCCGGCCAGCAGGACGATGAAGGAAGCGCCCAGGCGGGAACCGGCGACCATGGTGAAGGCAGTGAGAGGCGACAGCGCATCGGCGCTCAACAGGGCCACCGCTGCGGCCGCCACCGGTGACCCGCTCAGTACCAGACATGCCGTCAGCCAGCCGAACCCCAAACTGTCGGCACCGTTGGTGATCTCCAGGTGCCCTCCCAGGAGCGGCGCTAACTCTCCGGCTCCCTCTTTCATCAGTCCCAGGGCGAGGGTAAAGAGCAGGAAGCCAGAGAGTGCTAGTCCTGGTTTTTTCCATTTCAGTCGTTTGCTCTGCTGGTTTCCCACTCGTTGTTCTCCCTGCACTTCGGTATCCATCCGAGCGAAGAAGGCTTCACGGAGGTGGGCATATTCTAACACAACCAACTGTGTATGCAAGTCGGCGTACTCAGACGAACGACGTAAGCATCTGCGGACAATGAGAAGCGTACATTAAGGCCGACCGAAAGCAGGGAGAACGGTTCTGTCAAGGACAGTGCCGAGTGGATGGCTGGCAGGATGATCACCTCCAGAGTCACCAGGAGACCCGGCCGCCCGCTCAGTGCTCTGGCTCAATTTCCCCCCGCGGGCCGTGATCTCGTCGGTCAGTCCCTTGAAGGGCGGGGCGGTGCCCAGGACACCCTGGGCCGCGTGGGGGTAATTCTATACAGCCGGTTCCCGTTCATGGCGCACCACCAGTACCGGGCGACCAGCGTGTTCGACGACGAAATCGGTGATACTGCTCACGAGATAGCGACGCAGTCCCTGGGCCGCGTAGGTCGAGCCCAGCGCCACCATGTCGTACTCCCCCTCACGGACCTCGGACATGATCTGCTCAGCCACGGGGCCGTGACGGAGACTGACCCCCGTCTCGACACCCAGGCCGCGCAGCGCATCGCGGCTGGCCTTCAGGTTGCGCCCCTGGGGCGTGTCGGTCTGGAGTAGCGCCCCCCACGCGTCCTCGACCTCGCGCAGGATGGGATAGCGGAGCAGCGGTTGGGGGATGACGTAGAGCAGCGTCACCTCGGCCCTGCTTGCCCGGGCGATCTGGCCCACGAGCCGGACCGTCTCGGCCGGATACCACAGGTCACCGCTGCACAGGAGCACGCGGCGCAACACCGGCCGGTCGGCCGGGACGACGAGGACAGGTGCGGCCACGTCGCGCAATATGCGCCGGGTAGACGGGCCACGCAGCCAGCGGTGTATCCGGCCGCGCTCCAACAGGCCCGCGACGATCAGATCGTAGCGCTCCTCCGTCGCTTGGGCCACGATAGCGCGACGCGGAAGCCCCTGCCGCATGACGGTGTCGCATCTCAACCCGGCGTCGCTCAGGTTGGCACACACGTCGGCCAGAGAGCGGGAGAGGGCTGGCTCCCGATTGGGCCGGGCGAACGCTCCCAGCACGGTCACCCGGGTCTTTAGCAACGCTGCCAGCCGGCAGCCGAAGGCCACGGCCGGGCCGCTGCGCGCGGTGCCGTCGGTGCAAAGCAGCAGGTGCACGTTTGCCCCCCCTAGCGGAATAGAGTGATGCCGGCGAGCCCGGCTGCGATCAGGACGATGGCCGGCGGAATTTTGAAGGCAGCCATGGCCACCAGGCTGGCCGTGCCCAGCAACAGCGGCGGCCATCCGCGCCAGCCTCCCTCGCCAACGACGTTGTAGGCCGTGACGAGTAGCAGCGCGGCCAGCGCCGGGGCCAGCCCCTTGACGAAGCCCCCGATCCAGGCTTCGCCGCGCAGCCGGGTCAGCACGGCGGCGATAGTCAGCATGATGACCGTCGGTGGCAGGATCGCCCCCAGGCAGGCGATGAGCGCGCCCGGTACCCCGCCCACCCGGTAGCCGACGAACACGGCCAGTTGGACCGCATCTGAGCCCGGCAGGACGCTGGAATAGCCCACCGCCTCGACGAATTCCTCGCGGCTCAGCAACTTGTCCACCGCCTCGGAGTAGAGCAGCCCCACCGAGGCCGCCCCCGAAGTCGTCAGCAGGTTGACCTTCAGAAACATGATAAAGAGCGACCACCACTTGTTCATACTGCCTCCCGGTTAATAGAACTCTCCCTCCAGATAGGCGCGCGTCTTTGCCTCCTGGGGAGCGTGGAACACCTGGTTGGCCGGCCCGTGCTCGACGAGTTCTCCCAGGTACATGAACACGACATAGTCGGCCAGTCGCCGCGCCTGGCGCAGGACGTGAGTCACCAACACGATCGTATAGTCCGCCTTGAGTTCCAACAGGCGTCCCTCAATGCGCTGGGCCGAGATAGGGTCTAGTGCTGAGGTGACCTCATCGCACAGCAGCACCTCCGGCTCGACGGCCAACCCACGGGCCAGGCATAACCGCTGCTGTTGACCGACGGAGAGGGCCGACGCCGGGGCGTGTAAGCGGTCCTTGACCTCGTCCCATAGCCCGGCGGCCCGCAGTTGCTTCTCCACGATACCGTCCAACGCTTCGCGCTTCCGTATCCCATGCACGCGCGGGCCGTAGGCCACGTTCTCGTAGATAGACATGGGCAGCGGGAAGGGCCGCTGGGCCAGCAGCCCGATGCGCTTGCGAATCTCGGTCACATCCACGCGGGGATCGTAGACGTTCTGGCCCTCGAAGATGACCTGGCCCCACACGCGCACGCCTTCGACCAGTTCCATAAGCCGGCTGATGGAGCGTAGCAGCGTCGTCTTCCCGCAGCCCGAGGGTCCGATGATGGCCGTGATCTGCCGGGCCGGGATGTCCACGCTGACGTCCTGGATTGCTTGCTGGCTGCCGTAGGCCACACTTAGCCCGCGGATCTGGATCACTGGGTCGGTCATTGGCAGGCCCCTTCGACTTCGCTCAGGGCAGGCTCTCAGCGAATCACGTGCCGGGTCAACCGGCGGGTCAGCAACCGCGCGCTGAGGCTGATGACGAGAACGATGACCGTCAGCACCAGCGCCGAGGCGTAGGCCCGCTGCTGCACCTCCGGAAAGGGGGTGCCCAGTTGGAAGAAGACGGCCAGCGGGAGCGAGGCAACGGGCCGTAGGAGCGACGTCGGCATCCGGTCGGTGTAGCCAGCGGTGAAGAGCACCGAGGCCGCATCGCCCATGCCACGCCCGAAGGCGAGCAGCAGTGCTGTCAGCAGCCCCGGCGCCGTCTGCCGCACCACGACCCGCAGCGCTGTCTCCAGCCGCGTCGCGCCCAGCGCGTAGGAGGCCTCCTTCAGTTCGAAGGGCACCATTGACATCACCTCTTCCATCGCCCGCACCAGGATGGGCAGTTCCAACAACGCCAGCGCGATGATCCCGCCCAGTAGCGACGCCCGCAGCCCCAGCAGCAGCATCAGCGTGAAGCCGAACGCCCCGTAGACGATGGAAGGCACGCCCCAGAGTACGTCCAGCGATAGCCGGGCCAGGTGGACGAAGCGGGCGTCTCTGGCGAAGAGTTGGAGATAGAGCGCTACCGGCAGGCTAAGGAAGAAACTCAGGAGCGTCGCTCCGCCGGCCAGCGCCAACGAGCCGGTGATAGCATTGAGGATGCCTCCCTCCTTGCCAAGATAGTACCCTCCCTGGGGCACCTGGGTCAGCATCGCCAGGTTGAGCGCCGGCAGTCCTTTCACCACTACCGTTGCCAGGATGAGAACCAGGCTGCCGACGACTATCACCATTGAAACAATCATCAGTCCCAGGAAGACTCGCTCTTCAAGATGTTTGCCCATTCAGGCTGCCCTCCTGACCGCCCGTAGTAAGATGACCTGCGCTGCCAGTGTGAAGACCAGCACGATCAACAACAGCACCAATGCTGCGGCAAGCAAGGCCGCGTCGTACAAAGGGATGGACATCATCTCACCGTAGTTGTTGGCAATGAGGGCTGGCAGGGGATAGGCCGCGTCGAAGATGGAGCGCGGCATCTGGGGAACGTTGCCCACGACCATCATCACGGCCATGGTCTCGCCAAAGGCACGGGAGAAACCCAGGACGATGGCGGCAATCACCCCCGGCAACGAGCGGCGCAGTACGACCCCCTTGACCATCTGCCAGCGGGTGGCCCCCAGGGCCAGTGCTGCCTCCCGCAGCCCGTCGGGCACAGCGCGGATGACTTCCTCAGTCACAGAGATGATGACCGGGAAGACCATCACCGCCAGCACCACCCCGCCCGCCAGGACGGAGTAGCCCGTGGGGTTGTCGGCGCGCAGCAAGGGGACAGATCCCAGGTGCTTTCCGGCCCACGGCGTGATGACGTCACGGATGACCGGCACCACCGCCAGCGTCCCCCATAGCCCGTAGACCACCGACGGGATGCCCGCCAGCAGGTCCACCAGCGGCTTGACCGTCTCGCGCAAGCGGCGCGGCGCGTACTCGGTCAGATAGATGGCGCATAGCAGGCAGGGCGGCACGGCCAGCGCCATCGCCAGCGCGGTGACCCAGAGGGTGCCGACGATGAAGGCCCGGAAACCAAACTCGCCGCGCAGGGGATGCCAGTCCGACGAGGTCAGCACTTCGCCCAGCGGCTTGATGTCCAAGAGCGGCTGGGCGCGCATCAGCAGTGCCAGCGCGATGAGCAGGACCAACGCTGCGGTGCAGGTGGTCAACGCGCCCATCAGCCGTCCGGCGAACCGGTCTTTGAGTTGCCGGAAGCGTGGCTTTCTCAATGCCACCCTACTCCAGTTTCGCCAGTTCCGCCTGCAACTGTGCCTGGGCGAGCGGAATGTAGCCCGTCTCCTCCACGAAAGCCTGCCCATCGGCCAGCACCCATTGGAGAAAGGCCGACGTCAATCCGCCCGGTGGGCCCTGGGTGACCAGGTTGAGGGCCCGGGCCGGTGGAGAGGGATACCGGTCGTCGGCGATGGCCGCTGTCAGGTCGGAGCGGATGGCATAAAAGTTCTCATAGGCATCCACCTGGTCGTTCTCGTTGAGGTCTATGGGGATGATCTGCAATCCGGCCACCGGCCGGCCGGTGTCGGCGTCGTAGGCAAAGTTCAGGTTGTTGTAGCCGATCCCCAGTGGGTCCTGGGAAACCGCCTCGGCCAGCCCAGGGTCGCCGTAGACTGCCACGCCCAGCAAGTCCTCTTGCGCGTAGTTGCCCAGGTAGGCAGCCCAGGTCGCGGCTGCGCCACACGCGTCCGAGCGGGTATAGACGTGGATTTTGTCGTTCGCCGCCGGGTCGCCGATGGCTTCGCCCCAGGTCGTAATCTGACCCATCCAGATGGCCTCGAAGGTGGCCCGGGCCATACCCTGGGCCTGAAGCCGGGCCAGATAGGGGTTGTTGGCATTCACGGTCGGTACGACGGCGTCCTTGGTCACTGCTACCCAGAAGGCGCCCTGCTCTATCTCCGCCGGGTAGATGTCGCGGGAGACCATGCCGATGTCCGCCGCGCCCGCCAGGGCATCGGCCATGCCCTTGCCGGCGCCGCCGGCCGAGATATCAAACTGGACGTGGGGGTGCAGGGCGTGGAACTCCTCGCCCCAGCGCACCATCATCGGGTAGAGGGCCCAGGCGCCTGAGACGGTGAGCGTGCCGCTCAGTTCGCCCTCGGCTGGCTGCCCGGCCGTCTGGCCACATCCACCGAGGAGCAGGCCGAGCAAGACTGCCACGACGATAGACTTGAGACGCTTTTGGTTTTGTTGCATGACTCTACTGAAAAAAGGTCACTCGCCACCAGTTGGTGGGGAAAACCAGGCCAAAAAGCACCGTTTTTGATGATGCCGTCCCTAAATTTGGCCGTTTTCAGGGCAAAAGTGGGGCGCTGTCCCTATTGAGTCCTCCGAT
>JAUWNP010000028.1 GCA_030612585.1 Anaerolineae bacterium
CGCTCCAATCCCTCCCGCAGCGCGTAGGCCAGTCCTTCCAGGATAGCGCGGTAGACGTGGGCGCGGGTGTGCACGTCGCCGAAGCCGATGATGGCCCCCTTGGCCTCCGGTCCCGGGAACTTGAGTCCCGGCGACCAGTAGGGCTGGAGCATCAGTCCCATTGAACCGGGCGGCGTCGCATCCACCAGTTCGTCGAACAATTCCTCCGGCACGCAGCCCTGCTCGCGGGCCAGTCGCTCCTCCCGCAGGCCAAACTCCTGGCGGAACCAACTGACCATCCAATAGCCCCGGTAGACCGAAATCTCCAGGTTGTAGGCTCCCGGGACGGCGCTGGGATAGGGCGGGATGAGCGGGACAACCTCGACGTAACGGCGGCTGGTGGTATTGACGGTGGCCGTAGTGCCGTAGGAGAGACAGGCGACGTTTGGCTCCAGGCACCCCGCTCCCACCACCTCGCACGCCTTATCGGCGGCGGCGGCGATGAGGGGCAAGCCCGCCGGGATGCCGGTCTCTTCGGCGGCCTGGGGAGTGATCTGACCCAGTATCTCGGTGGGTGGAGTCAAGTCGGGCAGCAGCCGCTCGTCCATCGGCAGCGCCTGCCACTTCCAGTCTGACTTCTTCGCCCACGTCAGCCGCTTGTAGTCGAAGGGCAAGTACCCCACCTGGCAGCCCACGCTGTCCACGAAGCGGCCCACCAGCCTGTAAGTCAGATAGCCGGAGAGGAACATGTACTTGTGCGTACGTTCCCAGACTTCCGGCTGGGAGGTGCGGACCCAATTCGCCTCTGCCTCCGCCTGGAGGTAGGCGGCGGTCTCGGTCATCCCGCTCAGGCGGAAGGCCAGCCCCCACATCCCGCCCACCGGCGGCAGCCCCTCGGTGCGGCGCTGGTCCAGCCAGATGATGGCCGGGCGGAGCGGCTCGCCGCGCTCGCCCACGTTGACCACCGTCGCCCGCTGGGTGGTGAGGGCCACGCCCGCCAGCGCCTCTTTGGGAACAGGGCTCTCCTGCCAGAGTTGCTGGCAGGCAGCGCGGAGGTTCTCCCAGAAATAGGTGAGGTGCTGCTCGGCCCAGCCGGGCTTTTCGGAGAAGTAAGGTTCGACCGGCACACGAACCTTGTGGACCAGGTTGCCGCGCAGGTCAAAAACGAGCGCGCGCACTGATTGAGTGCCGTAGTCAATGGCAAGAATATGATCTTTGGACATGGTTCCTCCACTTGATTGGCTGACACATCCTATTCGGGCGCAGATTTCCGCAGATAAGAAAATCAGCGTGCCTCTGCGTTAATCTGCGTCCCAGATCTCAGAAGCCTGTAGGTCGGATTTGCTATCCGACCTATGGCGGTTAGCAAAACCGCCCTACAAGTGCATCTACATTTTCGTCCTTGGGGGTGTGCTAGCGCCCATGATAAACTGCGTCCTAGATCTCAGAAGTGCATTGTGGGCAACGGGTCGCTTTGATTGGAATGGTAGACAGGCAGTATGGACACTCTTTGGTCGTGGGCTCGGCCGGCAGGGCTTCCGACTCACGCTTCAGGCGATTAACCTGGCGGATAAGCAGGAAGATCACAAAAGCCACGATGATAAAGTCCAGCACTGTGTTGAGGAACAGGCCGTAGTTGATCGTGGCTGCCCCAGCGGCTTGCGCCTCCTCCAGTGAACCGTAGGGCTGTCCAGACAGATTGATGAATAGATTAGTGAAATCTACTCTGCCAAGCAGCAGCCCGATGGGGGGCATCAAGATGTCATTGACAAATGAGGTTATAATCTTGCCAAAGGCCGCACCAATGATGACCCCAATAGCCATATCGAGTACGTTTCCACGCATAGTGAACTCTTTGAACTCTTGCAACATTTTGGGTCCTCCTTTCATTTGTATTCTACCACGAAATGCAATAGAATTGCAAATCACGCGGCGAGCATCACAAAGCCAATGAACAATGAAACAATGAAGCAATGAGCATAACTTGGATGACAAAAGGATTACCAGCGATGAAACTTGAATTCACCTACGATAACGAGCGAGGCCGCTTGTGCCTGAAGGCAGCCGGTGTACGGCTGGAGGGGTTTGCCAGCGCCACCTGCGGCGTGGATGGACACTCACTGACCGTGACCACGGCCGACCTACACCTGGCAACCTGGGGGACGGAAGCAGTCGAGAACGTACACGGGCGCGGAGAGCGGCTGCGAGCGATTTACGAGCCTGGATCTGCCGGCCTGGGTCTCACACTGCTGGCCGAAACGTACGACGACCACCCTTTCCTCCTGCTTCGGGTCATCCTCTCCAACCACGGCCCGCGCCCGGTCGCCATCGAACGACTGACCCCATTCCGGAGCAGCCCCGGCAACCTGCACCTGGGGCCAAGCCCACTCGTCTTCGTCAAGAACGGCTGGCAGTCGTGGTCCTACGCCGGCCTGCGCCGGGCGGACCAGCGCGACGTGCGTCCACACCCGCTCCTGCGCCCTTTCGCCGCGCCTATGCTCTACAACACTGCCACCCCCATCTCTCGCAAGCCCGGCCACTTCTGGGGCGAATTGGTGGGGATGCTGGCCGACGTGGAGGCCAGGCGGGCGCTCGTCGCCGGCTTCGTCTCCACCGCCGAGCAGTTCGGCCTGGTCGAGGCATCCTGCACGCCAGGGCGGACGGCGGTCGCATTGCACGCCCAGTGCGATGGCATGGAGATTGCTCCCGGCGCGGAACTGGCCTCCGAGTGGGCGTACCTCCAATTCCTCCCCCTGCCCGCCTGCGACCCGCTGGCCGATTACGCCGAGGCAGCGGCACGGCAGATGCAGGCCCGAGTGGCATCCCTCCCCCCACCCGGCTGGTCGAGTTGGTACTACTTCTACCAGAAGGTCACCGAGGCCGACGTGCTCTCCAATCTGGCCGCTATCCAGGCCCTCGACGATACACTGCCCCTCGGCCTGGTGCAACTGGATCAGGGATACGAACCGGCGTGGGGCGATTGGCTCGACCGCAAGTCAGAGTTCCCCCACGACCTGGGCTGGCTGGCGGAGCAAATCTGCGCTGCGGGCCGCGTGCCTGGGCTGTGGCTCAGCCCGTTGTTGGTCTGGGAGGGCTGCCGCCTGGCCCGCGAACACCCCCACTGGATATTGCGCGACCAGCGCGGGCGGCCTGTCTCCGGCGGCTTCGTCTGGAAGTTCATCGGGCGCGGGCTCGATCCCACCCACCCGGAGGTGCAGGATTACCTGCGGGAACTGATCGGCATAGCGGTGCACCGCTGGGGCTACCGCTACCTCAAACTGGATTTCCTCTACGCGGGGGCGCTGTCCGGCGTGCGGCACGATGCCACGAAGACCCGCGCCCAGGCGCTGCGGGGGGCGCTCGCCACCATCCGCGAGACCGCCGGTGACGACGTGTTCCTGCTGGGATGCGGCTGCCCGCTGGGGCCGGCCATCGGCCTGCTGGATGGTATGCGCATCGGCCCAGATACTGGCCCGCACTGGAATCCCAGGCTATTCGGCCTGGAACTGGGTGCCTTCCGTTCCGACCCCAGCATCCCGGCGCTGCGCAACTCCCTGCGCAACACACTCAACCGCAGTTGGATGCACCGACGCTGGTGGATCAACGACCCCGAGAACCTGATGGTCCGTGACCAGGGCACCGCCCTCACCCACGACGAGGTGCAGGCCCAGGCTACTGTCATCGGGCTGAGCGGCGGGCAGTTGGTCATCTCCGACGACCTGCCGCGCCTGACCCCGGAGCAACGAGAGGTGGCTGCTGTGCTGACCCCCCTCAGTCCCCTCTCCAGGGGGGAGGGGCTGAGCAGTGCTCAGCCGCTTGACATGCTGGAACGGGAGATGCCGGAGTTGTACGTGTTGCGCGTGCGTAAGATGTGGGAGGAGTGGCTGGTGGTGGGCCTCTTCAACTGGTCGGATGAGCCCGCCGACCGTTTACTCGACCTGGCACGGCTGGGGCTTGACCCTGCCCGCCCCTACCACGTCCACGACTTCTGGCGGCGGCGCTACCACCGCATCGAGGACGGGCATCTGGCGCTGCGCCACGTCCCGCCCCATGGCGGCCATTGCCTGGCGGTGCGGCCGGTGCGCAGGGAGCCACACCTGGTCGCCACCACCTTTCACATCACCCAGGGCGGCGAGGTGGTGGAATGGGTCCATAAGGACGGCTGGCTGCGCTTCACGCTGGAATTGGGGCGCATAACCGAAGGCGAGGTGCTGCTGTGGTTACCCATCGAGCCACAGCAGGCTATCTGCGATGGGGTAGAGGTTTGCCCGGCAGTTCGAGGGCCGGGGCTTTGGGCACTCCCGCTGCGGGTGGAGAAGACAGCCCGTGTGGAAGTGAGGCAATGAGAATTACAATCTGACTGACAGATGGTACCACTGCTCCGTCAAGACTGTTGTGATGGCTGTCATTCTGAGGAGCGAAGCGACGAAGAATCTCGCTTCCGGTAAACAAGCGTTCTACTGGGCAGAGAACGAGATTCTTCGCCTCCGCTACGCTATGGCTCAGAATGACGAGTCATCAATTCACGGTTAACAGAACACTACATCACGGGCAGGGAGAAACTGACCCGCAGTCCCCCTTCAGGAATATTTTCGGCCCACACGCGGCCACCGTGCGCCTCCACGATCTGCTGTGCGATAGCCAGTCCCAGGCCGCTGCCCCCCGTGCGCCGCGAGCGGGAGGAGTCGCCCCGCCAGAACCGCTCGAAGAGATGCGGGAGATGCTCCGGCGGCACACCGGGGCCGCTATCAATGACCGAGACCACGAGCGTGTCGTTCTGACGCGCAACACTGACCGTCACGCGCTCACCCGCCGGGGTGTGGCGCAAACCATTATCCAACAGGTTGCCCAATACCTGGGCCAACCGGACCGGGTCCATCCTCACGCTGGGCAGACCGTCGGCAACATCCAGTTCCAGCGTGACCTCCCGCTCGGCGGCGACGGGCCGAAAGCCGGCTACGACTCCGGCCACCCAAACGCCTACGTCGGTGGGCACGGGGGCCAGCGCCAACCGCCCGGCGTCGGCCAGGCTGAGCGTGCGCAGGTCCTCCACCAGGCGGGCCAGCAACCGCGCCTGCTCCAGCACCGGGTCCAGGTGCTCAGGTTCGGCGGGGAAGATGCCGTCGGCGAGCGCCTCCAGGTGGCCCTGGATGACGGTCAGCGGTGTGCGCAGTTCGTGGGCGATGTCGGCCGTCTGCTGGCGACGGGCCTCCTCAGCGCGGGACAGGTCGGCGGTCATCTGATTGAAGGCAGCCGCCAGTTGCCCCACCTCGTCGTGCGAGCGGACGGAGACGCGGGCGCTCAGGTCACCCGCAGCGACAGCCCTGCTGGCGTCGGCGAGTTGCCGCAGCGGGCGGGTGATGGGCCGCACGAGCAGCGCGCCCAGCACCAGCGCGACCACCAGCGCCGCGCCGCCGGAGATTATCAGGGTGTCCCTCATTCGATCGAGGAACGCCTCTTGTTCCACGGTCAGCCATTCGCCGCCGGACCTCAACAGCGTGCCGACCTGCCTGCCGTCCACGAGGATGGGCAGGCCGGCCTCCAGTTCGCTGGCGCTGGCCATCTTGCCTTCGCCGGCCCCGGACTGGTCAGCGACGATGCGGCCATCTGCGTCGGCCAGGCGCAGCGGGGAGCCGCCACCCCCGGCACGTCCACGGCCGTACCCACGCCGGAGCAGCGTTTCGACGCCGTCCCAACCGGTGTGTGTCGCGTAGTAGCCGGCCAGGTCGGCGGCCGTCTCCTCCCAGCGGCCCGTGTCGTCGCTGCCACGGGTATAGCGCCGAAACTCAGCCTCCGTGGTGCGCCCGGCCAGCAACAGCGCCCCGCCGATGCCGACCAGGATGACCACCGCGAAGGCGGCCATCAGTTTCCAGAACAGGCTACCGCGCATCGGCCTCCTCATCAAATGTGTAGTCGAATTTGTATCCCACGCCACGCACGGTCACGACGTGACGCGGGCGGGCCGGGTCGGGCTCGATCTTACGGCGCAGGTTCTTGACGTGGGCGTCAATTGTGCGATCAAACACGTAAGCCTCGTCGCCCAGCACCCGGTCGAGCAGTTCGGCCCGCGTGAAGGCGCGCCCTGGTGTGATCATCAGCACTTCCAGCAGGTTGAACTCGGTGGGGGTCAGGCTCACCTCCCGCCCGCTGGCGATGACAGTGTGTGCCTCGCGGTCGAGCACAACGTCGCCGCCGCGCAGGATGGCCGGCGGTGCCAGCCCAGCCTGCACCCGGCGCAACACGGCGCGTACGCGGGCGACGAGCGCGCGAGGGCTGAAGGGTTTGGTGACGTAATCATCGGCCCCTAGTTCCAGCCCCAGCACCTGGTCGGTCTCCTCGACGCGGGCCGTGAGCACGATGACCGGGGTATCGCGCTCCCGGCGATAGCGGCGGATGAAGTCCCAGCCATCCATTCCCGGCATCATCAGGTCGAGGATGACCAGGTCGGGCTTCTCGTGGCGGGCGACGAAGAGTGCCTCCTGGCCATCGCTCGCGGTCACGACGCGGTAGCCCGCGTCCTCCAGGTAGGCCCGCACGAAGCGTACAATCTGGGGTTCGTCGTCAACAACCAAGATGGTTTGGGACATTAATCTTCACCTCCTGGCTTCAGGGAGCGCTCTGCCCATTGATGTAGCCGCACTTGTACAGCGTGTGGGCCATCGCGCGGAACAGAATCCGCGCCTACATATCTGCAAAGTATACCTGGGATGAAGAAATTTGGGAAGCAAGGGCGAGGAACCGTGCGGACAATCTCACCCCCCGGAGCCTGGCTCCGAAAGATCGCAGATGCCGTTCTCATTAGCATCCACATAGCGTCCACAAGTGCCTGGGTAGGGATCATTGACCTTTCCAAAGGGACATGCCACCGCCTCAGTCATTTCGGTGGTCACGGTGAGCGTGGTCGTCGCCGTGGGCGTGACCGCGTCCGGCGTCACCACCACCTCAGCGGCGGTGGGTGTGACTCGCGTTTCCCCTACCCGCTCTGATTCCGCCTCTGGGGTACCTGTGGGGACAGTGATTGACTGCTGAACAGTGACAGTGGCACACGACTCCACACAGTCATCCCTGTTGCTCGCAGCGTCTGACCCAGCCTGGCAAGCCACGCCGATCAACAATATGGCACTGAACAGTATGCCTATCACTAACCTGTTGCGCGTTTTATGTGTCATGGATCTATCTCCTTATATACTCGAGCGGAGGTGAACAGATTGCCGCCGTCTCCCACCCCAAAAAAGTGACCCGGAGACTCACCTGCAATCTCCGGGCCACGCTTACTTCAGTCCATTACGACTGTCTTTGATTCTTGAGCTGCCCGCGTCCGGCCCACATCGGGCGCCCGGTTTCGTCGCGCAGGACAAGGGTTTCACCGGTGGTGAGGTTCTCGACGGTTCCCGCCTTGAACTCACCATCTTCGTGGAAGCCGGTCACCGACACCTCATCCCCGATCACCAGGGCAAAACCTTCCCGATACGAAGCCTGTCCCAGGCCGACCAGCACATCGCCCTCGGCAGTCTGGACGGTGATGTCGCCGTCCACGACAGTCACCTCTCCAGTCAGGGTTTCCCATTCGACGGTTCTCACCGTCTCATTCCGGCCCTGGCCTGTGCCGGAACTCTGTCCGCGCCCGTCGAAAGCGCCCTCGGTACCGAAGGCTCCATCTCCAAGCGCCCCGCGGCCCTGCGCCGTCTCACTGCGCTCATAAGCGTTCCGATTGAGCACTTCCGGCTCGCTGCCGCCAGACTCAACCGCGGCCCCACGGCCCTGCGCCATCTCACCGCGCCCATAAGCATTCCGATTGAGCACTTCCGGCTCGCTGACGCCAACCTCAACCGCGGCCCCGCGGCCCTGACCACCGGGGGAACCTTGCCCAGCCTCGACTTCCCCGGGGTTCAGCAGGATGTAGGCGCTCCCTGCCAGCAACGCTACAGCCAGCAACCCGATTACACCGTAACTCAGAACTTTCTTCGTCATTTTTTGTACCTCCTTGGTTTAGTTTGTTAGTTTGTTGGTTTGTTAGTTTGTTGGTTTGTTGGTTAGTTGGTTTGTTGGTTAGTTGGTTTGTTTATTTCTGATGAGATTTCTCTACTGTTTTGAACGACTTACGCCACCACTTCGCATGCCTGCTCTTTGGTCCGGCGCGGCAGGGAAGGCATCATGTTCCTGGTCATGCAGACGATCCACTTCCAGTGGAACACAATGTGCACCGCGATACCAGCGATCATCACCAGGCTAGCCCAGGTGTGTAGGTCGCTCCACGTCTCCCGGCTTAGGCCCAGCAGCGCCGTCGCGAAGCCCGGGTTGCGCCCGCCCTGGTAACCGCCGGAGCCCATTAGCAGAAAGGCTACGCCGGTCACACCGGAGAGCAGAAAGGCCAGGCCAATCACCGCGTCCAGCATATAGTTCAACTTTGCTTTGTTCATCTCCAATACCTCCTTGGTTTGATTTGCACACAGTATAGCCGGTGTATGTGAAGATTTGATGAAGGAATGATGCGGAAATCGTGTAGGATGGGCCAAAACCAGAAGCCCCCGGCTTGGAGAAGACTCCAAGCCGGGGGCCAAGGCCAGATGACGTTGACCAGATCCTGGTCACTGGCTAATTGCTGTCGCCACTCTGCCTGCCACCACCCTGTTCAACACCGCCGTGTTCACCACCATCTTGTCCGCCCCCGTCCTGTCCATCACCAGGCTGTTGGGGTTGTGGCGTCGGAGCGGGAGGTATGGGAGTCCGCTGGGATCCCTGAGGCGTGGCCTGTGGTCCAGGAGTCGCCTGTGGGCCGTGGGGCGTAGCCTGTGGGCTGGGAGTTGCCTGCGGGCCGGGAGGCGTGGCCTGTGGCACGGAGGTTGCCTGCGGCCCGTGGGGTGCAGTATGTGGCGTACCAACAGGTGTACGGTCGCGCTCCTGGTCACGGTTCTGACCGGGCTCCTGGTCGTCCCCCGGGGTGGCAGTCACCTGCTCCGGCTCATTCGTCGGCTCCGGCGTCCCTTCGGCAGGCTCAGGGTAGACTCTGTGCTGATAACGATAACGGTAGCGGAACATCTGGGGGTCATTTAACCCATCCTCCGCTGTCTCCGCTCCCCACCGGCAGACGGTCACAGCGCGCTCCAACCCAACCTGGGCTTGTCGTGAGGCCATCGCTTGTACCTGTTCCAGCACCTGCGCCTGGGTGCGCGTGCGTTCGGCAATACACGTCAGCAGGCCGGCCATCTCTTCATCATCAGAGGCCCGGGCTGCCTGGGCCAACGCGCGTTCAATGTGCTGTTCCATCCGCACGACAGTCTCGTCCGGCACTCGTCGCCCGGCCGCTACCAGCGCCTGGACCTCCTCTGCACGCTCCTCAGTCAACCACAGCGCCAGGTCTACTTGATCCGCCGGTGCCGGGGCGAGCGCCAGGCGAACGTCCTCCGTCACCAGTTTGACCGGGTACAGCAAGTCACCGGGCAGGCTGTCGCCAGCGGCCCATACGACCCCGCCCCCAAGAGCAGCCGTGCCCACAACGACGGCCAGCAGAACAGTGACGAGCCTCGTCGCAAGGACAAGTTTCATTTTTCGTCCTTTTGTCCGCGTGGTTGTAGTTCCGGTCGCTGACGTCACTGAAACACCCCTCGCGCGCTGTTGCGCGGCCACAGCCAGCAATCGCTCCCGGCCAACCGCCAGTCCACCCGGCGCTTCCGGCACTGCTTCGTAGTGGCGACGGGTCGCCTGGGCCATTTCGAGCAATGGGTGCAGCCGATCGGCGTACTGGGGATAGCGCCGCAGACTGGCCCCGATATCGCCCGTGCGCGCCATCTTCTGCAGACAACGTTCTAACAATTGGTCGAAAGAAACTTTTGCCATCATTCTACTCTCTCTCCAAATCTCTCTCCAAAACGCGGCGCAGTGTGGCCAAAGCCCGGTGTTGGAGGGCTTCAATTGCGCCTGTGCTCTTGTTCATCACCTCGGCCGCCTCCCGGGCTTTCATTCCTTCGCCGAAGCGCAGGGCCAACACTTGTTGCTGGTCAGATGTGAGGCGGCTGATGGCAGCGCGAACGCTCCGGTGGGAGAGCCGCTCTGCCACGGCAGAAGCCGGGTCATCCTCGGCTGTCACCAACCGCTCATCCAGTTCCAACTCGGTCACCGGCGGCCGGCGGCGGTAGTAATCCACCACCAGGTTATGCGCAATACGATAGAGCCAGGCCTGGAACGAGGTATGCCAGAGACGCTCCGCCTGGACTGCCTGTATCACCCGCACGAACACATCGCCGGTGAGATCCTCCGCCAGGTGGGCATCGCCCACCCGCCGGTAGATGTAAGCGTAGATGCGAGGGGCATACCGGTCATAGAGTTCCCCTAATGCCGCCTCGTCGTATTGCCTCGCTCGTTCTAGCAGGGTGCGCTCATTCGTCACGTGACGCTTGCTCTCCCACTCCTTATGACGTAAAACGGCCCAAAACCTTACGGGGCCGCCTGAACCTGAGTATACCACATTTTTGCCCAATCCCTCGTAGAGGTAAGCGTTCAGACCTCCGATATTTTGATGGTTGGGGGAGGCAGGTTGCGCTGGGGCAAGATCGTCACTCAATCGAGGAGTAGCGTTTGAGGTACGCCAGCGCCTCGTCCTGCTCGCTATCCATCACCAATTCCAGGTAACGGTTGCCTGCCAACGATGGAACGTCTATCACCTTGATGAAGGGAGCATACTGCGCATCGGCCGGAAGTAACTTTCCCAGCACGTTGACCGCTCCATCGAAGAAAGCGCGGTTGAAGGTCGTATCAGGTGCGTGCGGGTACAGCGGCAAGGGGTAGATATGCGCCTCCACCAGGTCCTGGAAGAAGTGGGTGCCGTATGAGACCTCCAGTGTGTCGTCGGTCCGGGACTGGGCGATCTCGATCAGAGCGCGGGTGTTGTAGATGTCGGCGTAGGTGACCTTTAGTCCCAGTTCGACGTTCGAAGTGCCCCAGCGCCCTGGTCCCATCAGGATGAAACATTCATTCTCCAGCCGCTTGTTGAGCCGGCCAATCACCCGCGCCAATTCGAATCGGGTCTCGTATTCAGGTACACGGGCGTACTGTGCCGGGTCAACGTAGACGACGTAGCGGATACGTCTGACCCGGCCGTGGGGTACCATCCGCCGCGCCAGGAAGACCACGTCCTCCGGTGGCACGTCGTCAGGGATGCGCAGGCTCTCGCCCCATTCCTGGCTGCTCAAGGGGCGGCATTGGAGCAGGTGCAGGATAAAGTGGTGGGGGCGATCTGCCGTGATCTCCACCGTAAACTCGACGTCCACCGGCCGGCCGTAATGCCGTTCCAGTTTCTTCAGGACGCTTCGCATCAACGTCACGAACTCTTGGTTCTTCAGAAGTTCGCTGAAGGTCAGAACCAGCGGGGTCCGATCCAGAGCGCCTGGAGCATAGATGGGCTGCAGGTAGTCTCCCTTGTCCTGCGAGGCCAGAAGTGCGATGCCGGGATAGTCCGGTTGCAGCACGTCGGCTACGGGCAACATCCTGAAGGCGTTTGCTCGCAGGTCAACCAGATCCACAAAATGCTGAGAATACTTGCGGATTGGGTCCGCGCCCGCCTCTGGCCTCAGTTGCGGGTGACTGAGCGGTACCATACGCGGATAGTCGTTGGCCACCCGGTCCACGGCGCGAGTGCCCAATCCCCACACCAGCCGCAACAGGCCGTCCTGCGGACGAATCTTGCGGTTCCAGCGAAACGGATTGCGGCTGAACCCCACACCGGCCAGCGTGGGGAAGAAAAAGTCGCGGTAACGCTGGCCTTGCACCTTCTGGATCAATATCCCCATCCGCTCGTCGTAGTCCACGAGCCCTACCTGCTGGCGGTAGAGCAGCGCATCCGGGCCCAGGACGCTGGCGTACACACGCGCGATGGCGTTGGTCAGGGCAGCCAGGTTCTCCTCCAGAGTACCCTGGTTGGGGCAGAAGAAACTATCGTATTTGCCGGCGAAGGAGAACCCGAAGTTGTCCTCCAGAAGGCTGGAGGAGCGCACGATAAGTGGGGCGCTCCCCACCTTAGTCAGCAACTCCCGCAGTTCCCCCATCACCTTCTCTGGAAATCGCCCACCAGCGCAGGCTTCTTGGATGTGGGGATAATCGGCCTCAATCTCCTCCTGTGTCTTGTACTTCTGGTTGATAAACTCCTCCAGCCCGTTGATAGCGTGAAAGTCGTAGAAAACGTCGGCGCCGATGAAGTAGGAATCAGGGATCGCCACACGCCCACGCAGGTCTATCTCGTCGGCCGGGTCCTCCCGTTGGAGGATTTTCCAGGCCAACATCATCCCCGCTGCCTTGCCACCGATTTTCCCCTCTCCGATGCGGCCCTGGCCGATCATCTCGAAATCTTCTGTATCAAGGAATTCTTTAGCCAACCTCACGAAAGCCATCTGGTCGCTGATCATGCTCTTGATCAATACGACTGTGATCTCTTCCAGGTGATGGCCGACCCGCTTCCGTTGTTCAGGAGGAAGGGTCGTGTATTCTTTCGCCTGGGTTAGCAGGATGTGCCAGGGAGCCAGTTCTGGGTTGAAGGGGAGAGTGACCTCCTGGCCGGGCACTCGCTTGGCCAGGATGGCGCGCACGATTTCTTCGAAGAGCGTGTGCGGCAGATTGTAGGCGAAGTAAAAGTCGGTCATGTGATCTCGAATCTGTACCAACCGCTCCTGCCACACCTCCGCCGTCTCCTGGGCAAAAGGATCCGCAAGCCCCTCACGTCGCTGGGAGAGCACGGCTTTCTCTTTCACCTCCTGCTCGAATCGCTCCGGGGTGATGATACCGCGGGCGAAGAGTTCCTGGCGCATGCGCGCCCGAATGCGGTGGCCCAGGATCGGGTAGTGGGAAATCTGGAGGTAGAGTTCTAATACCTTCGGAATTCGCTCTAGAGGGGGGGGCATTGTCCGTTCCTCCAAACGACGCTGTGCTTCTGGTTCAACAAGTATACATTACATCGTCGCTTCGTCAACTTCGAGACGCCGGCGGTGGATTGAGAGGAATGAAGAATCCCTCCTTCATCTCTGTGCGATTCGTCTATTGACATTTTGCACATAGCGTGGTATACTATTGACCGTATGAGAAAGAACTGGTGGAGACAAGATGCGAGGACAAGGTAGGGGATGGCGGTGGCGGGGCTGTTCCCGCCGGGCGGTGCGGTTCCTGGAACCGACGCTACTGCTGCTCCTGCACCACAGCCCGGCCCACGGCTACACGCTCCTGGAGCGACTGACGGAATTCGGCCTGGAAGGTCTCAATCCCAGCGTCGTCTACCGGGCGCTGCGGGGTATGGAGGGCCGGGGGTGGATCAGTTCCACCTGGGACGAAGAGCAGACGCAAGGGCCGCCCCGCCGGGTCTACCGCTTGACCGGTCTGGGTGACGAGGCGTTGGGCCTATGGACACAGGATCTGCAAGAGACGCGCGGGCTGATAGATCGCCTCGTGGGTGCCTACAGCCGGCACATGGAGGAAGGCGAAGGTGAACACCATTGAAACGCTGCTAGAGAGCCTGCAGACCGACGCGCCGGTGACCCAGGTATTAGTGGGGGCCTTCTGGACGGCGGTAGTGCTGGATACCGACCCGCCCCGCTGTGGCCTGGCTTCGACCTTGCGCCCAGCCACTCACCCCAGCGGCCCGCCGGTGCCCCAGGCCGGGCATCTGCTGGAACGCAGCGGGCGGGAACTGGCGGCGTGGCTTCACTCTTCCAGCACACTAGAGGCCAGCATCGGGATGGCGGCGTTCAACGCCCTCTTGAAGCCGTGTCCTGAGCTTGCCGAAGGAGCCTGCCCTGAGATTGCCGAAGGGATGAACGAGGCGGCCTGCACCGAGGTCAACGCCGAGGAGATCATCCTGGAGCGGGGAACAGAGCGGCGGGTGGCTATCGTGGGCCACTTCCCATTCGTCGAGCGGGTGCGGCGGGCGGCAGCGACCTGCTGGGTGGTGGAACTTCACCCCCACCCTGGTGACCTCCCCGCTGAGCAGGCGACCGAGGTACTGCCCCAGGCAGACGTGGTCGCCCTGACCGGCACGTCGCTCATCAACCACACCTTCGACGCCCTGATTGGCCTCTGCCGGCCCGACGCCTTCGTCCTCCTCCTGGGAGCCAGCGCCCCGCTCTCGCCGGTACTCTTCAAGACGGGGGTAGACGCGGTGAGCGGCACCCTGGTCACCGACCCGGAGCGGGTGTTGCGGTCGGTCTCCCAGGGAGCGACCTTTCGACAGATCAAGCGCGCGGGCGGGCTGCGCCTGCTCACGCTGCAAGCATAACAAATAACATTGAGGAGAAACATGGTTGACGAAGCACAAGTTTTGGAAGCCCTGAAAGGAGTAAATGACCCCGAACTGGGCAAGAGTCTCGTTGAGTTAGGTATGGTGCACGATGTGACTCTGGAGGATGGTTGCGTGCGCTTCACGCTGGCATTGACCACACTGGCCTGCCCACTCAAAGAGCGCATCGTGGCCGATGCGCGCCAGGCGGTGCTGGCACTGGACGGCGTCCAAGAGGTCCAGGTTGACCTGCGGGAGATGAAAGCGGAGGAGAAGGAACGCATCTGGCCCAAGCAGCCGCAGCAGCGGGAGCCCGGGGCGGCGGCGCACCTCAACAACGTTGGGCGCGTGGTGGCGGTAATGAGCGGCAAGGGCGGCGTGGGCAAATCATCGGTGGCGGCGTTGCTGGCGGTGGCGCTGCGGCGGCAGGGGAAACGAGTCGGTGTGCTGGACGCCGACATCACTGGTCCCAGCATTCCCAAGATGTTCGGCCTTCACAAGCCACCGCCGATGGGACCGGTGGGTATCCTTCCGGCGGAGACAGGAACAGGCATCAGGGTGATGTCCATCAATCTGCTGCTGCCCAGCGAGGACGAGGCGGTCATCTGGCGCGGTCCCCTCATCAGCGGAGCCATCAAGCAGTTCTGGGGGGACGTGCTCTGGGGTGACCTGGACGTGTTGGTGATAGACCTGCCGCCGGGTACTTCCGACGCCTCGCTGACGGTGATGCAGTCCATCCCACTCAATGGCGTGGTGTTGGTGACCTCGCCGCAGAACCTGGCGGGGATGGTGGTACGCAAGGCGGCCCGCATGGCCCAGCACATGGGAGTATCTATCCTGGGACTGGTGGAGAACATGAGCCACGTCATCTGCCCCAAGTGTGGGGAGCGGATCGAGGTCTTCGGTCCCAACCGGGCGATGCACACAGCGCTGCAACTGGGGGTGCCGCTCCTGGGACAACTCCCGCTTGATCCCGAGTTGGCCCGCCGCTGCGACGCGGGGGAGATCGAAGAGTATATAGCGGAAGCCTTCGAGCCTATCGCTGAGCAGGTGGCGGAACGGCTACCGGCGACGAAGAGCGTGCCGATCTTCCCGTAGATGAACTGCAGATGAAGACTTATCTGGACTGCTATCCGTGCTTCCTGCGCCAGGCGCTGGAGGCAGCGCGTATGGCCGGAGCCGGCGAACGGCAGCAAAAGGCAGTGCTTAACCGCGTGCTCGACGTGCTCGGGCAAATCGAGCCGTCTAGCACACCGCCAGAGATCGGCGACCAGGTTCACCGCATCGTGCGCCAGGAGGTGAGCAACAACGACCCATATCGAGCGGCCAAGGAGGCCAGCACTCGCCAGGCACTGGCCCTCTATCCCCGGTTAAGATCGCTGCTGGCGGGGGCGAACGACCCGCTAGAGATAGGCGTGCGGCTGAGCATCGCGGGCAACATCATTGACCTGGCTGTTTCCAGGGAGTACGATCTTTGGGGTACGGTGGAGCGGGTATTGGCCCAGCCCTTCGCCATAAACGACGGAGTGGCTCTCCGGGAAGCGCTTTCCAGGGCCGGGCAGGTGCTCTACCTGGCCGATAATGCCGGCGAGACGGTCTTCGACCGGGTGCTGATCGAGGCGCTCGACATGCCGGTCATCTACGCGGTGAAGGGGGGACCAATCCTGAACGACGCGACGCGGGAGGATGCGCTGGCCGCCGGGGTGGATCGAGTGGCGGAGGTCACCAGCACGGGTTCGGATGCGCCGGGCACAATTCTGGATCGCTGCTCAGAGGAATTCCGGCGGCTGTACGACGAGGCCGAACTGATCATCGCCAAGGGACAGGCCAACTACGAGACGTTGAGCGAAGAGAGTACAAAGGTTTTCTTCCTGTTACAAATCAAGTGTCCGGTCATCGCCCGCGACGTGGGCGTGCCGGTGGGGAGCATCGTGCTCAAGCAGGGATAGACATAGGTGCAAAAGCTGAAGGAGGTGTAATTCACATGAAGAAAGTCGGCATCATCATCTGCAATCGCTACCATACCTGTGCAGGCGGGAAGTGCCTGCGGGCTCTGCGAAATCGGGAGGGAGCGTTCGCCCTGTACGAGGGCGAAGAAGTAGAGTTGGTGGGCTATACCACTTGTGGAGGCTGCCCGGGCGGCAATGTCGAGTACGCTCCGGCGGAGATGAAGAAGAACGGCGCAGAGGTCATCCACCTCGCTACGGGCCTGGTGGTCGGCTACCCGCCCTGCCCGCGTTTGCAAGCCTTCTGTGAGTTCATCCCGGCCAAGTACGGGCTGGAGGTGGTTATCGGCACCCATCCCATCCCGCAGAAATACTACCTGACCCACCAGCAACTGGGTACGTGGCAGTCAGCCAGGTGGCGAGAACGCATCCAGCACACTCTAGCAGACGAAGAGGCGCGCCTGGCATACGATTGATGGCAGAAGATGAGTGAGACTAGACGCCATCAACCAGCGCATCGCGGAACTCGAGCAATAGGCGTAGCCTGTCAAATTATACCTTTCATCGGGAGGAATGTAAATGAAGATTGTCGTCACAGCCAACGGCGCAGACCTTGACGCGCCGGTCAGCCCGGTCTTCGGGCGCTGTCCAACCTACGTCTTCGTGGACACGGAGACCATGCAGTTCGAGGCCGTGGAGAACCCGGCTGTCACCGCTGGCGGCGGGGCCGGCATCCAGGCGGCCCAGTACGTCATTGAGCGCGGGGCGCAGGCGGTGGTGACCGGCAACGCTGGTCCCAATGCCTTCAACGTCTTCCAGGCTGCCAATGTGCCCGTTCACCTCTTCGGGGGTAGAACGGTGCGAGAGGCGGTTGAAGCATATAAGGCGGGAAAACTCCAATCCGTCGCCGGAGCCAACGTCCAGGCTCACGCCGGTATGGGCATGGGTAGTGGGATGGTGATGGGCCGCGAAGAGGATATCGCGTCCCTAAAGGATATGACAGGCGAACTGCGCAAACAGTTGGCTAAGGTTATGGAGCGACTCGACCGGTTGGAAAAGGAGAATTAGGCAATGCGTATCTCAGTTTCGGCAGATGATAACAATGGACTGGATAGCGTGGTGAGTCCCCATTTCGGGCGCTGCCCCTACTTCGTGCTGGTGGACGTGGAGGGGCGCGAGGCGAAGGCGGTTCACACTGTCCCCAACCCCTACTACGGCCACCACCAACCGGGGCAAGTGCCTGGCTTCATCCACGACCAGGGGGCCAACGTGATGCTCACCGGTGGGATGGGCAGACGGGCCATCACTTTCTTCCAGCAGTACGGCATCCAGGCGGTGACCGGGGCCTCCGGCACGGTGCAACACGCTCTGGAGCAGTACCTGGGCGGTGGGTTGCAGGGTGCCGCGCCATGCCGTGAGAGTATCGAGCACAGCCACGAGGAGATCCCTGCCGAGGGCGAGTATGAGGAAGACGAGGTGGGCCGCCTGCGAGAAGAGGCCGAGATGCTGCAGCAACAATTGGCCGAGGTGACGGAGCGTCTGGACAGATTGGCGGCAAGTTGAATCTGCAGTCAACCAGCGTGCAGAGGATAGCGCGCGAAACGAGGAAGCGGGTGGTTGCTGAGGTACGTGCACAGGATGACGTGGCTGCCCGGGCCGGCGACCTGGTCCGGCAGGGCTATCACTGAGCCGAGGCGATGCTGCTCGCCGTGGGCGAGCACGTGCTAGGCGACCTGGAGCCACGCAGTGCGCGGATGGCGACCGGGTTTGCAGGCGGCATGGGAAACACCCAGCAGGAGATGTGCGGGGCACTGAGCGGCGGGGTGCTGGTCATTGGTGGGCTGCTTGGACGGACAAGGCTGAGCGAGGACGACCGGCCGGCCCTCGACCTCGCCACTCGCTACCGTGCACGCTTCCTAGAGGAACTTGGGGTCACTCAGTGTGCTCGGCTGCGGGAGATGGTCCACGCGCCGGGAGGGTTGGGCTCCTGCGCATCGCTGGTCGAACGGGCAGCGACGATTCTCCTGGAGTTGCTCGCGGAGACTGTACGGACTCGCCAGGAGATAGGTCCTAACCCCTGACCGCCCTGGCGATGGCAGCAATGTGAGCCGGGGTGGAACCGCAGCAGCCCCCCACCACCCGCGCCCCCAGCGCGACGAACCTGCGGGCGTACTCCGCCATATCCTCCGGCGTAGCGTCGTACACCACGTCTCGCCCCACCGTGCGCGGCTTGCCCGCGTTCGGTTTGGCGATGAGGGGGGTCTGGGGTGCGATCTCGTGCATCTTCGCCACCGCCCCCTCGGTCATCTCCAGCGTCGCGCCACAGTTAGCGCCGCAGGCAGCCACCCCCAGCGCCAGCAACGTCTCCGCCGCCTGTTCCGGCCGCACCCCCATGTTGGTGTACCCGTGAGTGTCGAAAGAGAGGGTAGCGAAAATGGGGATGCCAGACCCGGCCTGTCGTGAGCAATGTCGAACGGCCTCCCGCGCCCCCTCGACGGCTGCCTGCATCTCGTTCAGGTCGGACATGGTCTCGATGTAGAGCACGTCCACCCCGGCCTCCGCCAGCGCTGCGGCCTGCTCGGCGAAGATCTCCACTGCCTGTTCGTTGGTAATCTTGCCCAGGGGAGCCAGGAACTGCCCCAGCGGGCCAATATCGCCAGCCACGTAGGCCCTGTCCCCAGCGGCTTCACGGGCGATCTCGACCGCCCGCTGGCTGATTTCAGCCACGCGCTCCGAAAGCCCGGCCCGCTCCAGTCGCGTCCGCGTCCCGCCGAAGGTGCAGGTCAAGATCAGGTCAGCCCCGGCCTCGACATAGGCGCGGTGCACGCCGCGCACGGGATCGGGGTTCTCCAGCAGCCAACATTCGGGGGACATGCCGGTAGGCAACCCCGCCTCCTGAAGCATCGTGCCCATCGCGCCATCGGCGACGATGACGGAGCCGCTCTTCAGCCTCGAAAGGATGTCCTCCATTGCTACACCCCCAGCAATTGCTTCACCACCCCCACTGCCTCGTTCGCATTCTCGGCATGGGCATCCGCGCCGATGGTCTGCGCCCATTCGGGGCCGGTTGGGGCACCGCCGATGACGACCAAGACCTGCTCGCGCAGGCCGGCTTCCTTCAGCGCCTCAATAACCACCTCCTGGTTGCGCATCGTCGTCGTGAGAAGCGCCGAGAGACCGACGACGTTCGCCCCGGTCTCCTGCACCCGCTCGACGAACTCGCTCGCGGGCACGTCCACTCCCAGGTCGTGCACCTGGAAACCTGCCGCGCTGAGCATCGTCGCGACCAGGCTCTTGCCGATCTCGTGGATGTCACCCTCGACGGTGCCGATGACGACAGTGCCAAGCACCTGGCGTCGCTCCTGGCGCGCCCTCAGTGCCGGTTCGAAGACCGCCATCGCGCCCTTCATCGCCTCGGCAGCCATCATCAGGTCGGGGATAAAACACTCGCCGCACTCGAACCGGTCGCCGATGACCTGCATCCCAGGGTTCAGTGCCTCCTCAATGGCGGTCAACGGCACAATGCCCACCTCCAACACCTGCGCGGCCAGTTCCCGCGCCTGATCGGGCTCGCCGAGGATGACGGCTTCTTGTAGTTGCTTCAGGATTTCTCTCATTTTAGCTCCTTGAATCTACGAATATACGAATGTACGAATCTACCACGCCGGTAACCGATCCATTTCGGCGGACTGTGCTGCTCGCAGTGTGATGGCCTCCAATTCGCGAGTTACTTCATCGGGCAGAGACTTGGGTTCATAGGCAGCGATTATTGCTTCGACGCGCCGATGGGCGCGCTCGGCGGCGTCCAGACTGCCCTTTGCCTCCCAGTTGCGGCGGAAGTCGCGGTCCACCACCGGACTGGGGATAAACAATTCCTCGCGGAACCAGCGGCGCGTGTGTGGTATGCTCAGGAAATGACCTGTGTGTCCCACCTGGCGGATGACCTCCAGCGCCAGCGGCGTCTCCCGCTCGACCATCCCGGCCACCAGTCTCTTGGCCATCCCCACGATCTCAGCGTCAATCACCAGTTTCTCCAGGCTGAAGCAACTCTCGAAATCGAGCATACCGGGGCCGGAGATCATGTTGATGCCTGCCAGCGCCCCCAATACTGCGCCAATGCCCGATTCGAACCCGCATTGGGTTGTCCACCACCTTGGCATCGGACATCCCCAGGTAGGCGTGGGTGGGTAGACCGAGGTGCTTGCCCACCTCAGCGTAGGCACAATCAATCATCATCGTCTCGACAGCGCCCATCGGGGGAGTGCCAGTGCGCATGTCGAAGGCAGCGGGCGAGCCGCCCCAGACGATAGGAGCGCCGGGGTTAACCAGTTGGTGAATGGTGACGCCGCTCAGGTTCTCGGCAGCGTGCTGGACAACCGCGCCCAGGAGGGTCGCCGGTCCGGTGGCGCCTGCCAATGGCATGCTCACCAGTTCCGCCGGCACCCGGTACTGCGCGCAGTCCATCAGGTTCTCGCAGGTGATCTCGGACCACAGAAGTGGTGGGGAGGGGCAAGCGTCGAAAACGGCTATGGGCCTCTCCGCCAGCGCCTCCTCACTGCCGACCACCACCAACAACATGTCTTTCATCACCCCCCAGGTTTCGACAGCAAACGCGCCAGTGACGACCGGCTTTCGGCTGTGGAGGAGAACCAGATAGAGGCGGTAGAGGTCAGCGATCTCTTGCGGGACGTCCCCGCAGACGAGGGAGGTGGCGACAGCATCCAGCGCATCCAACCCATCGGCCAGTTTGACGAAGTGCATGAAGTCGGCGGTGACAGGGAAGCGCGAGCGTTTCGCGCCGTGGTCAAGAATCTCAATGGCAGCCGATCCAGGATCGAAGTGCACGTCGTCACCGCCATAGTGCACCGCCGGTTGGCCATCACCGTTGTAGAGATAGAACGACGAGGGGATAGTCTCAACCGCGCGGCTGATCAGGTCGGCTGGGATGCACGCCACCTGCGCCTCGAAGTCCACATCCGCACCGTGCCCGGCCAGGAGATGCAGCGCACGCTCGGAGTGGATCTGCACGCCAGGGTCATTCAATAGGTCATAAGCCTCGTAGATGATGCGCTCAATAGTATCGCGGGACAAGAATTGCAGATTGGGTCGCATGGTCACGTTGACTCCTTATGCTGGATGCGGGGCTCCATCTAGCGGTTTGCCATTTGAAGAATGTCGGCATCTCTTTATTGCGGGCGTACAGTGCCCGTGGTTCTCGAACGGCCTGTTCCTCGCTCATACGCGCCTTCCCCCTGGATGTCTTCATAACCAATTATACACTGACCATCACCCGGAGGGCAAATTGTAGTTCAACCTCCCATCAGGCGATCACCTCCTTGCGGCTTCCAGCAGTTTTTCTACCTGGTATCCCGATTCCTCTTCAGCCTGCTGCAACTTCCTCACGATGTCGTAAGCCGTGACGATTTCCTGAGAGACCTCCGCTGCCGAACGCAGAGGATCGGCGCTGATCGTAACCACCGCCACCAGCAGCATCCACCACAGCAGTTGTTCAAATGCTTCCTTGTTGAACCACAAGACACCTCGGTAGCGATTCACCTGTAGGAATTGCTGCACCTCGTCGTCCTTCAGCCAAGACTCCAACACGCGATATGCCTGCTTCTTCTTAGGGGCCTCCGTTTCAAACCAGCGCTGGTGACTGGTGAGTATCTTGATCGTCGTAACCGCCTGCCAGGCCGCGCCTTCGTCCAGTCCCAGGTCTTGCAGCGCGCCGGCGATGATCTTGCCCAGCAGCCACTCGTCAATCCAACTGCGGCTGATCCGCGCAAAGGCTGCCTCGTCCACAACTTTCCCCAAAGCGTGCGTGAAGAGCCAACCCAGGAGCGTGGGCCAGGCCGCCGGATCGTCGCGCAGGCCTGCCCTGCCTGTCCCGAGCGCAGCCGAGGGAAGCGGAGCCGAAGGGCCTGCCCTGAGCCCCTCGCCCTCGCTCGTGGTAAACTCCGCTGGAGGGCCGGCCTGCAAGTATTCCGTGGCCCACTTGTACTTCCGTGAGCGGGGCAGAGGGAAGCGGCTTCTCAGAACGGGCAGGTGCAGTAGTGCCTCCAACTTCTGCCGGATCTCCTGAGCAATCGTTGTCTCATCCCCACTCCCTGCGGTGAGTTGTTTGATCTCACGGAGCAGTTGAGCCACTTTCTGTTCCACCTGGGGCGCAACTTCCGCATTGAGTTGTCCGTCAGGCTCAGTCACGCGGGAATCCACGAGCCAACGGAACGCGCCAGCATTGACCAATTCCCTGAACGGGTAATGGATGGGTCGCAGGAACACTTCTTTCAAGGTCTCTTCGATGTCTGGCACTCCCCGCCCGTTCAGATAGGCTGTGAGTTGCGCATACTGGTGGAACTCGTTATCCCGCACCTCGCGGAAGTCGAGAAAGACGTGACATTTGTACGCGCTCAGTTCCACGTACAACCCTTTTTCGCACAACTCCTTGCTGCTCCGAATGTACTCCAGGCCGGTGACGTAGTCTCGGAAGATCGTGAAGGTGTCTCCGTCGTCGTGCAGCGCCAGACCTTCGCCCAGGGATTTCTGCACCAGTAACTTCTCGTCGCCGTCCTCCCCGGTCTTCACCGCATAAGCGGCGGAGGTGCGAATCCATCCCCGGGTCTCGGCGTACTTGTTGTGGTAGACCACCAGTGCCCGTTCGTCGCCTGTCCTGCCACCGCGAGTACTCGTGGCGGTGAGCCTGTCGAAGGGCGCAGCCGAGGGACCAACGCGGTTCGAGTAAGCAAAGACATCCTCGTTGACGTAGCCTTCCGGGGTAAAGAGATCGTACAGCAGAAAGTTCGCCACCTCCGCAAACAGATATCGCCGGCGCAGCAACGGGAAGATCTCCCGCTCGTGCCGCTCGACCAAGTAGCCGTCCGGCTGTTCGTCCCAGTACGCCCGGCGGTATTCCATCCCGTATTTCTCGGTAAACCCCTCGATTTGACCGTGCCCGAACATCGGCAGACCCGGCATCGTCGCCATCATAGTGCAGATGCCGAAGTATTTATCGCCTTTGCCAAACTGATCCACCGCCGTGCGTTCATCCGGGTTATTCATGAAGTTCACGTACCGCTTTAGAATTTGCGGATCGAACTCCAGTGTGTTCTTCACGACGCTGCGGTACTTTCCGTTGTCCTCGTCCCTGAGTATGTTCATGAACGCGCTGTTGTACACGCGGTGCATGCCGAGAGTGCGGACGAAGTACCCTTCCATCAACCAGAAGGCTTCGGCCAGCAACAGAGTATCCGGCACCTCCTGCGCCACGCGGTCCACCACCTCGCGCCAGAATTCGTTCGGTATGAGCGCATTAAACTGTGCTCGCGTCAGGCCATGTTCCGCCCGCGAGGGTATGTCCCCCCCGGCGCCTGGTTCCGGGAACCACAAGCGCTGGTAGTGCTTCTTGGCCAGGGTCATCGCAGCGTCAAAACGGATGATGGGGAATTGGCGAGCCACGCGCAGAATCATCTGGATCACGGCCTCCCGGACTTCAGGGTTGAGGTAGTTCAACTGGGCGGTGTCGTTCCAGGGCATACTGGTGCCGTCGTTGCCGTGGTAGATGTACTTCTCGCTGCCGGTCCAATGATCCACCCGCTTGAAGACTACCGCCGCATCGCTGCGGTCGTAGTAATGGTCTTCCAGATAGATACCCACGCGCTCATCCCGCGACAGGTTGGGGCCATTGAAGGTGTAGGAGGGGAAGGGGCTATAGTCCAACGAGATGAACCAATCTGGGTGCTCGATGACCCATTTAGCGTCAATGCCCACGTGGTTGGGCACCATGTCGCTGGCCAGACGAATCCCTCGTCTCCACGCTCGCGCCCGCAAATCCTGGTATGCCTCGTCACCTCCCAAATCCGTCGCGATCTGGTAATCAAACAGCGAGTAGGCCGACGCGACAGCCTCGGGATTCCCGCACATTTTTTTGATCCTTCGCGATGCCGCGCTGCGCTCCCAGAGGCCGATCAGCCACAAGCCTGTAAAGCCCCGGCGAGCCATGGCGTCCAGTTCCTCGTCGGGAATGTAATCCAGCCGCGTCATCGGGCGGTCATATTGCTTGGAGAGTTGGTCGAGCCACACGTAGACGTTCTTGGCGATCAACACCAGACTGGGCATCCACTCCATGTCGGGGCTGAAACGCTCGGCCTCCAGTTCCAACCCTGTGAACTCAACCACCCGGCTAGGGCCAGGCCCCAGGAAGATCGCTTTTTCTTCCTCTCTGATCAGGTCCAGGCTGCTGAGCAGGCGGTACAAGTATCCCCCCAGCAAATACCCCCACTGTTCCCGAATGTACTCTAGTTGTCCAGGAAGTGAGTGGGGTACAGCGATGGCGGGGCGGCGCAGCATATCCACCAGGTTCTGGTTCTCGGGGCCGAAGGGGGGTTGCGTCTCGAAGAACTCGTGCAGACCAGATATGACTTGCCGATAGGCTGTTTCCTTGTC
Source organism: Anaerolineae bacterium (assembly GCA_030612585.1). Next base: position 24,622 of record JAUWNP010000028.1, read on the forward strand.
CAGCGCGGTGTCGTCGAACAGTTCCAGAAATGGGGAGAAGGCCGGGTTGGCATTTGCCAGCCAAAGCATCAACATCTCTTCCAGCACGACTTGGCGATGGGGAACTCCAGCGGTTTCTCCCTCCAGGTAGTCTTCAAGCGCGACCTCTCGCCGGTAGACGGTCAGGGGGGGAAATTCGTCCGCAAATCGGTACAAGGCCGCGTCCACCGCTTCTTGACCCAGTTTTTCGTACAGCCAATCCAACGCCTCCTGCATGACTTCTGGTTTCTTCTGCTCGCGGTACAAGCCGACCACGTAGTGCATGATTTCGTCTATCAGCCCCATCGCGTTGATCTGCCCGGCTTTCACGGCTTGCTCCGGGAACCTGACCAGGTCTCGCTTTTCATTCATCCTCTGTGCGAACATCCGTGCGGCGTGAAAGTTGGCAAAGATAACGTTTCCGCTGAGGGAGAACAGGGATTGCTCAAACTGATATCGGTCTCGCGCTTTGCGGGAGAGGTGGAACTCCATCGTGATACGCGATGCGCGATGCGTGATGCGTGATGCGTGGCGCATGTAAGACTCCTTTGGGGTTTGAGCGAGACGTTGATCAGATGGTGCACCGGTTTTGAGGTGTGACATTTGGCTGGCCTGCTGCCTATCTATTTCCAGAGAACTTCTACGAGCCTACACAACCGACAGTCGTCCCGCTGGGGACCCAATCCGTCTCGAAGGCATCCTCGCTGAGATCGGCGGCGATGACGCAATTGCGACCGATGCGCGTATGGGCCGGGATCGGCGTGTTCTTGCCGACGACAGTGAGGCCGCTCTGCAGGCCAGCCGTGGCGTTGGGTATCCGGTCATCTCCCCAGCCGACGCAGGACCCCGCCCCGACCCGAACACGCTTGTCCAGAATGGCGCGATCCACCACCGCGTTCTCCTCGATCACCGCGTCGGTCATCACGATAGAGTGGCGCACGATGGCTCCCTGCCGCACCACTACCCCGGGTGAGAGCACCGAGTGCTCGACGGCGCCCTCAATGACGCAGCCGTCGGTGATGAGGGATTGCTCGACGACTGCGCCGCTGCGGATGTTGACCGGGGGACGTTCCTCGCTACGGGTGTGGATAACCCATTCCCGATCGAGCAGGCCCAGTCGGGGGTCGTCCACGAGCAGATCCATCTGGGCCTGCCAGTAGGCCTGGATGGTGCCCACATCCACCCAGTAGCCATGGTACGGGAAGACGTAAACGCGGTGGGTCTCCACCATCTGTGGGATGATGTCGCCGCCAAAGTCATGGCGCGATCCGGCTTGAACGTGGTCGGCCGTCAGAACACCGTGCAGCACGTCGGTGTTGAAGACGTAGATGCCCATGGAGCCCAGAGTGCCCCTGGGGTGTGCGGGTTTCTCCTCGAAACCGAGGACTTCGTATTCCTTGTTGGTCTCCAGGATGCCGAAGCGGGGGGCCTCCTCCGGCGCAACGCGCACCGTGGCGATGGTCAAGTCGGCGCCGTGATCCAAGTGGAAAGCGATCAGCACGTCGTAGTTCATCTTGTAGACGTGATCGCCAGCAAGGATCAGGACAACGTCGGGACGGTGGTGGTGGATAAAATCCAGGTTCTGGTAGATGGCGTCGGCGGTGCCCTGGTACCAATTAGAATCGCGGGGGCCCACGTAGGGCTGGAGCAGGGTAACGCCGCCGGTCACACGATCCAGGTCCCAGGGCCGGCCGGACTGGATGTGGTCGTTGAGCGAGCGGGGCCGGTACTGGGTGCAGATGCCAACGGTGAAGATGCCCGAGTTGGAGCAGTTGGAGAGCGTGAAGTCAATGATGCGGTATCTGCCAGCAAAGGGCACGGCGGGCTTGGTCCGCTTCTGTGTAAGCGCACTCAAGCGGCTGCCTGCACCGCCCGCCAGGATCATCGCCAGAGTGCGCATTCCTCTCTCCTATATTCCGTGCAATTCAATCGCCCGGCGGTAGAGTTTGACGTACTCTTGCGCCGACGCCGACCAGGAGAAGTCAACCGCCATTCCCCGCTGCTGCAACCTGCGCCACGCTTTCTTGTTGCGGTAGACCTTCAGCGCCCGCTCCAATGCATCCTGGCAAGCCTCGGGGGTGTAGTCTGTGAAGGTGAACCCTGTGCCACGGCGCCGCTTGGTCGTATGATCGGTGACTGTATCGGCAAGGCCGCCGACCATCCTCACGACAGGCACGCAGCCGTAGCGCATGGCGATCATCTGCCCCAGCCCGCATGGCTCGACGGCGCTGGGCATCAGGAACATGTCCGCGCCAGCGTAGATGCGCCGCGCCAGCGCGGCATCGAACTTGAGGAAAGCACGCATCCTATCGGGGAAGCGGGCCTGGACGCGCTCGAACATTTCGTGGTATTGGGGCATCCCGGTACCGAGCAGGACGAACTGGGCCTCTCCTCCCAGAAGCCATTCCAGCACCGGCTCCATCAGGTCCATCCCCTTGACCTCGTCCAGCCGCGTGACCATGCCGACCAGAGGCACGTCTGGTCGCACAGGAAGGCGCGCCTGTTGCTGCAAGGCGGTCTTATTGGCCGCCCGCCGGTTGAGCGTCTTGGTATCGAAGCGGTGAGGGATGTTAAGGTCTGTGGCCGGGTTCCACTGCTCGTAGTCAATCCCATTGAGCACGCCGAAGAGCCGGTCCTGTCGCTCGCGCAGCAGAGAGTCCAGTCCCATCCCCATCTCCGGTGTGAGGATTTCCCGCGCATATTGTTTGCTGACCGTGTTGACCAGATCGGCGTGGGCGATGCCCTGGGCCATCCAGTTCACCGCCCCGGGCTGCTCGACAGGCAGATGCTTCACGTACTCCATCTGCGCGAAGGTCATAATCAGCCAGCCAGCGATGCCCTGGTAGGCCAGGTTGTGGACGGTGAAGAGGGTGGCGATATCGCGGAAAAACTTGTCCCTCCGACCAGCAGTGTCCAGCCATGTTGGCACAATACCCGTGTGCCAGTCGTTGGCGTGTATCACGTCTGGTTTCCAGTCCAAGAAGTGGAGCGCGGCGAGGCATGCACGTCCGAAGACAGCGAAGCGCTGGGCGTCGTCCTCGAAGCCATAGACGCGGTCGCGAGAGGAGAAGTACGGGTCATTCCATGTAAGATAGACGGGGACCTCCCCATCAAGGGTGCTGCCAATCAGGTGGACACGTTCCTCCCCAGGCCCAACTGGAATGGAGAAGGGCTCCCCGATCTTTTCAAAGTGGAACTGGTCGCTGCGGATGGCGCCATAGCGCGGCATCATCAGCCGCACGTCGTGGCCCAGCGCGCGAATAGCCCTGGGCAACGAGCCGGCCACGTCAGCCAACCCACCCACCTTGGCGAAGGGAACCGCCTCGGCGGAGAGAAACAGGATATTGAGTGGTTTTCTGGTCATAGCCTGCCTCCTTCAGGACAGATGCATATTTTCGAGTGACAAACGCCTACCTCCTCCGGCGTCAGGCCACCCACCAACGATAGTCCACATCGGGGAAGACCTTGTCCAACTCCCACGTGAAAAGTCGCCAGATACTCGGCGTGGGGGTCTTCATCTGATCCATTGTATGATCTCCCCGTCTGTGTTAGTCGTCACGCAGGAGTGGGCGTTGGCGTGCGGGTTGGGAAAGGAGTGGAGGTGGGAACAGGGATAGGCGTGGGAGGACGTGGCGGGACGAGAGTCACCGTCAGGCTAAGCCCCATGCTGATGACGACCACCAGGCTGATAATCCAGATTATGATACGCGTTCGCCGGACTTTTGAGCGACGCACGCTGCCTCCTGTGAACGATTGCTATCTGGCGTTTCATTATAACACAGCAATGAGGAGACACAAGCACGGCATACCTTAAAATTGTCGCCAGCCTATTGACAGTGCCGACTTTTCGTTGTATAATGACTATAAGTCAGTTAATGACCGCGAGTTAGTACATAAGGTGTCTGTGTGACGACCAGAGCGCGTCGCGAACGGGAAAAGGAAAAGCGGCGGCAGTCTATCCTCCAGGCCGCCCATGACGTTTTTTTCGAGAACGGCTTCCACCGCGCCACGGTGGACAACGTAGCCGAGCGGGCGGAAGTCAGCAAAGGCACCGTATACCTGTATTTTGAGAGCAAGGAGACTATCCTTGCTCATTTGCTTTTGGAGGCACTGGATGAACTGATCGAGGAACTTGAGCAGGCTTACGCGGCGGCGGAGTCCCTCCCGGCAGACGAGCAACTGCGGCGGTTGGGCCGGGCCTACCTGCGTTTCTTCAATGAGGAGCCAGAGTGTTTCCGGCTGTTGATGGCGATGGACCGTGGCCGCTTCCAGGATTCGGTCACGCCGGAGATCTATCAGCAGGTACTGTCTGCCAGCCTGGAGGGATTGGGTTGGGTAATGAAGACGATTCAGCAGGGCATTGATGAAGAGATGTTCCGCTGCTGCGACGTCCGCCTGGCCGCCAGCACCCTGTGGGCGATGCTGAATGGCGTGCTGGAGTTGATGAACCACCCGCTGAGGCGGGCGATGGTGGGAATGGAGCGCGAGGCGCTTTATCAGACGGCCTTGGAGACGGTTATCCAGGGTCTGAGGAGCGTCCCCCAACAGTAAGGAGGTGCATGAGTGAAGGAAGTCGTTATCGTAAGTCCGGTGCGCACGCCAGTAGGGGCTCACGGCGGTGCGCTGCGTAGCAAGCGGGCTCAAGACCTGGCCGAGATCGTCTTTCGGGCAGTGTTCGAGCGCACAGGGCTGGATCCGGCAGTGCTAGATGAGGTGATCCTGGGTTGCATTGGACAACCCTCCGACGCGGCCAACATTGGTCGGGTGGCGGCGCTGATGGCAGGAGTGCCCATCGAGGTGCCGGGTTTCACCGTCCAGCGCAACTGTGCCTCTGGCATACAATCCGTTACCTCGGCCTACCAGGCCATCCAGGCAGGCGATGGAGAGGTTTATCTCTGCGGCGGCACCGAGAGCATGAGCGGCATCCCCTACATTCTCAAAAAGGCCCGCTGGGGGTACAAACTCCGCCACGCCGAACTGACCGACGCCCTATGGGAGGGGCTGACCGATCCCATCTGTGGGCTGATCATGGGCGGCACTGCCGAGAACCTGGCGGAGAAGTACGAACTCTCCCGCGAGGAGCAGGACAAGTACGCCGTCCAATCCCACAAGAAGGCGTTTATGGCCCAGCGGATGGGGAAGTTCGACGACGAGATCATCCCTGTCGAAATCATCAAGAAGGTGGCCGGGCGAGAGGTGGCGCGAGAGAAGATCATCCACGACGAGACGATCAACCCCGGCCTGACGGTGCAGAAGGCGGCGCTCTACCCGACCGTTTTCAAGAAGGGCGGCACAGTGACTCCGGCCAACGCCTGCCCCATCACCGACGGCGCTGCTGCGATGATCGTCTGCACAGCGGAGAAGGCGAAGGAGTTGGGTCTCAAGCCCACAGCCCGCATCGTCAGTTACGCCTACGCGGCGGTGGACCCAGCCTACATGGGCATCGGCCCAGCCTATGCCATGCCCAAGGCGCTTAAGCGAGCGGGCCTCACCCTGGACGACATTGAACTGATCGAACTGAACGAGGCTTTCGCCGCGCAGGTACTGGCAGACGCCAAGGAGATGAAGGCCCAAGGACACAACTGGGACTGGGACAAGGTCAACGTCAACGGCGGCGCTATTGCCCTGGGGCACCCCGTGGGCTGCACTGCTGCCAAACTGGTCGCCACATTAACTCACGAGATGCAGCGGCGTGAGGTACGCTATGGCATGGACACGATGTGCGTAGGCGGTGGTCAGGGCGGGGCGCTGATTCTGGAACGGATACCGCTATGAGGTGGTAGATTGGGAAATTGGGAAATTGGGAAACTGGTAAATTGGGGAGAGGATAAAGGTATGGCGGAGCGGGGGCAGCGCGGGTTTGAGGATCTGGAGTGCTATCAACTGGCGTTGCAGGTTTTGCGCGAGGCGTATCGTGTTGCTAAACTGCTGCCACCGGAGGAGAGGTACAACCTGACCCACCAGATGCGCAAGGCAGCGGTTAGTGTGGTACTGAATATTGCTGAGGGCTATGGGCGCTATCACTACCTGGACAGCCTGCGTTTCTATTACATCGCTCGTGGCTCTCTCGACGAAACCCTGAGTGGTTTTGTCATCTGCGACGAAGTGGGATACACCTCTGAGGAGTTGCCTCGTCAACGTGAACTTTGTCACAGTGCTCTGCGCTCGCTCAACGGCTACATTCGTTACATTCGCAAGCGACAACAGGGACATCAAGAGTACGGCGACCGGCTTCTTCACGAAGATAGCCCACCCTATACAGTCACGCCCGAATCACTGGTGGAGAAATAGCACACCAATATACCAACTTACCAATCTACCAATCTACCGATATACCAACACGAGGAGGTAACAGACATGTACATCTTCAAAGCAGGAGTGGTCGGCGCAGGGACAATGGGCGGCGAGATTGCCCAGGTCATCACCTACTCCGGCCTGCCGGTGGTGCTCAAAGATATTGACCAGGAAATGCTGGATAAGGGGATGGAGAAGGCCCGTTCCATCTACCAGCGGCGGGTGGACAAGGGGAAGATGAGCGAGGGCGAGATGCAGTCCAAACTGGACCTGATCACGCCGACCCTCGCCTACGACGAATTCGAGGACGTGGACATTGTCATCGAGGCAGTGCCCGAGAAGATGGGGGTCAAGCGGGCCGTGTTCAAAGAACTGGAGAAAGTCTGCCCCGAGCAGACGATCTTCGCCAGCAATACCTCGGCGCTTTCGATCTCTGAGATGGGCGCGGCCACGGACAAGCCCCACAAGATGATCGGCATGCACTTCTTCAACCCCGCCAGCGTTATGAAACTGGTCGAGGTCATTCCCGGCCTCGACACCGGCCAGGAGACAGTGGACGACGTGGTGATGTTCGCCGAGAGCCTGCGCAAGCTCCCAGTAGTGGTCCAGGAGTGCCCGGGCTTCCTGGTCAACCGGCTCCTGATGCCCTACCTCAACGAGGCGACCAAAGCGTTGGAGGAGGGAGCAGCGACGGCGACGGAGATTGACCAGGCGGTTGTCGCGTGGGGCATGCCGATGGGGCCTTTCACGCTGATGGATATGCTGGGCATTGACGTGTGCGGCCACGTGGGAGAGTACCTACACTCCGAGTACGGCGAGCGGATGAGCCCTGCCTCGCTCTTCTTCAAACTGGTCGAGGCCGGACGGCTGGGCGAGAAGTCCGGCGCAGGCTTCTATGACCACCCCGGTGGCGAGTCGGACGCGGTCAATGGGATGATCAAGGAACTTCAGGAGTCCGGGGCTGTGCCCGCCGGCACCAAGTTCTCCATCGAGCGGTTGATGTATCCCCTGATCAACGAAGCCGCCCTTTGCATCCAGGAGAACATCGCCAGCATCACCGACATTGATATGTCAATGGTCGCCGGCACGGGGATGACCTACGGCGGCGAGCGAGTTGGCCCCCTGGTCATTGCCGACAAGATCGGCCTGGACACGGTGGTAGAGACGATGGAGGCATTGGCGCAGGAACTGGGGCCCCGCTTCCGTCCCTCCCGCCCGCTCAAGTTGCGCGTCCGCGCCGGGCATCTAGGGGAGAAGACGGGCAAGGGATTCCACGAGTATGCATAGGTTGGGAGATTGGTAGACTGGGAAACTGGTAGATTGGTAGATTGGGGGGAGGGAAGGGAGTATAGCGGAACGGGGACAGCGCGGACTTGAGGGCCTGGAGTGCTACCAGTTGGCGTTGCAGGTCTTGCGGGAAGCGTACCGCGTTTTGTCGGGTGGCTGCCGCCGGAGGAGAGGTACAATCTGGCACAGCCCTCCCTATGTTGCTACTCCTGAACCAGCCACAGAGGAATAGTACACCAACTCACCAATACTAATCTACCAATCTACCAACTACCAATATACCAATGTACCAATATACCAATATACCAACATAAGGAGCGAATAATGGGAGATTGGCAATACATCCGAACTGAAGTCGCAGACAAGATCGCGGTGCTGACGATTGACCACCCGCCGGTCAACTCTTTCAACACGCAGGTGGTGACCGAGTTGGAGCAGGCACTGGACGAACTGCTGGCGGCCGACGAGGTCAAGGCCATCATCATCACCGGTGGTGGCACCAATGCCTTCATCGCCGGGGCGGACATCCCCGAGATCAAAGCATTGTTTGAAAAGGCCGAGGACACCGCTGCCAGCGATTTTTTAGAGCGGGGGCATAGGACCTTCCTCAAGATCGAGAAAGCCACCAAGCCGATCATCGCCGCCATTAACGGCTTCTGCCTGGGCGGTGGCTTGGAGTTGGCGATGGCCTGCCATATGCGCATCTGCTCCGACCGAGCACGGCTGGGGCAACCGGAGATCAACTTAGGGATCATTCCTGGCTGGGGCGGCACACAGCGACTGGCCCGCCTCACGAACAAAGGGAAGGCCATCGAGTTGATCCTCACCGGTGATATGATCACTGCCCAGGAGGCCTACCGGGTGGGGTTGGTGAACAAGGTAGTGCCGGCCGGGGCGGTGCTCAAGGAGGCGCAGGGTCTGGCTCGCAAGATCGTCTCCAAGTCCAAGTTCCCCGCTGCTGCCGCGCTGCGGGCCGTCTCCGAGGGACTACAAGTCTCCATTGAGGAGGGGCTCAAGATCGAGGCGGAGCAGTTCGTGATTCTGGCGGAAAAGGAAGATCCTCTCGAGGGGCTCAGCGCCTTCCTCGAAAAGCGGCAGCCGCAGTTCAAGGATCAGTAGACTGGTAGATTGGTAGATTGGGAAACTGGTAGACTGGTAGATTGGTAGAGCACCCAATGTACCAATATACCAATCTACCAATATACCAATGTACCAATGTACCAATGTACCAGCCCAGGAGGACTGGCTATGGACTTTACTCTTAGTGAAGAACAGCAGATGTTCCGCGCCATGTTCCGTGACTTCTCCGCCAAGGAGGTCGCGCCCATAGCGGAGGAGATTGATCATGAGGAGAAACCCCCTCTGGATGTGCTCCGCAAGGCGGCCAATCAGGGTTTCCTGGGAGCAACGCTGCCAGAGGATTACTTCGGTGCGGAACTTGACGGGGTCAGTTATGCCCTGCTCATCGAGACGCTGGCCAAAGACTGCATGTCCACCGCCGTGACACTGGCGACGCACGTGAGCCTGGTGGCGATGAGCATCCTGGCCCACGGCACCGACGCCCAGAAGGAGGAATGGCTCCCGCCGATGGCTGCTGGCGAGATGATCGGCGGCTTCGCCCTCACCGAGCCAGACGCTGGAAGCGACGCAATGGCGCTCCAGACCCGCGCTACGCCAGACGGCGACGACTGCCTGCTCGATGGCGTCAAGACCTGGGTCGCCAACGGTGAGATCGCCGGTCTCTTTCTGGTCTTTGCCCAAGGATCAGAGGAGGTCGAACCATTCTTAGTCCCCAAGGACACCACCGGGCTGACGGTGGGCTACCGGGAGCCGACGCTGGGGCTGCGCAGCGTGACATTCAACACGCTTTACCTGGAAGGCTGCCGGGTGCCACAGGCCAACCGGCTTGGCGAGCCCGGCGAGGGGCAGACGGTAGCGCAGCAAGCGCAGGATCGAATGGCAATCGCGCTGGCAGCAGCCGGACTGGGAGTATCCGAGGAATCCGTGGACGTGGCGGCCCAGTTCGCCTCCGAACGGGTGCAGTTCGGCGTCCCTATTGCCAAGAAGCAGGCCATCCAATCTTACGTGGCCCAGGCGCTGACCGAAGTGGAGGCACTGCGCTACCTGGTCTACCACGCTGCCTGGCTGGCCGATCAGGGTAGTGACTTTTCCTTCGACGCCTCGGTGGTCAAGGCCTTCAGCGCCCGCGTCGCCAGCAGCGTCACCAACCGTATGGTTCAGGTGATGGGCGGCTACGGCTACATGGAGGATTACCCGATGGCCCGCAAGTACCGTGATGCCCGCGCGCTGGGCATCATCGGTGGGCCGACAGAACTGCATGATGTCCGGATCGCTCAGCGGATCTTTGC
>JAUWNP010000259.1 GCA_030612585.1 Anaerolineae bacterium
GGCAAATCTGTGCCCGAGCGTGTACTCACCAATCAGGACCTGGAACAGATGGTGGATACTTCCGACGAATGGATCGTCACGCGCACGGGCATCCGCGAGCGACACATCGCCGGGCCGGGCGAGACGACGGCCACGATGTCAGTCGAGGCCTGCCGCAAGGCACTGGAGCAGGCGGAAGTGGCCCCCGAAGCAGTTGACCTCATCATCGTCGCCACCTCAACGCCCGATTACCTCTGCCCGCCGGTCTCCAGCATGGTGCAGGATCAACTGGGCGCGACACGGGCAGCGGCCTTCACACTGGCGGCCGGCTGCACCGGCTTCGTCTATGGCCTGGTGACGGCCAACCAGTTTATCGAGACCGGCCTCTACCAAAAGGTGCTGGTGGTCGGGGTCGAGATGCTCTCACCATTCGTGGACTGGACAGACCGCACCACATGTGTGCTCTTCGGCGACGGCGGAGCAGCCGTGCTGGTGGAGGCCAGCGACGTGCCCACGGGGATCTTGAGTTGCGAACTCGGTTCTGACGGCAGCGATTGGGATGCGCTCTATTACCCCAGCGGGGGCTGCGCCAACCCCTTCAGCGAGGAGGTGCTGCGTAACCGCGAGCACTACCTGCGCATGGACGGCCGGCGCATCTTCAAGTTCGCCACTCGCAAGATGACTGATGCGGTGATCAACGTCGTGCGGTCCAGCGGCCTGACCTGGAACGACATCGAACTGATCATCCCCCACCAAGCCAACTCCCGCATCATCGAACTGGCGAGACGCCGGCTGAAGGTCGCCCCTGAGAAGATGATGGTCAACCTTGACCGCTACGGCAACACGGCGGCGGCCTCGATCCCGCTGGCACTGTGCGACGCGTTGGAGGAGGGCCGCTTGAAGTCAGGTGACCACGTAGTGCTGGTCGGCTTCGGTGCCGGGCTGACCTGGGCGGCAGCGGTGCTGCACTGGCAGCCGGAGCGGGTGGAGGAGGAGTCTATCCGCGTAGAGGATTGGCCGCTGCTATCGAACCTGTTTCAGCCAGTCACGCGGCCAGTCACACGAATGCGAAACATTATGTGGAGCACACAGGTGGCCGCCCGCACGCGGCTGCAAGACATGAGACTGGCAGCGATGGTGCCGATCAACCAGTGGCAGCGGCGTCTCAGGCGCAGATAGCCCCAAGCACCGCCGTAAACAGGCGGTGTTAGGCTGATGTCATTGGCGCTGCATGGGGACACTCCCCATGCAGCGCCTTTTTTTTCGGTCTGCCACCTCAGACCCCCGAGGTTTTTGGGCAGGCGATGTGTCAAAGAACCGCGTGTTCAGATTCGTTCAGATTCAGATAGGCCCTGCAGGTGACAGGTGTCGTTCAGCAGGACGACGGTAAAGGCGCCGTCGTCCTCCGCGTCGAAGACGTTCACCGCGCAGGTCTCCTGCCGCAGCCGCCAGAAACGGTCGTTGCCCCACCCCAACACGGCGCAGAGCAGGACGCGGTTGGCGACGGTGTGGGAGACCAACGCGACGGCCTGCTCCGGGTGGCGGGCGATCACGTCACTCAGCGCGGCCACGACCCGGCTCCGCACGTCATCGAGCCCCTCCCCGCCGGGGAAGCACACTGTGTGGGGGGCCTCCCACCAAGCCTCGTAGAGCGCGGGGTAACGCTGTGCCACCTCGTCAGGCGAGAGCCCCTGCCACTCGCCGAAGTCTATGTCCAGCAGCCCCTCTAGCGGGTGGGCGGTCAGGCCGTGGGCGCGAGCGATGGCCTCGGCGGTCTGCGTCGCGCGGCGCATCGGGCTGGCATAGACAGCGACGACCGGCCAGCGGGTGACCAGGTAGCGCCCGGTCGCCTGCGCCTGCCGCAGTCCAAACTCGTCCAATTCTACGTCGGCCCGGCCACGGAAGCGCACCTCCCGGTTCCAGGCCGTCTGGCCATGACGTACTAACACAATGCGTGTCATTTGGTCGTTCTCCTCCTTGCATCGCTTTTGCAGACAGTGAGCCGCTCAGCCCGTCCGCCCGTAGATCGCGGTCAGTTCCAAGAGCCGCGCTGCGACCTCATCGCTCAGCGCGCCCGGTAAGAGACGCCAGCACCAGTTGGGCGTGCCGACGGTGCTGGGTGTGTTCATCCGCGCTTCGTGGGCCAGGCTCAGCAGGTCTTGAACGGTGGTGATGGCCGTGTTGGCGACCGTTGCCCACGCCAGCCGGATCAGGTCCCAGGCAACGTCCGAGCCGTCGCGGCCCAGATACTTGCGGGCGTAGTCCCGCTCCGCTTCTGTGGAGGTGACCTGGTACCAGCCAACGGTTGTGTCGTTGTCGTGGGTGCCGGTGTACACCATACAGTCGCGGGTGAAGTTGTGAGGCAGGAAGGGATCGGCCGGGCCACCACCGAAAGCGAACTGGAGCACCTTCATGCCAGGGTAGCCGAACTCGGCCTGCAAGGCATCCACGCCAGCACGCGATTCCTCGTTGAAATCGCCCAGGTCTTCGGCGATGATCGCCACCTCGCCCAGCGCAGCGGTGACGGCGCGGAATAGGTCGGCACCAGGGCCGTACAACCAGCGTCCGTTGATCGCCGTTTTCTCCTCCGCCGGGACCTCCCAGTAGTTGTAAAAGCCGCGAAAGTGGTCAATGCGCACCACGTCGGCCTGGGTGAAGGCCATACGAAAACGGGCGATCCACCAGGCGTACCCGTCCTGGGCCACCACCTCCCAGCGGTAGAGCGGATGGCCCCAGAGTTGCCCCGTCTCGCTAAAATAGTCGGGTGGCACGCCGGAGACGACCGTTGGCCGGAGGTTATCGTCAAAGTGGAAAAGGTGGGGATTAGCCCAGACGTCGGCGCTGTCAGGGAGACGAAGATAGGGATATCGCCGATGAAACGGATGCCCCGCTCATTGGCGTACCTTTTGACCGCCAGCCACTGCTCAAAGAACAACCATTGCCGGTACTTCTGGTTCTCGATTTCGCCGGCCAGCGACTCCCGCCAGCGGGCCAGCGCTTCCAGCTGCCGGGTGGCGACCTCCGGCTCCCACTCGTGCCAGGGGCGGAGATTGTGAGCCTCTTTCAAAGCCATAAACAGGGCCAAGTCATCCAGCCAGAAAGCCTGCTCGTCGCAAAAGCGGGCCAAGGTCGCTCGCTGGCTCGCAGGGGCGTGGGCCCGGAAGTTGGCGAAGGCCCGGTTCAGCAAGTTAGTCTTGTAGCGGATGAGCGGCCCGAAATCCACCCGCTCGTCGGGGAAAGCAGGTATGTCCTCCAGGTCCGTCTCCGAGAGGTGGCCGATCTCCACCAGTTTTTCGGGGCTGATGAGCATCGGGTTGCCGGCGAAGGCGGAGAGCGTCTGGTAGGGAGAGTCGGCATAGCCGGTGGGGCTCAGGGGGAGCACCTGCCAGTAGGATTGGCCGGCTGCCGCCAGGAAGTCTACAAACCGGTAGGCAGCATGACCCAGGTCGCCGATGCCGAAGCGGCCGGGGAGTGACGTGGGGTGCAGGAGGATGCCACTGCGGCGAGGGAATCTCATCTATGAAACCTCCGTGGTTGTCAGTGTTATGTTGCCAGAACGCATTCTATTATAGCAGGGTTTCCCGTCTTGTGCACGTTTCAGAGCAAGATCGTTCGCCGCCAGGCAAGATCAGGAGCGTTCTTTGCTTGCGCAGATACTACCGCTGAGTATAATCGGGTCTCAACCAGCTACAAATGGGACACGGATCAACACTGATCACACAGATGTACACAGATCAAGACAGAAAAAATCCGTGAGAATCCGTCCACCGCGAGTACCACCGCGAGTACCACCGCGAGTACCACCGCGAGTACCACCGCGAGTACTCGTGGCGGGGCTCGTGGCGGGGCTCGTGGCGGGTTCATCTGTGTGTATCCGTGTGCTATTTGTGTCTGTTTTGGGAAGAGCCTGAGCAGTGACGAAAAAAGTCTGTACGGTGACGGGTCGGGCGGCTTCTCGTCAGGTAGTGAAAACTGTGAGGAGGTTATGATTATCAGCAATGAAGAAGTTGACAATCACCAATCGGCAAGCCCGCCGCTTTGTCCTCGCCCATCAGGGCTTATGGCCGCCATACGAGTTGGAGGGTAAATCTGGCGTACTCGGTTACATTCGTCACGTCGGTTGCATTCAGTTCGATCCTCTGAGCATAGTGGGCCACAACCCACAACTGGTGCTCCAAGCCCGCGTTTCGGACTTTCGGCCTGTGATGCTACAGGAACTGCTTTATAAGGACCGGGTGCTTCTGGACGGGTGGGATAAGAATATGTCCATCTACCGTGTGGAGGACTGGCCGTATTTCCACCGTCGCAGGGAAGCAGCCAGGCGCAATCCTGGCAAAAGCCCCGGCCCCGTCAAATCGATCCTCCCGGAGGCTCGCAAGGCAATTGAGGAACAAGGCCCTTTATCTTCGATTGACTTGGATTTTGATCAGACCGTGGACTGGTCGTGGGCTCCGACACGGTTAGCACGAGCGGCGTTGGAGAGTATGTACTTCTGGGGCGAACTGATTATCCATCACAAGGTACACACCCGCAAAGTGTATGACTTCGCCAGCCGTCACATCCCGGCAGAACTGCTGTCGGCCTCTGACCCCAATGAGACAGAGGAACAGTATCACGATTGGTATGTCCTCAGACGCATTGGGAGCGTAGGGCTATTGTGGAACAGGTCCGGTGGCGCATGGCTTGGGATTTCTGAACTCAAAAGCAAGGAGCGTAAAGCAACTCTGACGCGGCTACTCAGACAGGGAAGGGTTGTAGAGGTACATGTAGAAGGCATAGAACCTCCGCTCTACATGAGGAGCGAGGACAAGCCATGCCTCGATAAAATGCTGGACTCCGACAGCCTGTCGCCACGGGCGACCGTAATGGCTCCGCTGGACAACCTACTCTGGGACCGACGACTGGCGAAGGAACTATTTGACTTCGACTACCGCTGGGAGGTTTACAAGCCAGTCGCCGAGCGACGCTATGGCTATTATGTGCTTCCCGTTCTGCATGGTGATCGATTCATCGCCCGGTTTGAACCAGGACGAGATAAGAAGAACGGGGCTTTGATTATCAAGAAGTGGTGGTGGGAGTCTGGAGTCACCCCATCGAAAAGGATGCAATCCGATCTGTTCCGCTGCTTCAAACGCTTTCTCAACTACCTTGGCACTGATAATCTCCAGATTGATAGCAAGACTGCGGAACAAGAAGGTCTAGATTGGCTGACCTCTACCTCGGCGGATACCCCGTAATCCGGCGAATCTCCTCATACAGCGGCCGCAGCCGCCGGTACATCTGCCGGTAGACCCGCCGGTAGAGCCCCTCGTAGACATCGCGCACCTCGGGGCGGGGCAGGAAGGTGCGGCTCACCCGCGTCATCTCCGCCACAGCGGTCTCGAAATCGGGATGCAACCCCAGGCCGACCGCCGCGTCCATCGCCGCTCCCAACCCAGAGGTCTCGTAGATGTGGGGACGGCTAGCGGGCAGGTTGAAGAGATCGGCGGTGATCTGCATCGCCGCGTCCGATTGCGAGCCGCCGCCGGAGACCCGCACCTCGGTCGTGCGTACCTTCAGCCGCTTCTGGCTCCGCTCCAATCCCTCCCGCAGCGCGTAGGCCAGTCCTTCCAGGATAGCGCGGTAGACGTGGGCGCGGGTGTGCACGTCGCCGAAGCCGATGATGGCCCCCTTGGCCTCCGGTCCCGGGAACTTGAGTCCCGGCGACCAGTAG
>JAUWNP010000264.1 GCA_030612585.1 Anaerolineae bacterium
GGGACTGAGGGGGGGCGGCCTTCCCCCCCAAGGTTGGGGGGGACGGAGGGGGGGCCGGGATAGCGAATTTGAGACGCTCCCACTCCACGTGCACAGTGTCGCGCACGTGGGACTCGTCCACGGCATGGATAGGCCAATCACCGACAGGGACACCGCCCTGCGCCACCAACACCCCACCGGCGAAGACCATCTCGGCGCGGAAGTCCTTCAGATTGGAGAAGACAACCAGGTCAGCCCGCTTGCCGGGCGCAATCGCCCCCCGGTCGCGCAGGCGGAACCACTCGGCACCGTTGAGGGTCGCCATGCGGATAGCAGTGATAGGATCGAGCCCCTCAGCGACGGCCAGGCGGATGAGATAGTCAATGTGCCCATCGTCCAGCAGGTCCGCCGGGTGGCGGTCGTCGGTGCAGAAAGCACAGCGGCGGCTGTTGTGCAGAGTGACGGCTGGCACGAGCGCCCGCAGGTTCCTGGCGGCGGTGGACTCGCGCACGAAGACGTACACCCCCAGCCGCAGTTTCTCCAGCATCTCGCCGGCAGTCGTGCACTCGTGGTCGGAGCCAGGGCCAGCGCCAACGTATGCCTGGAGCCACTTGCCGCCGACGGCGGGAGCGTGGCCGTCAATGACACGCTCCTGGAAAGCGACCAGTTTCTCCAGCGCTCCCGGCAACCCCAACACTGCCCCCGGCACATTCATAAACTCGGCCAGCCCCAGGACGCGGGGCAAGCCGGCCAGCCCGATCAAATCGTCGGCGGTCAGTTCCGCCCCGGCAGTGCCCATGTGCGTGGCCGGGACGCAGGAGGGGAGGTTGACGTAGACAGTAAGCGGCAGCCCCTCGGAGGCCGCCAGCATGTAGCGGATGCCGGCCGCCCCGGCCACGTTGGCGATCTCGTGGGGGTCGGTGACGACGGTGGTGGTGCCGCGCGGCACGACGGCGCGGGCAAACTGCGATGGAGTGACCATTGATGACTCGACGTGAACGTGAGCATCAATAAGGCCAGGGCAGACGTACCGCCCGCCCAGATCAAGTTCATCCTGGGCCTCGTAATCGGGCCCAACCCCAACGATGGTGTCACCGGCAATGACGACATCTGTACTGATGATCTCGCCGGTGAAGACGTTGATCACGCGCCCGTTGCGGAGTGCCAGGTCGGCGGGCTCGTCGCCCCGGGCGATGGGTAAGAAATCGGATAGGTTCATTGTGTGCCTCCTGTTGGAAGTAAATGAGTAAATGGGGAATGAGTAAATGAGGATCGGCGGAGCCTCATCTACTCATTTCCTCATCTACTCATTTCCTCGTTTCCTCATCTACCACCACGTAAACAATGCGCTCCTCGCGCAGAATGGTCTTGCCAAACTCCTTGATCCCTTTCTGTTGCTTACGGACGTAGCCAATGTAGCCGTTGAGGGTACGATGTGCCTCCTGAGCCAGGTCGTGCAGTTCATGAAATCGCGCTTCGGAGACGTATCGCAGGTCGAAGCAGGTGATGATGTGGTTGATAGTCTCGTCGAGGGAGCCACGGGCAATGTAGAAGAAGCGCAGTTTGTCCAGGTAGTGATAGCGCCCGTAGCCCTCGGCAATATTCGCCATCACGCTCTTCGATGACCTACGCATTTGTGGAACTAGATCGTAGCGCTCAATGAGCGGCAACTGCGCGGCGACTTTGTGGACCTCGATCACCAACCTCCGGGCCAATTGCCAGCATTTGAGGTCATGGAAGCCGAACCGTTGGCCGGTCATAGGTTTCCCCCTTCCCTCATCTACTCATCTACTCATTTACTCGCCTACCCATCCACTCTAAACGAGAAACGCAACTCCAATGCCAGTCACCAGCATCAACACAAACCCCGGCATCAACGCCCGGCGCAGGGAAGGCGACCCGCTCGTCAGCACGATGCCCCCTTTGACGGCGGTGTTCGACATGGCGGCCAGCACAATGGCCCGCGCTGCTGTGTTCAAAGTCAAGCCGCCCGCCGTGCGGCTCAACTCAGCCACGGAGAGCGTAATCGCGTCCACGTCCGCCAGCCCGGCAACGATGCTGGAGAGATAGAGGCCGGTATCACCCAGATACGTCTGCGCTGCCTTCGAGATCAACAGGATCAACGCGTAGATCAGGCCAAACTTGATCGCCGGCCCCAGTTCAAACGGGTTGGAGAAAACGACCTCCCCTTCCTTGTCGGTGCGCTGAGCGAGGTAGAGATAGATACAGTAGGCCAGCCCCACCGCCGCCGAGGCAGCCATCGGCAGCCACAACACGCGCAACAGCGCACTGTTCAGTGCCGCAACCTCCACGATTACCCGAGCGAACATCACCGTCCAGGCCACAGTGATCGCTAGCGCAAACGGTTTGGCCAACTCCGCCTCCCTCTGGCTGCGTTGCGCAAAACTGAGCGTCACCGCCGTACTCGAAACCAGCCCACCCAGTAGACCGGTCAGGCCGATGCCCTGCCTGGGACCCACCACCTTGACCAACACGTAGCCCAGGAAACTGATGCCGGAGATGAACACGACCATCAGCCAGATTTTGTACGGGTTTAGCACATCCAACGGCGGTGGGCCAAAGGTTTGATTGGGCAGCACCGGCAGGACGATGACCGTGATGACAGCGAACTTTAGCGTGGCGTAAACGTCCTCCCGGGTGATGCGCTGCACAAACGTGTCCATCTCCAGTTTGAGGGAGAGCAAGACAGTGGTCACCACCGCCAGCGCCGCCGCCAACGCCAGATAGCCCCAGTAGCACAGCGCGCCGGCGAGGACAGTCACCAGCGCCGCCACCTCGGTCGTCATGCCCACGCCACCGCGCCACGCGCCGACGAAATAGGTAACCGCGATCAACGCGCCCATTACGATAAAGATGCCAACAAACGGCCACGGCGAAGCCAACACATCAGCCACCATTGCGGCCGTGCAGCCAACCAGCCCCATCAGCGCAAACGTGCGCTCGCCGGCGAATATCTCCCTACCAGGGCCGCCGTGGGCATACTCCCGTTGCAGCCCCACCAGGAAACCAATGGCCAGTGCCGCGCCGAAGCGGTAGAAAAGGTCTGCCTGCTCCATATCGTGTGCCTCCTCATCTACTCATCCCCCTTCTACTCATCCCCCATCTACTCATCCACCCATTCCTCATCTACTCCCCCCCTCGCCACAAACTGCCCTCGCCCCTTGCGCCCGTTGAACCGCCCCTCGCGGTAAATGATCTGGCCCCGGGAGATGGTCACCTTGACCCGCCCCTGCACCCGCAACCCCTCGTAGGGGGTGTAGCCGGTCAGGTGGTGGAGGCTCTCGGCGCTGATGGTGGTCTCCGGCCCCGGGTCGTAGACGACGACGTCGGCGTCGGAACCGGGGAGGAGCGCACCCTTGCGCGGCCACAATCCCCAGATGCGAGACGGGTTGGTGGATAGGAGTGCGACCAGTTGGGGCAGCGTCAGCCGCCCCCCGGCCACGCCGTAGGTGTACATCAACGGTAGCAAAGTCTCCATTCCCGGCAGACCTCCAGGCGTGCGGGTGAAGTTGTCATCAGCAGTCTTCTGCGCCAGCGTGTAGTCACAGTGGTCGGTGGCGATCAAGTCCACCGCCCCGGCCTCGACTAGCGCCCACAGCCGGTCGGGATCGCCGGGGTCGCGCAGCGGTGGCTGGAGGATGTAGCGCCAGGGGCCCGGCCCCTCGTAGACGGTGTTATCCAGCAAGAGGTACTGGGGGCAGGTCTCGCAGGAGACCGCCTGTCCGTTGTCCCGGGCCTCCATTACCAACGCGACGGAGCGGGCGGTGGAGCAATGGACGATGTGAACCGGGCATCCAGCGGCCTCGGCCAGGAAGAGCACCCGCTGGACCGCCTCCTGCTCAGCCAGGGCGGGGCGGGAGCGGCCGTGGTAACGCCAGCCGGTCTCACCGGCGGCGATCAACGATTCGGTCTGTGCCGTCACCAGCGCGTCGTTCTCGCAGTGGACGAGCGGCAGGATTCCCAGATCGGCGGCGGCTTCCATCAGGCGCAGGATTGTACTGTCATCGGCGTAGTAGTTGGGCCGGTAGGTGGTGTAGAGTTTCATGCTGGGGGTGCCCAGATCAACCAGATCGGCCAACTCCCCCTCCCGGCCTGGCCCCAGATCGGTGACCATCACGTGGAACCCATAGTCAATCACCGCCTCCCGCGCCTCCTCTAGCCGCGCCTCTACTGCCTCCCGTAGCGTCTGCCCCGGAAACTGGGTGGCGAAGTCCACCACGGTGGTGACACCCCCACAGGCGGCGGCCCGCGTGCCGATGAACCAGTCGTCGGGGGTCTGGTAGACGCCGGTGTCGAGCGCGATGTGGGTGTGAGCGTCAATGAGACCAGGGAGGACGTAGCAGCCGTCGGCGTCCACCACGACAGTGTCGTCCGCCATGGGAAGACCATGTCCCATAGCCTTGATGTGCTCTCCCTGGACGAGTAAATCGGCTTCAAGGATACCCTCAGGAGTGACGAGGGTACCGCGCTTGATGAGCAAGGTTGTACTCGAATATCTTTTCATCGCACTCTCCATCTCCAGTTGTACCAACTCATATCGTCTGTTGTCTCTGCCGGTTCGGTTAGACATTGAAGACACCTGGGCTATTGGTGACGAACGAGGATGATGTCACCCGCCACAGTGTACTGCAGCGTCGGTATCTGGCTCAGGTTACGCTGGCTGGCCCACAACTTTACACTGTTGGCAACGTGCCGGTTGGCATCCTGCACAGTGACAAACCCCTTTTCGTCCCGGTCGGCTCGCCCCTCCAACGCTTCCAGCAGAAAGTGAGTAAAGACGCTGCGCTCGTTTTCACACCACTCGTAGCTTAACTGCCCTTGCTTGCACGAAGCCAGGAGTGCCAGCCCCTCAGCCTGCTCAAAGACGCGACGGATAAACTCCTCTGACATCGGTTTTGGCCCCTTGCCGCCAATATCGGCCCCAGAATGGCAGGCATCCAGGACAATGACTTTGGCGCAGGCCGGGGCCTGTTCTACAATCTCCTTGACCCGCGAGACGCGGACGGCGGTATCGCTCAACACCAGTCGCCGGCCGTTGCGGGTGACCAGATAGGATTCACCGCCGTCCTCGTCGCCATGACCGCTGTAGTAGAAAAGCAGCAGGTCGTCTGGATCGGTGGCGTCAGCGACGGCTTTGAGTGCGACCAGGATGTTTGCCTTCGTGGGAAGTTCGCTTGTCTGGTCGGTGAGTAGGCGGATGCGGGCCGGGTCAAAGCCACCGGCGATCAGTTGCTCGCGGATGGCGTGCACATCCTTGACGCAGACGTGGAGTTGGCCATAGTTGGCCTTATCCTCGTACTCGTTGACGCCGACCAGCACGGCCCAGTGCTGA
>JAUWNP010000174.1 GCA_030612585.1 Anaerolineae bacterium
AAATGATCAATATTCTGGAAATCGAGCATCTATACGTCGAGGTTGATGGGCAGATGCTCCTCTACGACCTCGACCTGGTCATCCCCGAGGGAGAGATCCACGCCCTGCTGGGGCCTAACGGAAGTGGCAAGACCACGCTGATGATGACTATCATCGGCTATCCAGAGTACAAGGTGACCGGGGGACAGATTCTCTTCAACGGAGAGGACATCACCGAACTGGACATCACCGAGAGAGCCAGGCTCGGCATCGGCGTCTCGCAACAGCGCCCCCCCACCATCACCGGGGTCAAACTGCGGCAGATCCTCGATCACGCCATCGCAAAGGCCCCGCAACGCGCTCAGGAAATTGACGATCTGGTGAGAGCCTTTCAGATGGAGCCGTTTCTGGAGCGCGACATCAACGCTGGCCTTTCAGGGGGCGAGATCAAATGCTCCGAACTGTTCCAACTTCTGGTCACCCGCCCGAAGTTCGTGATGTTGGATGAGCCCGACTCCGGCGTTGACCTGGAGGCCATGAACGTTGTTGGGTACATTACAAACGAACTGCTTGCCAGAAACCACGCTACCCGGCCGAAAGAGAGAAGGACGGGCCTGGTCATCACCCACACCGGCAACATCCTGAATTACGTCCACGCTGACAAAGCGCATGTGATGTTGGATGGGTACATAGGTTGCTCGGGGAACCCCCATATCCTCCTCGATCAAATCCGCAAGTGTGGCTATGAGGAATGTGTTCAATGCGAACTCAGGAGGCACAGGCAATAATGGAAGTTTCAACCCATCTACGCCGGGCGGCAGACGTTGACCTGGACCAGTTTGTCACCGCCCCCGACACTCAACGAGCGGCACAGACCTCTCCCAGCCAGGTGGAACCTGCCGATGCAGAGATGATGGCCAGCGTGGGGGTGCACGTCGAGGGCGAGGACCGTTCGGGCACGTTCATCCTGCGCGACTTTCACCCGCTCTGCGTGGTGGCCCACACCGACGACTTTGAGTTGCTGGCCCTTGCCGACGCTCTCAGGAAGTACGACTGGCTGCGCGAGCGGTACTACTGGAAAGCGGTGCCGGCCGACCTGGATGAGATTACAGCCCAGTACGCGTCGCAGCCGGAACCCCAGGGATACTTCGTTCGCGTGAAGAAGGGAGCGAAGGTGCGCTTCCCCGTCCAAGCCTGCCTGTACATAACACGGGGCGACATCGCCCAGATGGTCCACAACGTCGTCATCCTCGAAGAGGACTCCGAACTCCACCTGATCACGGGCTGCGCCACGAGAACCGGTGTGAGTAGCGCAGTCCATCTTGGGATCAGCGAGCATTACGTCGGCCAGAACGCCAGGTTGACCAGCACGATGATCCATAGCTGGGGCCCTGAAGTCAAGGTGCGCCCCCGCTCGGGGACAATCGTTGAAGCAGGCGGGATGTTCATAAGCAACTACGTCTCGCTGCGACCGGGCGGGGACATGCAGTCCAATCCACGGACGTGGCTCAATGGGAGAACCGCTTCGGCGAAGTACTTCACCATTATCCTGGGTTCTAAGGGGTCGAACATTGTCACCGGGGGCGAGGTATACCTGAACGGTGAGGACACCAGCGCCGAAATCGCCCATCGGGGGGTGTGCACCGGTGGGCGACTTAGCCAGGAAGGCTTGCTCATCGGCAAAGCCAGTTGCCGGGCGCACGTGGACTGCGCCGGCCTGCTGCTGGATCCTGGAGACGAGGGATTCATCCAGTCCATCCCCGGTCTGAAAGCCCTGCATCCCGAAGCACAGATGAGCCACGAGGCCAGCATCGGCAAAATCGCCCCCGAGCAAGTTGCGTACCTGCAGGCGCGGGGGATTGAGGAACGCGAGGCGATCTCAATGATCATCCGGGGCTTCCTGGATGCAAACATCGAGGGCCTCGGCCCTGAACTAGACGCCAGGATTGCAGAGATCGCCGAACTGGCCGGACACGGGGAGAAATGAAAATCCCAAATCCCAATGACCAAATCCCAAAGGCTGCGTAATGCGAAGTCGTGGACGAGCAATCACGCTTCACGTTAGTTCCAAGCGAAAGGTAGCGATGCAAAGAATATGAGTGATCATCTCTCAAAAGGCTACGTACAAGTCTACACCGGGGACGGCAAAGGGAAAACAACAGCCGCCCTGGGCCTGGCGTTGCGGGCTTCCGGATACGGCATGCACACCTACATCGGTCAGTTCATGAAGGGTCAGCACTACGGGGAACTGGACGCGCTGCGCGATCATCCCCATATCACCATCGAGCAGTACGGGGACGTGCGCTGCATCCACCACGAGGAGGTCACGCCGGAGCACGTGACCCAGGCCCACCGCGGGCTGGAGCGAGCGCGGGAGGCGATGCTTTCGGACAAGTACGACATCGTCGTGCTGGACGAGGTCAATGTGACCGTCTGGTTCGGGCTTCTGGACGTGGAGGAGGTGCTGGCGTTCCTGGACGAGAAGCCGGAGCCCGTGGAGGTGGTTCTCACTGGCCGCCGCGCCCCGCAGGAGCTGATTGAGCGGGCCGATCTGGTGACAGAGATGCGTGAGGTGAAGCACTACTATGAGCAAGGGGTGATAGCGCGGGAGGGGATCGAGCGGTAGATGCCGCGCGCGATCAAAATAGCGGCCTTAGCTCTTTCGTGGATGATGATGTTATAGTTTCTCTTCCGAGACAAGAAGGTATATTGGAGGTGGAGATTGAGTGACAGCAAGGGCAGGCATACCACATCAGTTGGCAAGGGGCTATAAGATGATCAAGCCCGTCATTCAGATTAACACAGGGAAATCAACCAACGTCTTCCTGATCCAGGGCGACGGGGGATCAATCCTGGTGGACACTGGCAACCCCGGCCGGGCAGACCTCATCCTGGCGCGGCTGGCGGAGCGCGGCGTCGCCCCCAGCGATATCCGCCTGATCCTGCTCACCCACGGACACATTGATCACTTCGGCAGTGCGGCGGCGCTGCGGGAGCGGACCGGCGCGCCGATCGCCATCCACGCACTGGACGCCGAGGCTGTGCGGCAGGGCATCCATTTGCCAGGGTCGCTCAACCCGACCCACTGGCTCGTGGCGTTGGGGATGCGGATCCCAGGGGTGGCTGGCCCCGACCGTGCCCCCGCTTTCGAGCCGGACATCGTGTTCGAGGACGAGTGGCGGCTGGACAAGTACACTTCGGCTCCGCTCAGTGCGAGCAGCGTCGCGGGCCGGGTGATTCTCACGCCAGGGCACACACCGGGCTCCATCTCGGTGCTGCTGGACAGCGGAGAGGCCATCGTCGGCGATTTGGTGATGGGCCAGTTGATGGGGCTGATTCGCAAGCCCGGGCCGCCCATCGTCGCCTGGGACCTGGAGCGCAACCAGGAGAGCGTGCGCCGGTTAGCGGCCCTTTCGCCTCGTGTCGTGTACGTCGGCCACGGCGGGCCGTTCGAGAACCTGACCAGCCTGATCAATAGATACAAGGAGACAATGTGATGAAAACCAAACAAGCGATTGCTTTCGCTTTGGGTGGTCTCACAGCGGCCGCCGCCGGAGGGCTGATGGCCCGTTTCCAACTGGGCCGCCGCCGCGCCGACCGGGTATGGGCCAGCGCACGCCGCCCCAAACTCAAGGACGTGGGCACGGTGAAACACCTCACCATTCTGCCCCTGATTGACTGGTACACCGCCCGCGATCCTTCGACAGGCCCTTCGACAGGCTCAGGGCAGGCTTCAGGACAGGTCCTTTCGACCCTTCGGCTCCGCTCATGGCAGGCAGGCTCAGGACAATTTCTGGTAGGCGAGCCGGGTGTCTCGTACCTCGTCCGCGCCGACGACACGACCATCCTCTTCGACGTGGGCTACAACACACAGGGTAAGCATCCCTCCCCACTGCTGCGCAATATGGCGGCCCTGGGCGTAGAGGTGACTGACATTGACGCGCTGGTCATCTCCCACGCACACGAGGATCACGTAGGGGGCATATCACACATGACGCACCATACCTTTGCCCTTTCAGGCCAACCGGTTGACCTGAAGGGCATCCCCGCCTACGTGCCGGTACCGTTATCCAACCCCACGGCGCGGGTGATCCTCGTGGATGGCCCACGGATCGTCGCTCCCGGCGTCGCCAGCATGGGGCCTATCCCCCGGCAGATGTTCTTCTTCGGCTGGACGCCGGAGCAGTCGCTGGCGGTCAACGTGGAGGGGAAGGGTTTCGTGGTCATCATCGGCTGCGGGCACCCCACCCTCCAGCGCATCGTTGACCGGGCGGAGATGCTGTTCGACGAGCCGCTGTACGGCATCGTCGGCGGGCTGCACTACCCAGTGACCTCCTCGCGGGAGGTGAAGTTCGGGCTGCCGCTGCAGCGTCTCCTGTGCACGGGCAAATGGCCCTGGGATCCGATCAACCGGCAGGACGTAGAGACCGCCATCGCCTACCTGCAGCGCCGCCACCCGCAACTGGTCGCCCTCTCACCCCACGACAGTTGCGACTGGACCATCGAAACCTTTCGGAGCACATTCGGTGAGGCGTATCAAGACCTGCTTGTGGGTAAAGAGATCGCCGTACAGTAGACAACAGGGAAGGAGTAAAGATTATGGATCGAGAGATCGTCACAATCGTTTCAGGATTGCCCCGTTCCGGCACCTCAATGATGATGAAGATGCTTGAGGCTGGCGGAATGGAGATACTGACGGACAATATCAGGACAGCCGACGAGGACAACCCAAAAGGGTATTACGAGTTTGAAAGGGTGAAACAAATCGAGCACGACCAGTCCTGGCTGGAGGATGCCAGGGGCAAGGCCGTCAAGATGATCTCGGCGCTGCTGAAGCACCTGCCTCAAGGCTACACTTACAAGGTGATCTTTATGCGCCGTAAGATAGAGGAGATTCTAGACTCCCAAAGACGAATGCTCATCAGAAGAGGGGAGCCTACCGACGCGGTGAGCGACGAAAAAATGGCGGAGTTGTTTCGCCAGCATCTACAACAAGTCGCAGCCTGGATAGACAAGCAACCCAACGTTGAGGCACTTTACGTCAATTACAGTGAGATTCTGGAAAGTTCAATCAAACAGGCGAAAAGGATAAACCAGTTCCTGGACCACACGCTCAACGTCGAAAACATGGTGGATGTCGTTGATCGAACGCTGTACCGGCAGCGGCGGTAGTGAGAGAAGAAGTAGAATGTCTCGCAGGCAAAAAGGGAACTTCTCCAAACGGATCTACACTCCGCACTCCCTGCTCCAGGATTTCCGGGATATCCTGGCCCGCTTCCACGAATTCAGATCGGCTGTGCGCGGTAAACGCATCAGCAAGGCTTTCGCCGAAAAGATCATGCTCGCCGTCACCGCAGTCAACGGCTGTCGTTACTGCAGTTATGGCCACGCCAAAACGGCTTTGGCCAGCGGCGTGAGCCAGGAGGAAGTGGACCTTCTGCTGAGCGGCGAGGTAGGCCACGCCTCACCAGAGGAGGCCCCGGCGTTGTTTTTCGCCCAGCACTACGCCGAAAGCGATGGCCACCCTGACCCAGAGATGATGCAGAAACTGGTGGAGACCTACGGGCCCGAAAAAGCGCGGGACATTCTCGCCCACATCCGCATGATCACCCTGGGCAACCTGTCCGGCAACACCTTCGACGCCCTGCTCAGCCGCCTGCGCGGGCGTCCGGCCGAGGGAAGCAGCCTGGGGAACGAACTGGCGACCCTGGCACTGTTGGTATTGGGGACGCCTGTCCTGGCCCTGGGAATCATTGTCAAAGAGATCACCCCTAAATAGAATGAATTCGCGGTCTGTTACCCAAAACACGTTAAAATGTGTTGGATCTAACCTGTTTGAACAGGTTTCCCATATCAGCCGTCGAATTCATTCGATGGCTTCCGCCGAGAAGGAATAGCAGGAAAAGGATGTACGTGAAGGCCATCTACGAAGACTTCACGGCAGGTCTCGCACCCCATTGGCGGCGATACGTCGTGGGCGCGGGCGCGCTGGAGCCCACCGGCTCCACGCTGCGCTTCGTCACCACCGACACCACCTCCCGCCAGTACTCCGATGCCCAGATAGACGACTATCAGGGGTTGCCCCGCCGCCGCTTCTCCTGGCGGCCGCCGCTGCGGCTGACCGTGCGCGCTCGTTTCTCCCACCCGGCGGGGCAACTTCGGGGCACGGCCGGCTTCGGCTTCTGGAACGACCCATTTATGATGACTGGAGCACGGTTCCCCACCCTCCCCCGCGCCGTCTGGTTCTTCTACGGTTCGCCCCCCTCAAACATGAAACTGGACCTGCGCACGCCAGGCCACGGCTGGAAGGCGGCCACAATAGACACCCTGCGCCCCGCTGCCCTCCTGTTGGCTCCCCTCGCGCCGTTGGCGGTGCTCTTGATGAACATCCGCCCCCTCTACCGCGCCCTGTGGCCCCCCATCCAGCGAGCCTTGAACGTGCGGGAGGCCACGGTCGAGGCTGAGACTTGTGGTGAGCCCAGTCGAACCATGACTGGGTGGCATACCTACACCATCGAGTGGGGGACGGAGCGAACACACTTCAGCGTAGATGGGGGGAGGGTGCTGGAGGACGCCCCCTCGCCCCAGGGAGCGCTAGGTTTCGTGATGTGGCTGGACAACCAGTATATGGTGGTCACGCCGTGGGGGCGGCTGCGCTGGGGCCTGCTGAAGATTCCAGGCCGCCAGTGGATGGAGGTAGACAGGCTAGAGATTGACCCGCTGCAGGATAACAAGGAAGTGAGTAGGGTATAGGTGAAGGCGGCAAGGGGCTTACAGTATGCCTTCCCCCATCAGAATCTGCTGCACCTCGTCGAGGAGTTCAGCCAGCGAAACGGGCCGGGTGCCCTCGTCGCTGAAATCGTGGCTCTCCGGGGCAGAACGGGGATGACGATGCCAACCCGTTCCGTCATTGTTGCTTCTGCAACCTCCGTAGCGCATCGTGCAGCGTTGCGATGCCATCTACTGCCTGGTCCCAATCCTGGTGGTCGCTCTCAACCTCAAAGGAATAGTCACGTTCTTCCACCATACCTGCTGCCTCAAACTCCGCCAGCGTCATCCCATACTTGCGCTGGAACATGCGGTTGGTCAATTCGTAGGCAGCCAGGCGGCGGCGGGTCTCGTTTTCCAGCACCCGGCGGAGAGCGGAATCCACGTCTCTGCGGGGCTCCAGCCGTCGGATAATCTGCACGGTCTCGGCAGTGATTGCCATACTCATCGTGATCCCCCCTGAAAGGAAAGAACTGTTCGCTACTTATTGTATCATCACTCACCCGACCTGTCAAAGCACGACGAACTGGAGACAGTAGAAGCCAAGCCGTTGTAGGGCCTCCTCCGCCCGTACACAGCGTCTGATCTCGGGGGACAACAGTTCCCGTCAAACGGTTCTTACGCTCTACGCTCTGCGCCTGTGGGAGGCCTGGGAATCGTCACAAAGAACGTGCTCCCCTCCCCCGGGATCGATTCTACACGGACCAAACCACCCAGTTTGCTGACCGCCTTCTTGACAATGGCCAACCCGACGCCGGTGCCCTCGTACTCCTCTTTGGTGTGGAGCCGCTCGAACACGCGAAAGATCTGCTCGTGGTAGCGCGGGTCAATCCCGATGCCGTTGTCGCGGACAGAGAACTCGTACCACTGAGACCTGACAGGTTTAGGAAAACCTGTCAGGTCTGGCGTCACAGGCCGCCAACCGAGTTCGACCCGCTTGTGGGGAGAAGTGTTGAATTTGACCGCGTTGCCGATGAGGTTCTGGAAAATCTGCCCCAAAAGGACCGGTTCAACCTCTATAGTGGGCCAGTCATCCGCCATCACAACCTCCACGTCCGCAGGTAGACTAAGAATGGCGAGCAGTTTTCGCAGAAACGCGCCCACGTCAACCGTCTCGCTGGGGATGCCCCGCCGGCCGACCCGCGAGAGTTCTAACAGGTCTTCAACCAATTCTTCCGCCTCCTGGACCGCGCGGCCGAGTCCATCGAGATACGCTTTCTGGTCACCGTCGAGCGTCGCTTCCAGGTCTTCGCGCAAGAAGTCGGCGTAATTGTGAACGGCCCGCAGGGGCGTCTTGAGGTCGTGAGAGACGACGTAGGCGTACTGGGAGAGTTCCGCGTTGGCCTCTTCCAGTTCAGCGGCACGCTGTTGCAATTGTCGCTCCGCCCGCTTGCGCGCGGTGATGTCGTGGTTGCTGCCCCGCCTGCCGAGCCAACTTCCGTCGGTGCCATACGCCGGTTGGCAGATGTGGCCGATCCAGCGCTGCTCGCCGCTACGGGTGATGATGCGGAAATCAATGGACGACACCTCACCGCTCCCCAACCCCTCGTAGACGTGCCTGGCAAACATCGCGCGGTCGTCAGGATGGGTGATCCTCTCCAACAGCCTGGGGTCTCGAAGAAATTCATCGGCACGATATCCAGTGATACGTGCACACGACGGCGAAACGTAGATGCAGTCTCCCTCTGGACCAATCCAGTACTCCCAGCCGTAGGTAAAGTCGGCTACAGTGCGAAACCGCTCCTCGCTCTCCCGCAGCGCCTCCTGACGGGCCCGGACGGCCTGACTCATGCGCTCGAAACTCGCGACCAGTGTGCCTACCTCAGCAAAGGCGGTCGGGATGGCGGTCAACGCCACGCCCTGGGCAAAGTCGCCGGCGGCCAGGGCGTCGGCTCCCTGGCTGAGCCGGGCCAGCGGGGCGACGACGTGGTGTCTAAGCTGCAGCCGGTAGTTCAATATCATGACCAGCCAGACGGCCGGCGCGAGCAAGAGGGCCAGGCCCATAGACCCCACGTAGGGGCCGTATGCAACGGATAAGGGGGTCTGAGTGACGACGACCCAGCCGGTACTCTTCACCTGTGTGGCGCTGCCCAAGACAAAGGTTCCATCAGCGGCGTAGAACAAGGTCGCCTCATCGGCCAGACCGCGCTGCACTATCTGCATATTGCTTACGTTCGTCTGTTGAGCCACCAGGTCTGACTGCGGATGCGCCAGCAGGGTGCCGGAACGGTCAGCGATGAAATAATACTCATCACCTCCAGTGGTGATCGTCTGCTGCAATTCCTCCAGGTTGAGTTCACCGACCATCATGCCGCCACTGGTGAGTGACCAGACCATACGAACGGCTGGCTGACCGGTGTGTAGTGAGGTAAAGGGCGGGGAAATCGTCACGTCGGGTTGTGCCCCGACCTGCTGGAATTGCAGCTGACCTGACATATCTAATCCCTGGTAACGATAGTCAGGCGGCGCCATGCGGATGATCGTGCCACTTTCGTCCAACCAATAGAGTATGTCAAAGTATCCATACGTCTGCCAGGTGGCCTGCATATAGAGGGTCAATTCTTCCGGGGTAGACGTTTCCGCCACCTGGGCCA